>JAHEEM010000311.1 GCA_024640695.1 Rhodospirillaceae bacterium | reverse complement strand
GCGGCACCGAACGATGCGCCCGCCGACCTTGCCGCTCAGGTGGTCCCGCATCACCTGATGCGCGAACGGGAAGACGCCTTCGGGATACAGGTGGTTCTGTCGATTGCGCTCGGTTCGCCGAGTTTGGCCGAATCGGTAATTGATCTGATCGCCGGTGCCCGCACCGGTCCACTTCAACATGCCATCGATGACACGCCTGCCCTGCTCGTCGGCATTGAAGCCGTACGTTTGAAAGTCGTGCAATGCGCGCGACGGCTGCGAGATCGAGAAGCTGAACGTATGGCGCACATCGCCGGCAAGCGGATTCGCGCTCCCTGCGTGATCTTCGGATGCGTGCCGCAAGAACGACACGAAATCGCGCGTCGCGGCAAGCCCGAGAGCGGCAACGACCGGATCCTTGGCCGTATACGTGAACTCGTAGATATGGCCGCGCTCGAACGGCGTGCCTGCGGGCAGCAGACCGATCGTCTTCGCATCGACGTACGCCCAGCCATCCGCCGGAATCTCGACGGCAGGTTCCTCGAGTCGCTCGCGAACGGTCAGCGTCGCCCGCGTCTGATCGAGATTCGCAGCCGGGAACGCCAGTCCGAATTGCCCGCTGTTCGCGCCGTTGAACACGATATATTCGTACGATGGGCCGGTGATTTCAGACCCGTCGGGGTTGCGCGCGACCGGGACCGAGATTGTCAGCCCGCCGTCCGCCTTCGTTGCGCCGAAGTCCCAACCGTTACCGACGATCGTGTAGCCGAGATCCATGACGAAGCCGTGGCCTGCGTCAGCAGCGGTCGTCGGATCGTTACTGAGCGCAGCGTCGTTGAGGCGGCCGACGCGCATCTCGCCGCGATTATTCATGTCGAGCAACAGCCGGTGATTGCCGCGACTCGGATCGATGGGCTTCAAGATGAAGATATCCATCGAATACTCTACGAGGCCGTCGGCGTTGCGCGGCGCGAGATCGATGTCGGTGATCACGGCATTCTGGGGCAGCGCCGGATCGACAGCACCGTACGCGCGACCGTGCAGCTTCTCGTAACGGCCGACCGCACCGAACTCGCGCCCACCGAACGTCGGCGACTCCACGCTCCTAATCTCGATGCGAGTAATCTCGGCTGCGGCGTGATTCAGCCCGCCGGCCGTCAAGACAAGCAGTGCGCCAAGAGACGCTGCCGAACGCCACGCTGTCATGCCACCCCCTTCGAGGGTCGAGTTGCCCTCGTCTCGATTCTTGGGCCCGATTCTACGCGGATCGGGCGCTCGATTTACGCAAATCAGGCCGCGACTCGTCCGGGCGTACGGCACCGGCACCGATCGACCCGACGTTGTTGCCTTGCGCTAACATTGCAGCCACCCCGCTCACTGCATGCAATCGCAAGAACGCCCATGAGACGACTGATCCCAACTCTAGCACTGCTCACCGCCGTTTCGAGTCCGCTGCCGGCCGACGCACAGCCCACGCCTGACACGATCCTCCACGGCGGCAAGATCATCACGGTCGACGACTACTTCTCGATTCAGCAGGCCGTCGCGATCAGTGGCGAGCGTATCGCCGCGGTCGGCACCGACGCAGACATTTTGACCCTCGCCGGCCCCGGGACGACGTTCGTCGATCTCGACGGACGCACCATGATCCCCGGACTCATCGACAATCACAACCACATCATCCGCGCGACCGAGTATTGGCCGAACGAGGCGCGCCTCGACGGCGTCTCGAGCCGCGCCGAGGCACTCGCGCGCTTCAGAGCCAAGACGGACTCACTGCCGGCGGACCAATGGCTGATGTCGCTCGGCGGATGGACCGAGAACCAGTTTGAAGGCGACCAATCCGGGTTCACGCTAGCGGAGCTCGACGAGATCGCAGGCGAGCGGCCGGCGTTTATCCAGTCGACGTATCAGCACGCGTTCGGCAATACCGCATTCTTTCGAGCGCTGGGCATTCCGCTCGTCGCACGCAGCGCGAACCAACTCGGTTCATCCCCAATTGCAAACTTTGTCGAACGCGATGCCGATGGCCGCGTCACTGGACGCATCAACGGCGAGATGCCGATGTTCCGCATCGCGACGACGCTGTTGCCCGAGGTCCCCGAGGCGAGCCAGATCAATGGAATCCGCGAGACGTTCACATACCTGAATAGCATCGGGCTCACAGCCGTTTACGATCCCGCCGGTGGCGGTATCAGGCCCGAGAGCTACGACCGCATCTGGGCGCTGGCCGCGACCGAGGATCTGACGCTGCGCGTGTTCCATACGCTCGCGCGCGGCGCGATTCCGCGGACGCCGGAAGAAGCCGAGGGCCTGATCGAGGAGATCCGCGCAGCACGACCGTTCCAGGGAAATCGCACGCTCGACCTGATTGCGATGGGCGAGAACTACTACATGCCGATACGCGATTCGCTCGCAGGGCCGGTCGATCCGGCGCCCGAGGATCTGGCTGTCGCACGCAATATTTTGGTCGCCGCTGCCGACGGCGGCTGGTCGGTGCAAACGCACATCATGAACGCCGCGACGATCGGCCGATTTCTAGACGTCGTCGAGGACGTCAACCGCGAATTCCCGATGCGCCAGCTGCGCTGGACAATCACGCATGCCGACCTCGTCGATAGGACACAGATCGATCGCATGCGCGCGCTCGGCATGAATCTGCAGCTGCGCAGCATCTCGGTGCTGTACGAGCCACAGCGCGTTCGGCTGTTCGAGCAACACGGCGACGACGCATTGGATATTCCGCCGCTGCGGATGATCGAGTCCAGCGGCATTCCATGGGGCCTTGGCACCGACGGCACGAAGGCCGCGCAGATCAATCCGTTTGTGTCGCTATGGTGGGCCGTCACGGGGCTCGCGCTCAACGGCGAGCGCGTGCTCGGTCAGACGCTGACGCGCGAGGAAGCGCTGATCGCGCACACCCGCTCGAATGCCTACTTGATGTTTCAGGAAGCCAATATCGGCGCGATCCGCCCGGGCTTGCTCGCCGACCTGCTGGTACTCGACCGAGACTATCTGACCGTGCCCGAAAACGAGATCAGGGAGATTTTGCCGATAGCGACACTCGTCGGCGGTAAGGTCGTCTGGGGCGCGCTGTAGCAGCCGGCCGCGGGTTGCGGCCGGCTGCACGCTTTGAGTCGTTAACCGCCCTCGGGCAGCGCGAACGCGATCAGCTCGCTACCGAAGCCCGGCTCGGCGATCGGCACGACGATGTATTGGCGACCTTCGTGCATGTACGTCATCGGCGCGCCGGTCTGCGGCGCCGGCATGTAGACCGAGCCGACGATCTCGCCGGTCGCCTTGTCGTAAC
>JAHEEM010000310.1 GCA_024640695.1 Rhodospirillaceae bacterium | reverse complement strand
TCCCAGCCGATACTGCCGATGCGTGGCGCGAGCGCGTACCGCTCAAGGTATGTATAGGCCTGCCGGATATTGCTGCGGACTTGCTCCGGCGCTTCCACGAGCTCACGCAGCAGCACCTGCGCTTCGGGTACCGCCTCAGCGGTACGACCGCCATAGAGATCGACTGCGAGAACGATGTATCCCTCACGTGCAATCCGACGCGAAACTTCTCGGATCGCGGGTGTGAGCCCCCACCATTCGTGTAGCACGATAACGCCCGGCAGCGGCTCTGCCGCGTCCTCCGGCACCGCGAGGAAGCCAACTAAGTTGCCATCGGCGTCCTCACCGTAAGGAATGTCCTGCTCGAGCAATCCGATCAGCGGGTTCGACTCCGGCTCGTCGTCCAGACTCGGATCATTGGCCAGCGGCGCTCCATTGGGTTCGGTCGCGATCGGTGCACCCTGCTCTGGAACGGCGGTGTCACTCGAGGAGGGAGGCTGGCAGCCGGCGATGAGCAGGCCGGCGGCGACGAGGTAAAGCGCAGCTCTCAAATCTTTCTCCCAACGCTAGCCAAACTCAAACCGAAGTCCAGCATAGCCAGGTGTTGGAATTCAAGCCCCACGAGACTTAGATCAACCCGGACGCTCAATCAGAGAACGCTAGCGCGCGCCCGCAGGGATCGGAGACAAGCTCGCCGTTCGAAACTACGACGGTGCCATTCACGAGGGTCATCACGACCGTTGCCGAGAACTCCATGCCTTCCAGCGGTGACCAAGCGCACTTGTAGCGCAGGCTCTCGGTCGTCACGCGCTGCGGTCGACCGAGATCGACGACTGCGAGATCGGCAAAGCATCCCTCGCGAATAAAGCCTCGACCCTCCAGCCCGAAGAGTTGCGCAGGATTGTGCGCCGCCTTGCGCACGATCTGCTCCAGCGTCAGCCGGCCGGCGCGATGATGCTCGAGGAGCATCTGTAAAGAGTGCTGCACGAGAGGTAGCCCGGCGGGCGCCTCGAAATAGCTGCGCTGCTTCTCCTCCAGCGTATGTGGCGCGTGATCCGTCGCTATGACGTCGAGCACGTCACTGCGGAGCGCCTCTAGTAGCGCCAGGCGATCCTCACTGCGCTTGATGGCAGGATTGCACTTGATGCGTGCCCCGAGCGCTGGATAACTCGACTCGTCAAACCAGAGATGATGCACGCAGACTTCCGCGGTGATGTGCTTAGCTTCGATCGGCCCAGCGTCAAACAATGCCAGCTCTCGCTCGGTGGTCAGATGCAGCACGTGGAGTCGGGTACCAAAACGTTTTGCCAGATCGACGGCTAATGAAGACGACTTGTAGCAGGCTTCAGCAGAGCGAATCGCCGGATGGGCCGCCATGGGAACATCTTCACCATACCGTTCCCGGAAGGATGCCTCGTTGCGCCAAATTGTCGGCGAGTCCTCACAATGCGTCGCAACTAGCAGCGGCGCTTCGGCGAAGATGCGCTCGAGGGTATCGGGATTATCGACGAGCATGTTGCCCGTCGAGGCGCCCATAAAAACCTTGATCCCACAGGCCTCGCCGCGGCGAACACGTTTGATCTCCTCGAGATTGTCGTTGGACGCGCCGAGATAAAATGCGAAATTGGCATGACTGCGGCCGCTCGCGCGCGCGCGCTTTTCTTCGAGGGACTGCCGCGTCGTCGTCGGCGGGCTGGTATTGGGCATCTCCATGTAGCTCGTCACGCCACCGCAGACGGCGGCCAGCGACTCGGTCGCAATGGTTGCTTTATGGGTCAGCCCGGGCTCCCGAAAATGCACCTGGTCGTCGACAAGGCCCGGCAGCACGTGGCATCCGCTGACGTCGATGACCTGATCGGCGACAGAAGCGGGCAGGCCAGCGTCGATGCGAGCGATGCGATCCCCTTCAATGAGAACGTCAGCCGCAAACACGCGGTCCTCGTTGACGACGGTCCCGTTGACTAGCAGCGTCTTTCTCATTCGGCAGGCCCTCCACGGTCCTTGCTCAGAAACTCGTCCGTCGCACGAATGAGCTCGTGCGTAATTCCAGGCTCGTAGGCGGAGTGACCCGCGTCGGCCACGATCCTGAAGCTCGCCCCGGGCCAACATTGCGCAAGCTCCCACGCAGTCTTTATCGGGCAGACAACATCATAGCGTCCTTGCACGATCACGCCTGGGATATGTCGGATGTGATCAACGCCAGCGAGCAACTGATCCTCGCTCTCGAGAAAGCCACCATTGACGAAGTAGTGCGTCTCGATACGCGCGAGCGCCAGCGCAAAATCAGGATGAGCGAAGTGCTGAACGAGCTTCTCATTTGCCAGCAGCGAGCTCGTCGTCCCTTCCCAGATCGACCATGCGCGCGCGGCCTCCAGGCGGGTCTCCGCGTCGTCGCTCGTGAGGCGGCGATGGTAAGCGGCCAGCAGATCCTGGCGCTCGGCGGGCGGAATCGGCGCAAGGAAGCGCTGCCACTGCTCCGGGAACAGGTTGCTCGCGCCGTCCTGGTAAAACCAGTCGAGCTCGGCACGCCGCAGCAGGAAAATCCCGCGCAGCACGAGTTCGCTGACGGCCTGCGGATGAGACTGCGCATAAGCCAGTGCCAGCGTGCTGCCCCAGGACCCGCCGAACACGAGCCAGCGCTCAACCCCGAGCAGCGCGCGCAAGGCCTCCATGTCGGCAGTCAGGTCCCAGGTCGTATTCTGGTTCAGGCAGGCCGCCGGCCGACTGCGGCCAGCACCGCGCTGGTCGAAATTGATGATCCGGTAACCGTCCGGATCGAAAAACCTGCGGGCATTCTCGTCACCGCCACCGCCCGGACCACCATGCACGAACAGCGCGGGCTTGCCGCGCGGGTTACCGCACTGCTCGTAGTAGATGCGATGCTCGCCGCGGGTCAGGAATCCATGGTCATAGGGCTGCAGCGGGGGATAGAGCTCGCGGCGACTCAGCATACGCGCACCGCCCGGCCCGGATGGGCTGCCCGGGGCTGCTCGATACCGGCGCCGGGCAACAGGCACGTGTGGATGCGGCTTGCTGAGCAGTCAAACATCTGTCTCTAACCTTGCGGCACTGGTCGCCTGTGGGACGCAACCGTCGGGACGCGGCTGGCGTCATATTCCATTACTGCAACGGTAAGCAGCTGGCTACGCTGGAGCCACATCGCAGCGAGCAGCGATGCGGCTTCGCAACGTGTCCTTATTTGCAGGGATTGACCGCAGAGACCAGTGATGCATGCGTCGTTCCAGGCACAGCTTCTTCGTGGAAGAAAAGCCAAGGCGAGTTAGTCTACACGCTTTCATTTCGTCCCGAAGAGCTCTG
>JAHEEM010000309.1 GCA_024640695.1 Rhodospirillaceae bacterium | reverse complement strand
CTGTCTCCTGCGACGATTAATTCTTCTAGAGGTGTGTTCGAGTGATTTGCACACACTCCCTTGCCGTGGCGAGACGCCGGGCGGTGTCGATCAATGCAGATAAGCAGCATTAATCGCCTGATATTTTGCGCTGCCTGGCTCGGTTTTTCAAAGAGAGTGCTCCTTAGCGGCGCACGGGCGTTCTGCGGCGCCGCTCGCCTAGCGCCATAACTCGTTCGGGTTTGCTATGAGAGTTCTAGCGATCGAAGGCGATATCGACCAGGACATCGTGAATCGCTGCCGTTGCCGCCTCGACGAGTAGCAGCTTCCCTGCAACGACGACATAGTCGAGACCCGATGGCAGGCGCGGCAGCCCGGCGACGACGTGCGAGGGCAGATAGGATTTGGCTATGCCGGGCGGCAGCGATTTGCCGCGTTCGAGATTCTTGGCTATGCCAGGCGGTAGGCCCCCGCTGCGGCCACGTCCACGGCTGTTTTCCGACTGCGCGCTACCGAGGTAGGCGCGGACGGACGCCGCCTGATCGGCGCTCAACGTGATCTCAACGCCAGCGGTTATGACGGAAGATGGTGCCGAGGCGACGTATGCTGTGCGCGGCGCCGGCCGTGGAGCCTGCGTCGAGGAGCAGCCACTGGCTACCAGGCCGATGCAGGCCAAGATCAGGTTCGTTTTCCACATTGCCGCGTCCTCGTTGGAAATCTAGTGACTTCGAGCATAGGGAGCGCGACCAACTGCGGCCGTGATCCGAGTCACAGAGCTGCGGCGCCGAAAGCTTCAGGCGGGTGCCTGGCGCTGCTCGGCAGCAAGGCGCGGCACGGGACGCTCGTCGATTGGCCAGTGCAGAACTGCTGCTACGAAGCCCGCCGCGATGATGAGCCACCAGGCCAGGTCGTAGCTGCCCGTCGAGCTGCGGATGACGCCGGCGAGATAGACGCTCGAAAAGCTGCCGAGCTGATGGCTCAAGAAGACGAGCCCATAGAGCGTCGCCATATAGCGAGTCCCGAAGACTTGCGCGACGATGCCGGATGTCAGCGGTACGGTCGCCAGCCACAGCAGGCCGACGCCGCAGGCAAATGCGATCACGCTGAGCCGGCTGACGGGTAGCAGAAAGAATGCCAAGAACAGCAGCGAACGGCCGATGTATAGATAAGCGAGCAGCTGTTTCTTCCGGTAACGCCCGCCGAGTACGCCCGCGATCTGCGTACCGATCATATTGAACAGTCCAATGAGCGCAATCGCGGTCGCGGCCATGGCGCCGCCGACGGCTGTCGCGCTCAGATAGTTCTCGAGATGATTGTTAATGAACTGAACCTGGAATCCGCAGACAAAAAAGCCCGTCGTCAGCAGCCAGAAGCCGCGGTGACTACGCGCTTCAAGCAGCGCGTCGGCGAGGCTCTGGTGGCCACGGCTGCTCGTCGCCGGGCCCGCGGCATAAGCGATGCCGATCGCGAGCGGCAGAATGACAGTGACGAGAGCGGTCAGGACGACCGCGGCCTGCGACCAACCGATGGTAGTGATAAGCCGGTGGCTCAGTGGCACGATGAGCATTTGCCCGGCGGTGCTGCCAGAGACGACGCACGCAAGCCACAGCGTGCGATGCTTATCGGTAGCCACGCGGCTCACTATTGACAGCAATAGCGGCATTGCGACGCCGGCGGAGCCGATACCCGTCAACAGGCCGATATTGAACACGAGCTCGCCGGCGCTGGTGGCATTTGCCATGCCGTAAAGTCCCGCGGCATAAATCAGCGAGGAAATTACGATAACCCGCACCGGTCCCCAGCGATCGGCGATGCCGCCGACGATGGGGGCGGCCAGACCATAGATCAGCGCCTGCAGCCCCGTGGCGAACGACATTGCGCGCACGTCCTCGCCAAGCCCGATGGCTTCGGTCACCGGCCGCAGGAACATGCCGAAGCTCTGGCGGCTGCCGAAGCCGACCAGCGCGATCAGGACCGCGCAAATGAGCACGACTATCGGGTAGCCGCCGAGCCGCGCTTTCATTCGCGCCCCTCGCCTAACGCGTATCGGTCGCGCTGCAAAGGTTTGTTGCTTGCGATTTCCACGCCTCGATTTATACACCACTCAACCGTTCTTTCTAAGCCGCTCTTGACCGCCATACGCGGCCGCACTAGTTTGTGGGCCGCATGAACGTTGAGTCAGAGGTTTAGGTGCCGGCATGCTGAGTCGATTGCGACCGCAATGGGTAATCATCGCTGCAGTGCTTGCCGGTACCATCGGCTTGACCGTTTGCGCGCAGCTTCGCCCGCCCGCAGGCCCCGAACTGTGGACGGGGCGTGTTATTGCGACGTACCCGCACGACCCCGGCGCTTTCACTCAAGGTCTAACTGTCCACGACGGCGAACTTTACGAGAGTACGGGCCAGTACGGTCACTCCTCCGTGCGGCGCGTCGATCTCCAGAGCGGTGCGGTAGAGCAAATCGCGCCGGTTAATTTCACGTTCTTCGCTGAAGGGCTGACGATATTTGGAGGCCGCATCTATCAGCTCACGTGGAAGAGCCAGACTGCGTTCGTCTATGACCTTGCTAGCTTCGAGCTGCTCGGGACCCGGCGCTATAGTGGCGAAGGCTGGGGGCTGACCCACGATGGCGAGTCGTTGATTGTGAGCGATGGCTCCGCGACGCTGTATTTTTATGATCCCGAAAGCTTCACCGTAAGCCGCACGATTGAGGTGCGCGATCAGGGAGCGCCTGTCGCGCGGCTCAACGAACTCGAGTTCATTGATGGTGAGATCTGGGCTAACATCTGGTACGACGATCGGATCGCGCGAATTTCGCCCGAGACGGGCGAGGTGCAGGCTTGGGTCGACTTGAGTCTCTTGGTGCCTCGGGCGCGGCGTGATCCTGACGCGGTCTTGAATGGTATAGCCTACGATGCGCAGGCAAAGCGCTTGTTCGTGACCGGCAAGTACTGGCCACAGCTGTTCGAGATCGAGCTCGTCAGGCCTTGACGGCTAGAAGTCCATCGTTGCGCGCCAGTCCTCGTCCTGCGCGTCGAACTCTACATGATGACCCAAGAGGTCCTCGACCTCGATCTCGTTGAGACTCTCCTCGCCGAAGACCTCTTCTTCAATGAGATCCTCGATGGCCGAGTAGCCCGCGGTACTGTCCGTGTTCATCGCGCAGTTCTCCATGGTAGTGGAGATACCCTAATACACCCGCGTGGCGACGCTGACCTATGACGGATTTCACACTCTGTTCACCGCACTGCCCCCGAGCGTTGCGCGCGTGTGCCCGGTCTCGGTTTGTGGGCTGTCTGGCTTCCCAGGCAAACCCGGGTTTCG
>JAHEEM010000096.1 GCA_024640695.1 Rhodospirillaceae bacterium | reverse complement strand
CAGTGCGTCGTCGTGGGCATTGATAGCTCGGCCGAGCACGGTGATTACCTCGTCTATCAGTACACGGGCGACCCCAATCGAAGCCGCTCCAGCCAACGCCGCACGCTGGATTGGGTCAAAGAGGTGCAAGAGCGCGGCGCCGGCGAGATCGTTTTGAACTGCATGAACCAGGATGGCGTGCGCAAGGGATACGATCTCGCCCAGCTCAGTCTGGTGCGAGAAGTGACAGACGTACCTTTGATTGCATCCGGTGGAGCCGGCGAGATGCAGCATTTCAGTGACGTGTTCCGACAAGCGCGCGTAGATGGGGCGCTGGCCGCGACAGTATTCCACTCTGCCGCGATTCCGATACCGGTGCTCAAGCAGTACCTAATCGACGCCGGAATCGCCGTGCGTCCACCAGAACAACCGAAGGAGCAGCCTTAGTGAATGAGCTCGAATTTCTACGTACACTCGAGCAGGTCATCGAGGAACGAATTACCGCTGCAGGCGAGCAAAGCTATACCGCACGGCTCGCGGCCGCGGGACCGTTGGCGGTCGCCCAGAAACTCGGTGAGGAAGGCATCGAAACGGCCCTGGCGGCCGTCGCAGAGACGCCAGAGCGCGTGGTCGCCGAAGCAGCCGACTTGATCTATCACCTGCTGGTGTTGCTCCAGCTTCGCGGTCTAACGCTGGCCGACGTCGTCGTCGAGCTCGAGCGGCGACATCAAGCCTAGCCCTCAGATAAACCGTCACGACAGAAGTCGGGCGATCAGAGGCAGACAGGTCTAGATTAGAACCTCCGTCGCTGGCTCGCGTAAATTGTAGTGCGAGCTCATGACATGGCCGTATGCACCAGCATTGGCGATCCCGAGAACGTCACCCTCCCGCGTCGGCGGCAGCAAACGATCGGATCCGAGGCGATCACCAGTCTCGCAGTTCGGACCCACGATCGTCACGATATCCGTCGGCGTTTCGTCGAGGCGCGAGAGATTCACGATCTCATGGTAAGCACCGTAGAGCGCCGGCCGAATGAGCGAGTTCATGCCAGTACTGACGCCAACATAGTGCACATCGCCCTTACCCTTGGTTTGCGTCACGTGCGCGAGCAGAATGCCGGCCTGCGCCACCAGGAACCGGCCAGGCTCGAGCCAGAGTTCGACGTCACCGCTGACCGACTTTACATGGCCGATGGCTTCTTCGAGAGCCGCAATATCGAGCGGCCGCTCGCCTGGCTTCTCGGGAATGCCGAGGCCGCCGCCTAGATCGATGTAGCGAACGTCCTTGAATCTTTCCCGAAGGCTCGCAAGCTGCTCGCCGGTGTCGCGCCAGTTCTCAGGGTTTAGAATTCCACTACCTGTATGCGCATGCAGGCCGACAATTCGGGCACCTGCTGCGGAGGCAAGTTGTTCCAGATCATCGAGCTCGAACAAGGGAATACCAAACTTCGAATGAACCCCAGCCGTCTTCACATGCTCGTGATGTCCTCTACCCTGCCCCGGATCGAGACGAATGAAGATGTCTCGTCCGCGAAAAAGATCCGGCCAATGCCGCAGCGGATGGAGATTGTCCAGCGTGACCCAGACGCCCTGTTCAAGAGCCCATGCATACTCTTTTCGTGGAGCAAAGTTTGGCGTGAACAGGACCCGCCTTGGAGCCAGATCAGGAAGTAGTTCCTGTACGCGCCTGATCTCACCGGGCGACACGCACTCGAAGTTCGCGCCTTCTTCGTCGATCACGCGCAGAATCCCGGGGTTCGAATTTGCTTTCATGGCATAAAAGACGGCATCGATGGATTTCATGCTTAGCAAAGACCGAACAGCGAGCCGAACGCTCTCCCGATCATAGACGTAGGCTGAGTCGTGCTGCTCGGCAACCTGCAACAACAGCTCGCGCTTGCGCTCCCACCATGGCGCGACATGCTTTCGCGGCTCTGTCTCCGGCTGGCGCAGCTGCTCCCATGTAGGACCGAAAATGCTGTCGGCACCGAATTTATTGATGAGCAGCGCGTGCAATCTCTGCACCAGACGGTAGGCGTCCTCCGTATCCACGACGAAAGTGAGATTAAGATCGTTGGCAGCCTGGGTTACGAGATGGACTTTCTGCTCCTCGAACACCTCGAGCGCCGGGCTGAGCTCGTGCAGGATTGCCCGGATCCGTTGACCTACCAAAGTGACCGCCGCACAGTCCTCGATGACAGTCACGCGGCACAAACGCCCAAGATCCTGCGCCAGCCTATCGATTGCGGCCCGATCCGATACATTCGCGGCCATATCGACTGACACCGTGACGTTGCTCTCCGACGTCGAGATCAGGTCTACGGACAAGCCGTGGGTGCGAAACAGCTCGAAGGCCTCGGCTAGGAAACCAACCTGATGCCACATCTCCATTGATTCCATGGAGATCAAAGTGATTCTGGTCCGCCGTGAAATTGCTTTGATCCGCGGCGTGTCTTCTCCGGTCGCATCCGATACAACGGTGCCCTGCCAGTCCGGACGGAGCGTGCATTTGAGAAACAATGGAATCCCATAGCGTCTGACGGGAGAAATACTTCGCGGATGCAGCACACCGCCACCAGCCGAAGCAATTTCCTGGGCCTCTCGATAGTGCAGCGATCGCAGCAGTCGGGCCGAGGGTATGGCCTGCGGATCGGAACTGAAAAATCCCGGCACGTCGGTCCAGATTTCCAATCTTCGCGCACTCAGCTTTGCCGCCAAGTAGGCGCCGGAGGTATCCGAGCCGCCGCGACCAAGCAACACGGTCTCGCCGGAGCTGTTTCGCGCGATGAAACCCTGCGTCAACACGAAGCCCTCGCTGCTCATTAGCTCCGACTGCAGGGCCTGATCCGGTTCGAAGTTGCAGGGCGCGGAGAGACACGCTGCGCGTTCGGTCTGATCCGCAACCGGGAGGCTCTGCAGCAGCTCCCGTGCATCGCGCCAGCGAACGGGCAGACCTGCTTTCTCCAGAAAAGCCGCGCCCAGAATCGTCGCTGCTAACTCGCCCGTAGCCATGATCCGGGCTAGCACGCGCGGGCTGATCTCGCCGACGAGCCGCACACCATCGACCAACTGTTGCAGCGCCTCGAAGTGAGGGTTGCACAGCTCGGGGGCTACGCCGAGCTCCAGCGCCAGCTTCTCGTGCCGCTGCCTGATCGCAGCGATTTGCTCCGCTCCACCGTTGGCTATCGCTTGCTGCGGCAGCGCCTGGAGGGCGTTGGAGATGCCCGCCAGCGCTGAATGCACGATGACCGGAGTCATCCCATCATCCAGCCGTTGCCGCACCAAACCCGCAATGATTTTCCAGCTCTCAGCCGCTGAGACACTGGTGCCTCCGAACTTCATCACGACGAATGGCGAATGTGGAAAGGCCGTAACGATCGACTGCTCTCCAAAACCGCGATGCTCAACGCTGTCCATTACTGACGCACTCCTCGAATCGCCCGCGCCGCCGTGAGTCTCGGTTAGACTCCGGCGGCAAAAAATCCTCAATAAAAAACCCGCTGGGAAATTCCGCAGCGGGTTCCTCTCTGACCGTGGCCGAAAGCGACTTAACGCATAGGCACGGACAACCCGCTGGCGATTCGCTTGAGTGTAATCGCCTTATAGGCTGCCATCTTGAGTGCGTTTCGGCTCATGCGCGCACGGTAAAGCCTGCGACTGACTCCGTCAAGAGAGCCTAGGCGATCGGCTTATCGGTAACCGCTCCTTCGGACGCCGAGCTGACCAGACGAGCATATTTTACGAGTAGCCCCCGATCGGCCTTCGGCTCTGGCGCACGCCAAGCTTTCATCCGAGCTTCCAGCTCAGCCGCGTCGATCTCGAGTTCGATGGTCTTGGTAGACGCATCGATTGTGATCGTGTCACCGTCTGCGACGACGGCGATCGGCCCCCCCACGGCAGCCTCCGGCGTGACGTGCCCGACAACGAAACCGTGGCTGCCGCCGGAAAATCGCCCATCCGTGATCAGGGCAACCTTGTCTCCCAGACCGCGCCCGATTATCGCCCCTGTGGGGCTCAGCATCTCGCGCATCCCAGGGCCACCCTTGGGGCCCTCGTAGCGAATGACGACGACGTCACCTGCCACTACGCTACCGTTCAGGATGGCTTCCAGGGCACTCTCTTCCGACTGGAATACCCGCGCCGAACCCGAAAATTGCGTGCCTTCCTTACCGGAAATCTTGGCGACGGCTCCATCCGGGGCCAGGTTGCCATAGAGAATCGCCAGATGACTGTCCTTCTTGATAGGCCGGGCCAATGGTCGGACGATGTCTTGCTTATCGGGATAGGGCTGCACATCAGCGAGATTTTCTTGCAGCGTCTTACCGGTGACAGACAGACAGCCGCCGTGCAAAAGCCCAGCCTCGAGCAAGGTCTTCATCAATGGCTGAATACCCCCGATGTGAATGAGCTCTGACATCATGTAGCGTCCGCTGGGTCTGAGGTCGGCCAAGACCGGGACGCGCGCCCCGATACGCGTGAAATCCTCGAGGCTCAACTCGATTCGTGCATCGTGAGCGACCGCCAGCAGATGCAGAACCGCGTTGGTCGAACCGCCCAGCGCGATGACCATGGTTATCGCGTTCTCGAAGGCCTCCTTACACAAGATATCGGATGGCCGGATCCCTCGCTTGACGAGCTCCATGACTGCCCGACCGGCGCGTTCGCAATCGTTGCGTTTGGCGGTGGAGACGGCCTCCTGCGCTGAGCTGTTCGCGAGGCTGAGACCCAGCGCCTCGATCGCCGAAGCCATGGTGTTGGCTGTGTACATGCCGGCGCAAGACCCCGGTCCGGGTATTGCAGTCGTCTCGACCTCCCTGAGCTCGGCCTCGCTAACCGTGCCCGCGGCAACTCCACCAACTGCCTCGAATACCGAGACGATGTCTCGGTGCTTGGGCCCGGGCTGAATCGTGCCGCCATAGACGAAGATCGAAGGCCGGTCGAGACGTGCCATGGCCATAACGCAACCGGGCATGTTCTTGTCACAGCCGCCGATTGTAATAAGCCCATCAAACCCCTCTGCCGCCGTTACTGCCTCGATCGAATCGGCGATCACTTCCCGAGAGACTAGCGAATACCGCATGCCTGCCGTTCCCATCGAGATCCCATCTGAAACAGTAATAGTGTTGAAGATCACGCTCTTCCCGCCGGCGGCATCGGATCCGGCGGCGGCAATTTCTGCAAGCCCATTGATGTGCATATTGCAGGGAGTAACCATGCTCCATGTCGAGGCGATGCCGATCTGGGGCTTGGCAAAGTCTGCGTCCTTGAATCCAACGGCGCGCAGCATTGCCCGGCTCGGCGCTTGGGTTAGGCCGTCCACGACGACACGCGAATAGCGACGCGGATCCGGTTTGTCTGGGTTCGTCACTTTTCAGCAGTCCATTCGAGTGATAGGAGCAGAGATTATGGTGCGCGAGTCGCGGGCGAGCAACCGACATTTCTGACGCCTGCGCTCACCCAGCAGCTTAAAGGTACGCTGAACCCCGCATTGCAGCGTACTCGCCCACAGCCGTGATGCCGGTCGACATTGCAGATCGCCGCGTTGACCCGACAACCTCAGGCGCAGCTGTGATGTATAGACGTTTCCGCCAACCGCCAGCAATAGTATGATGGTGCGATCGCTCGTCAGCCAAGATGGTATGGAAGCCTCGAACACCGGGATCTTCAGCTTCAGTCACGCTGGCAGTTACATCGAGACAATGGCTCCCGCAAGCGCGGAGATGAGTCTCTCGGAGCGCAGCAACCTCATCTATCTCGACAAATGCCTGCACAAGCACTGGCGCCTCGGCCAGAACGTCATTCTGAGCTGGTGCCCAACAGACTACGGCGTTGCGGTGATTGTGATCCCGCATTACGGCGTGGCTGCCTTCTCGGCCGGCGCCGTCAACCCGCCGCTGGCTGCCCACGAGACAGCGCGGCCCTCAGAGGATTTTTTCAAGTCGCTGATCACCGGCCGGCGGCGGCTCAGCCCGCGGCAACTCGAGAACGTGTCGCGGCTGCTCGGAATAGAGCCGACGTCGATCGAGCTGCGCCAGAAAATCGAAGATTCTCCTCTAACGGACCAGATCATCGAGAAGCTCGTCAAGCGTTACAGTATCAGCTACGTGGCGAAGCGTGCCGTCGCAGTCTTCGATATCGTCGGCTTCAGCCTTCTCGCGCCTTTTGACCAGATGACGCAGCTCAACAGCCTTTCGTATTCGATCAACTCAGCCCACAGCAAGATGCTGGCGAAGAGCATCGGCATCGACTTCGGCCGGTCGACGACCGGCGACGGCTTCTATCTTTGGAACCGCGGCTTGGGTCTCGAAGCGGACATTCTGTTGTACCACCTGATGCACCTCGTTCTAGCGGACAACGCCATCGCACGCAGTAAAGCCAAGCACAATACGGCTCCTCTGCTCAGGGCATGCTTCCATATCGGCAGCAGTTACGAGTTTCATCAAGCCGAAGGACTCAATCCGACCCTGTACAATTACATTGTCGGAGATGTCACGGTCGAGCTCGCCCGCATGATCGATCGGGCCCTGCCAGGCCAGATTATGGTCGGGGAATTTCCAAGCAGCGGCTTATCACGCAGCAGCTCACCGAGCAGCTCCGCGGAGGTAGATTCTATCTCCTTCGTCGAGCAAGCGACTTCGAGCCTGGATCAGCTCAACGGACTAGAGCTGTCCGGGGAGAAGGTCGAGTCGATCAAATGCTACCTGACTGGCACGAGACTGAAGACCGGCGACTTCAGCATCCGCCGAATCACGATCAGCGACAAGCACGGCATGTGCCGGAACGTGTTCAATGCCAAAGTCAACATTTACCGGCGGCATGCTGAGCCGATCCTGCTCGGGATCGAGGATCGCCTTCTAAGCGGTGATAAGGCGCTGCCGGGCAAAGCCGAGCATTTCGTCAAGCGCAACTGACGAGTCGCTCCTCACTGCCCGCTCAGGCCGACTTGCCGAGCGAGACAGAGCTAAGGAGCGTATCAGCCGACTTGGAGCCCCCCGCGCTGGCGGGAGCTTCCGATCTTGTTGCCGCGCGCCGACCCCGAGATCCAACGAAGCTGATCTGGTGATGACCAACAGCGATGATGTCGCCGTCGTGCAGCTCGTGATGAGTGACGCGTCTGCCGTTTACGAAGCAACCGTTCGTGCTGCCGAGATCGATGAGCACCCAGCCCGCGCCTGTCTCCATGAATAGGTTCTGGTAACGACTCACATAGGAGCTGTGCAGACTGATGTCACAGCTCTCGTCGCGACCGAGCACCATGCGCGGCCGATTCAGGGCGATCTCCGCGATGACATCTCCGCGGCTTGTAACGAGCAAATGCGCGGACTGCAGCTGGAGTTCCCCCGGATCAGTCTGTTGGATCGACTCTGCCGACAGCTCATCCTCCGGATCGCGCGAGAACGATGGGTCGTGACGCAGGTTGAGGCGCTCAGCGGCAGCGGCTATCAACGCCGAATCGAGCACGGCGTCCGCGCCCTCATCATTCCCCTGGGCCATAAGATTCAGCGCCTCAAAACAAAGGCTGTTGATGCTCCCGACGATCCCTTGCGTGTAGGCCTGCACGTCACGAAGGACCTCCTCAGGGAAAAGCTGATGGGCATTCTGGCCGTCAACGCTAAGCAGGCAAGCCATAATGTATTCTGCCGTCTCATCGAGCGTAAAGCCTGCAAGCCGAGCGTGAGCGTAGGGCGCGAGCGGTGGGCCGCTGCCCACCGGAATCATATTTTGCACGAGCTCCTCGCTGCGGGTCAGCAAGACGAAGCCCATCATGGGGCGGTGCTTGAAACGGAGAGCCATCAGCGTTTCCAGCTCCTTCAGGACGGGCTCGGCAAGCCGTTCGAGAGAATCTACAACCAGCAGAACCCGCACGCCTTTGGCAATCTGATGCCGGAGATAGACTTCGATAATGTTCCGCAACTCCACTTCGGTTGCATCGATCGGCGGAAGGCCGACATCGCGAAGGATCTTGGCAATGAATTGCGCCGCCGTCAGCACGCCCGGGCCAATCAAACTAACCGTCTGACCCTTTAGGCTCTTTAGATGACGTTCAACGAGCGCCGATTTCCCAACGCCCGAGCGCCCGCTCAAAAACAGGCAGTACAGGGTTCGATCCAGCAGCTTCTTGAGGCCGACAACCGCTGATCTGCTGGCGATCGACTGAATTCGCGGGCGAACCTGGCCGCGGGCGAACGGATTGGCCTCTAGGTTGTATTTCTCGAGGAACATCAGGATCGACAACTGGCCTTATTAAAATCTATATTAGTCAGTGCTCGGTGGCCGATGGGAAACCTCTTCCGACCGCGCCTCTAATACTGCCCGCATCGCTATGCTATGGCAATTGGGCGCGCGGCGCAGACCGGCGCCGTAAACCCGCAACGAACGGCGCCTAGCTGCCTACAAACTACTTGATATCAGTTATATATATTTTTGATATTAATCAGATTTCTATCTTATTAGATGATCGCGATTTGATCTGGCCGGCCGCGCTTCAAGTTATGCCACCGCAAAGGCGAGGTCGCTCGGGGTAGCCGGAACGGGCCACCGTTCCGAATTCGAGGTTTCCAACGGAGGCTCGGGGCAAAGATCGCGACTGGCCGGGGCGAGGGGATTCGAACCTCCGACTCCTTGCGTCCGTTTGAATGGCGCCAGACGACTGCGTGCTCCAGTTGAATTGGGAGCGTCAGTCCGAGAGCTGTCTCGGGCCGAGGCCTGCAATCCGCCATAACCATCCGAACTGACTGGTCGGGGCGAGAGGATTCGAACCTCCGACCCCTTGCACCCCATGCAAGTGCGCTACCAGGCTGCGCCACGCCCCGACCGAAACTGAAGTTTAGCTAAATCGACGGTTCTCAGCGAACCGGCTACTGGCGCTCGCAGCTAGCGCCGCAGAAGACGCAGAACATCTTCCAGCTCGACACGGATCTGCCTGATGATCTGCTGACTCTGGCTGACGTCGGTCCGGGCCTCATCACCGGTGAGCCGCTGTCGCGCACCACCGATCGTGAAGCCTTCCTGATACAGCAGACTGCGAATCTGGCGGATCACTAGCACGTCCTGGCGTTGGTAGTAGCGCCGGTTACCGCGTCGCTTGACAGGCTTGAGCTGGGGAAACTCTTGTTCCCAGTAACGCAGAACATGCGGCTTCACGCCGCACAGCTCGCTGACTTCGCCGATAGTGAAGTAGCGCTTCCCCGGAATTGGGGGAAGCTCAGCGTTATTTCCGGGTTCCAGCATATGCCTCTACTCTAGCCTTGAGCTTTTGCCCAGGCCGGAATGTTACGACGCGCCGCGCGGTGATCGGGATCTCCTCGCCGGTCTTTGGATTACGACCAGGGCGTTGATTCTTATCTCGAAGGTCGAAATTCCCGAAGCCGGAAAGTTTCGCCTGTTCACCGGACGACAGTGCTCCACGCAAGTCTTCGAAAAAGGAATCGACCAACTCGCGTGCTTCACGCTTGTTTAAACCGAGTTCGTTGAACAACGACTCAGCAATATCCGCCTTAGTTAGTGCCATAGTGTGGGTGTTAGTTTCTTATTGTTGCGCCCAGCTCGCTGCGGAGGTGCTCCACGACGGCCGCCACCGTCCGATCTGCATCCTCATCAGTAAGGGTGCGGTAACTGTCCTGCAAAATCAAGCCTAACCCTATGCTTTTTCTACTTGAATCTACGCCGGGCCCACGGTATATGTCGAAGACCCTTACATTCTGTAAAAACGAGCCGGCCGCAATGCTCACACACTTGCGTAGATCTTCCCCAGAAACCTCCTCCCCGACGACGACTGCGAGGTCGCGCCGCAGGCTTGGGAACTTCGAATACGCCGCGTAGGCTGGAAGCCTGGCTGACGCTAACGCCTCGAGTCTTAACGCGAACAATATCGTCGTCTTCTTAAGTTCGAGATGCCGCTGCAGCGCCGGGTGAAGCTCACCGAGCCAGCCGATCGCCACTTGCCCGAAGGCAACACGCGCGCTGCGTCCGGGTCGCAACGCCGGATGCTCAGCAGCTGCGAAGCGCAACTCCTCTGCGCGTCCGGTCAGCGCGACCAAGGATTCTATATCCCCTTTCGCATCGAAGAAATCGACGTCGCGCTCCTCCAGATCCCAATGCTCTGGCCATTGCGCTCCACACACCAGACCAGCGACAACCGCTCTCTCAACTGTGCCCTCGGGTCCAGCCTCAAACTGGGAACCGATCTCGAACAACCGCAAGCGCTCCTGCTGCCGACTCAGGTTCTTGCCGGCCGCCAGAAGCAAGCCGGGCCACAGGGATCGACGCAATACGCCGAGCTCTGTCGAAATCGGATTGGCGAGCCGCTCGGGCGGTGCCTCGGGGTTAACGCGCGCACCCAGATCGCCATCGATAAAGCTATAGCTAATGAGCTCGGAATAACCACGCGCCACGAGCAGATCAGCAATCCGCTCCTCGTCGACGCAGTCCTCCGCGGCTACTCCTAAGCTCGCGGCCGTAAATTCCGGCACCGCCGGTATGTTGTCGTAGCCGACGAGCCGCGCGACCTCCTCTATCAAATCTTCCTCAATAGTCAGATCAAAACGAAAGCTCGGAACGGTCACGCGCCAAGCATTGGTTCCATCCGAGTCGAGAGACATGCCGAGCAGCTCAAGCGACTCCTCGATCTTTTGGGGCGGCAGCGCCTGCCCGAGGACTGCCGCGAGCCGTTCGCTGCGCAGATGAATTACGGGGGGCTGGGGAAGGTACTCAGGGAGCGCAACCTCGCTGACCGGCCCGGGCTCGCCTCCGACAATTTGCATCAACAACTCAGTCGCGCGCTCAATCGCCCTGACCTGCCCCCGCGGATCCACACCACGCTCGAAGCGCATCGAGGCGTCCGTATGTAAGCCGAAGCGTCGCGCCCTGCCAGCCACCGACTGTGGCGGGAAGTAGGCAGCCTCGAGAAAGATGTCGACGGTATCATCCTCTACCGCTGTGCTGGCACCGCCCATGATCCCGGCGAGGCCAATCGGCCCCGACCGGTCACCGATGACAACCAGATCCGCTGCGAGGTCGATGTTTTTTCCGTCCAGAAGGGTGAGCCGCTCGCCGGACGCAGCCCAACGGACGACTATCTCGCCGTTGAGCTTGCCGAGGTCATAGCCGTGCAGCGGCTGGCCTAACTCCAGCATGACGTAGTTGGTCACATCGACGACCGGATGTATGGGGCGGAGGCCGGATCTGCGGAGACGCTCCGCCAGCCAGGGCGGAGAGGCGCGTCCGCTGGCAATGTTCCTGATCACACGACCAACAAACCGTGCACAGCCCTCGCCCGCATCCAACCGCACGTCGACACAATCGCTTGCCACGGGGGCTACTGGCTCGATCACTGACATCGCCAAGGGAACACCCTGCGCCGCGGAAATCTCCCGCGCGATGCCGACGACGCTGAAGCAATCCCCTCGATTTGGGGTCAAGTCGATATCCAAGACATGGTCGTTGAGCAGCAGATGGACGCGCAGGTCAGTTCCGAGCGCCGCGTCGCTCGGTAACTCGATAATGCCGGACGCCTCATCGCTAATACCGAGTTCGGAAGCGGAACACAGCATGCCTTCCGAGCTCACACCACGTATGTTAGCGGCTTTGATCTTAAACGCCCCAGGC
>JAHEEM010000308.1 GCA_024640695.1 Rhodospirillaceae bacterium | reverse complement strand
TGACGGAATACGATGTCGACCTAACAGAGACGGCACTTCGTATCGATGCGCGAAGGACGGGTTTCCCGCCGCTTGTCTATTCCTTGCTTCGTCCCGAACAGATGGTCGAGCGACCCGATCTGAATTCCGCCTTGGGCGCCATCGCGACCGAAGGAGCCAGTTTGGACGATCGTGTGTTAAAGGCATTGGCGAGCGACGAGTTCGAAGGTTTTCTGAATGCCGAACGGAACTTCGCCAAGTTCGCGATGGAACTCGTGCAGCAACGCAAGCAGCAGTCGGAGCAGATGGCATCGAGGCTGAATAGTGTTCTTAAAGACTGAAGACCGATGACCGCAAGCGGCCCTTGGGTTGGACATTTAACGTCTCGTTAGCGTCCTATGGCGGACATTCGCGGAGCGTGGTGCTAAGGTCAGCTGTCGACCCATTTCCGTCATTCGGCGATTAGCTGGCATCTGACTCTTTCAGTCGATTCGAGAACGCGAATGAAAAAAATGGACCTCGGTCAAGCTATCGGTGTTTTGGCGAACATCGGCGTAATTGCGAACATCGTATTTCTTGCCATTGAAATCAATCAAAATACCAGATCTGAAGAAATTAGCGCCTACCAAGAATTGATGAGCCAAATCTCTCGAATAAGTGAACTCGCCATCCAGAATCCAGAGGCGGCTGACGCCGCTCTTGGTCGCCCTGGCACAGCAGAATCGATGGAGAGCATGCAAACCAACCAATTTGCGCTTCTCATTTTCAGGCACGGGGATATGGCTTTTTATCAGTACCAACGCGGAGTCATTTCTAGGCAACGTCTCGAGCCTGCGCTAAGCGTGCTGACGTCCACCGTTTGCGGAGAAAACTACAGGGCTGCTTGGCAACTGTTTCGTGATGGCTTCGTTCAGGAATATCGATAGTATGTGGATTCACTTGTTCAGGAGTGCTAGCGACTTTTGCCCGAAGGTTGCCCGTCGCATCCGGCTGTTGAAGGTCCGGTTTGTGACCCGAAACGTGCCGCTTGCGTCATAGGCTCGAGCGTCAGCAATCGACCCTTCTGTGCGTCGGAGGTGGAAATGAATGGGCAGATAACGAAGTGGATAAGCGCGCTTATCGGGCTTGCGTGCTTCGGCCCGGTTCAGGCACACCACTCGAGTAGCCTGTTCGATATGTCTACTCACATCTGGCTGAAGGGCACAGTCGTCCGTTTTGAGCGCATCAATCCTCACGCGATGATTGAGCTGGACACACGCACCGAGGACGGGCAGGCTCGACGCTGGAGTGTCGAGGGTCCGAGGCTCGCCCGGCTCGATCGATTGGGTATCGACGAGGACTCTTTGAAGGTCGGCAACGTAATCGAGGTTTGCGGCTTCTTCCTAAAGGACGACGTATCCCGGGATAGCCGCGTCCATGGGCAACTGCTCGTGCTTCCAAATGGACAAAAATGGCAATGGGGGCCTTACGGGCGGTTGGAAGAATGTGTCAACCCGGATGAATGGGACTCTATCCTCACGGGAACGAACCCTCTGCGCGGCAATTGAGTACCGAGTATGTTGGACGTTAGTCGAGCGGCCGCAACTGTCCGAAAGCGTTCATTGAGCTACGGCGCGAAGAGTTCCATCGAGTAGAATCCCGACAAGAATAGGCGAGTGGGGCCGTCACGGTCCCGTGAAGGGCACGATCCGACAATGGCACTCACACCCGGCACACACTTGGGCCCATACGAGATCACCGGTCCACTCGGGGCGGGCGGCATGGGCGAGGTATATCGGGCCGCGGACACGAAGCTCGGCCGCGAGGTCGCCATCAAGACGCTGCCAAGCGCACTCGCGAAGGAACCTGATCGTCTGGCTCGCTTCGAGCGTGAAGCGAAGCTGCTCGCGGCTCTGAACCATGCCAACATCGGCGCGATCTACGGGCTCGATGAGCATGAAGGCATGCTCTATCTGGCGATGGAGTTGATCGAAGGCGAAACACTTGAAGAGAAGCTCAAGAACGGTCCGTTGCCGGTTGAAGATGCCTTACGGCTCGCGCTGCAGATTATCGAAGCTTTGGAAGCCGCACACGACAAAGGCGTCGTGCACCGCGATTTGAAACCCGCGAACATAATGGTCAATAGCAGCGGCCAGTTGAAAGTGCTCGACTTCGGTTTAGCCAAAGCGTTCTCGGGCGATCCGAACCAGGCGACGCCCGCGCATTCGCCGGCACTGAGTCTTGCAATGACACAGCAGGGCCTGATCCTCGGCACAGCCGGGTACATGAGCCCGGAGCAGGCAAGCGGTCAGGCGACGGATCAGCGCGCCGACATCTGGGCGTTCGGCGTCGTGCTATACGAGATGTTGACGGGTCTGCCGCTGTTCAGTGGCGAGTCTGTGCCGCATATCCTGGCGGGCGTCTTGCGGTCGGAACCCGTCTGGCACAAGTTGCCGAAAAATCTGCACCCTCGTTTGAAGCTGCTCCTCGAGCGCTGTCTCGCCAAGCAACCGCGCAATCGCCTCCATGCGATCGCCGATGCGCGGATAGAGATCGAGGCCGTGCTCGCCTCGCCGCATGCGGTACCTGAAGCGCCACAGGCCCGTCGCTCGATCGTGCCGTTCGGCGTCGCAGCCGTGCTCGTCGCGGCAGCGGCTGGGGCCTTCAGTTGGCGTTTGAAACCCGCTGAGCCCGCGCAGGTCGTCCGATTCGGTCAAGAGCTGCCGGGCACGTCGCAATTTCGCAATCCCAACTTTCTCACTGTCGCCGTCGCTGCTGATGGCCGGAGCGTCGCATACAACACCTCGGCCGGCGTGTACTTGCGCGCCGTCGACCAGGCAGACGCGCGGCTCGTCCCTGGCACCGTTGGGCCAGTCAACAATGTGATGCTCTCTCCGGATGGCAAATGGCTTGGTTATCTGGATTCAGCCGGCTTACAGCTCTCCAAGCTGCCAATTGACGGCGGCGGCGCCGTGACGCTGACAGGAACCTCGACAATTTTCAACGGCGCAACATGGACCGAAAACGATTGGGTCGTATACAGCGAAGGAACGTCAGTGTTCCGCGTCTCGGCGAACGGCGGTGAGCCGGAAATGTTGCTCGAATCTTCGACAGGCACTGTGCTGCAACCCCAGCTACTGCCCGGGGGCGATGCGGTCCTTTACAGTACGCAGGTCGGCACCGGCCTACTGACCGTCATTCGGTCATTGAAGGACGATCGCGAAGTGTCGTTCCCGGGAGGCTGGTCGCGCTATCTGCCGAGCGGCTACGTCATCTACTCTAGTAATCAATCGTTGTTCGCGAGGCGATTCGACGCGTCGGCCTTCGCCCTGATTGGCGGCCCCGTC
>JAHEEM010000307.1 GCA_024640695.1 Rhodospirillaceae bacterium | reverse complement strand
TCTCTCTCGCACCCCAGTCTTTTTAGCCAGTTCCTGGCTCGTGGCAGGAGAAACTTCGGCCAGTGCGCTGTAGAGGCCCAACTGGTCGCCAACATAGGCCAGTAACAATCCCATGGAACCAGCCACATCGCCGATTACTTTGCCTTGCAGCTCACCTAATTTGCCTTCATCAACTTCGTCGATTGATACGCCCATGCTTCTCCCCCTTCTCTAGCTTGACGACCTCTTTTAGGCCACGGAATCGCAACGTCGCAGCTGTCGATGGAACGGCCGCCTTGGATCCTCTGTAGCCCGTCACTCAACCTGCCCCGAACGCCCAACATTAATACTTAACCTTACGGCCAGATTTGATCATTCATCAGCCCTCTGGCACCTACTGCGAACATAGGCTGCAAACTCGTCAGTTAGGACTATGTCGAGAAAGCCCAGGGTGCTCTCATTAACGATATGTGCCCGGTCGACCTGGAGGCATATCTGGCGCTCGAATCGCCCCCATTCGGCAGTTCCCAATAGGCCGTATCGTTGTGAAAAGTATGCCTTTTCGTAATTGCGAAATAGCACAATCAGAAGCAGTTGCAGCTGCGCTCTATCATCGGCATCGAAAATCTCCGTATTCCCATTGACATACGCCAGCCACACCGGCCTGAGATCGTCGTCTGTCACGACGTTCATGGTGAAATCGTTGAGGCTGTCCATGCTACCAGCATAGGCCGAAGCTCGAACGATCTCAGTGTTTTCGCGAATACCAAGAACTAAGAATACCAGCGTGATTACAACGGCGACTCCAGAGACAATTTCTGCAATGCTCGCCAATTCCGATAGCTTTCTATTCATTATTGTTACTTCGATAGCGAAATTTCGTGAATACGTGAACGTCTAGATTCCGAACATTCAGCCGCCATTGAGCCGCCAAAATCGCAATCAATCCTTCGATCAAAGTTGGACGTTGGAATTGGCTTCTTAATTTGCTAGCGTCCCCGATACGAAAACATCTGCTGCGGACTATGGCGTAAATACATACCCACTGTCGGACGGCAGCACGGAAACTACGCCGCCCCATAAGACGAATCGACTCCCGGCCCAAATCGATGCTGCTCCTCGCCGGCTGAGCCCGAGTGTATCTGCGGCAGCCTGCCAGCTGTCAAGAACAGGATCGTAAAAATAGCTGCCGTCTCCAGGATAAAGGCCCGCAACGAATACGCGATCACCGGTCCAGTACGCGTCATACCCTGATCCTGCGTATGCGGTGACGATCGGATTCGAGCTCGCGAGAAAGGGCTCCCATCCACTCGCCGAGGCGCGCCAGGCGTTTGTTGCCGGATCGAACGATCGCAGCGTAGGTTGCCTAAAACGGTTGTTAAGTTCCTGATCCAGAGCGGTTTGACCACCGTTCCAAAGGATTACTTCGGTGCCAGTCCACAGCATTTGCATGGGACCACCTGCCACAATCGACGGATCGACGGGCGGGAGCGGTGTCCAATCGTCGGCAACGGGATCGTATCGCGCGCCGTTCGCCTGCGGGGCACCCCCGTCGTCCTCACCACCCCATATGATCATCTCGCTACCCGTCCAGACAGCGGCCGCATGAGCGCGTGGTGTGGGCGCATCGGCTCCACCAAAGGCCTGAAAAGTGCCGGCTATCGGATCGTACCGCCAGCCTGTGTTGACTGCGTGCGGCAGTGCAGAGCTCCCCGTATCGGCTATGCCGCCCCATACGATCATCTCGGTGCCGGTCCATATGGCGACATGACCCCAGGTCCCGGTGGACTGCGTCCCCGCGGGTGCGGCGATGGCCCCCCACGAAGCGTTGACTGGGTTGTACCTGCCACCGTCATTGTAGATTTCTGCGTCATCGAGGATGCCGTTGCGGCCGCCCCAAATGATCATCTCGGTACCGGTCCACACAGCGGTATGATCGCGTCTGGGATCAATGCGCTGGTCAGTAGCAATCCAGCGCCGCCACTGATTAGTAGCTGGATCGTACGCACCACCGCCTGCCCATCCCCAAAAGATTGCTTCGGTACCGGTCCATATGGCGGTGTGATAGGCCATGGCAGGCGGCGGCTGATTGCTATCGGTCTCATTCCAGCTGCCTAATGGCGCTCGTGCATCAGTCGTGAACTGCCATGCAAAATCACTAATGAGCGTGTTGCCAGCAAGGTCGGAGATGCCGGCAGCAACTGTCACCGTATAGGTGTTGCCCGAGGTAATCTCCATAGCCGGTATGAGTTCGAGAAACCCGCCCCGATAATGCGTCGTTGCGGCAAGCGATGTGCCAGTCGAATCTTTCAGCGACAACGTCGCATTAGTAACCGACTCGGGATCAACGATTTCATCGATTCGAGCGAGTATGCGAGTGGAAGCTGGCGCGCAGTCGCAGCTCGTGCCAGGCCAAAATGCATCGATCGCGGGCGCTGTCACGTCCGTTGCACCTCCGGTTGTAAACGACCAAGACTCATCCGTACCAAGCGCATTGCCACCACCGTCATCTTGAATAGAACCGCTGATCGTGACGTTGAACTGGCTCAGCGCATTTAACGGTGCATCAGGGCGAAACAACCAGGCGAACGTCGCTGCGTCATAGCTGAACTGGCCGGGGACTGCCCCGCCTGAGCTATCGGCAATCAGAAAGCGATCACTAGTCAGACTCGTCGCGTTCATCGGCTCATCGAAAAGCACAACGATTGCGTGATCCGTTGCAACACCTTCAGCTGCGTCGGCCGGATAAACGAAAGTGATCTCTGGTGCTTCGCGGTCTTCGCGAACGATCATGACCGTATCACGGCCAATCTGATCGATGCCTTCATATGAATCGAGGACGATACGGTTGGGTCCTAATGCGAGATCGAAAACATCAGTTTGAAAGGCCGACGCTATTCCCTCTAGCTTCACGCCAAATAAATAGTTAGTTACGCAGCCGATGCCGATAACGGCGGAGCCGCTCCGGCCGTTTGCCTCGTTACGCCATTCGATGCGAAAGTTCCGCGGAGGCTCCCTGTCCGGACAATAGCCTCGTGGAATGAATATCGAATTCAGCTCACCGCGAACCGTCATTGAGGAAGCGGTGGTGTAGTGAGACTGGCCGTTAACGAAATTGCTGGGAGCTTCAAAGTCGAGCGCCGAATCGAATGTGGGGGGGATAATCGGAACACCGCCGCCACCGCCTCCACCGCCGCCACCGCCTCCACCGCCACCGCATGCAGTGACGAAGACACTTACCAGCAAACATGTGATCAATACGCGCGCAGCAATCGGTAGAGTTGTCATCGTACCCCCCCCCGATACGGCGGAAAATAGTAGCGAGCCAAGGTTAGCCGGCGAATCG
>JAHEEM010000306.1 GCA_024640695.1 Rhodospirillaceae bacterium | reverse complement strand
AGATCATCGACGCACTCGAAGGTCCGCTAGCGATCACCGAGTGCAGTGCGGCCGCCGGCCATTGCAGTTTGGAATCCGTGTGCCGCGTCGGTCATGCCTGGCAGAAAATCAACTTGGGCATCCGCCAAGCTCTCGCACAAGTCAGCCTCGCGGATCTGCAGCACGAAAGCGAGCCTCTGCCGACGCCGGATCTGCATCATGCAGTCACCGGAGTGACCAGATCTGCCCGGGATACGGAGCTCAGAAGCTA
Source organism: Rhodospirillaceae bacterium (assembly GCA_024640695.1). Lineage (GTDB taxonomy): Bacteria > Pseudomonadota > Gammaproteobacteria > Steroidobacterales > Rariloculaceae > JAHEEM01. Next base: position 3,079 of record JAHEEM010000306.1, on the reverse strand, counting down.
ATGGCAACCGGTTCGAAGGACATCAACGATCTCGTCGAGCGGAAATACCGCCACGGCTTTGTAACGGACATCGAAGAGGATCGAGTGCCACCCGGCCTCAGCGAGGATGTCGTTCGCCTGATATCCCTAAAAAAAGGCGAGCCCGAGTTTCTTACCGAATGGCGCCTCAAAGCCTATCGGCATTGGTTGACGATGACCGAGCCGACATGGGCGCATGTCAGCTATTCACCGATCGACTACCAATCGATCTCCTATTATTCAGCCCCGAAGAGCAAGGACGACGCGCCGAAAAGTCTCGACGAGGTCGATCCGAAGCTCTTGGAGACCTACGACAAGCTTGGCATTCCGCTACATGAGCGCGCTCGGCTCGCCGGGGTCGCCGTCGATGCGGTCTTCGACAGCGTCTCGGTCGCTACGACGTTTAAGGCAAAGCTTGCCGAAGCGGGGGTTATCTTCTGCTCATTCTCCGAAGCAGCACGCCTTTATCCCGACTTGGTCCGTAAGTACCTCGGCACGGTGGTGCCCTACCGGGACAACTTTTTCGCTACGCTCAACTCCGCGGTGTTCAGTGACGGCTCGTTCGTCTATGTGCCGGCCGGCGTCCGTTGCCCGATGGAGCTTTCAACGTACTTCCGGATCAACGCCGCCAATACGGGGCAGTTCGAGCGAACCTTGATCGTCGCAGATAAAGGCAGTCACGTCAGCTATCTCGAGGGCTGCACCGCGCCGATGCGCGATGAGAACCAGTTGCACGCCGCGGTCGTCGAGCTCGTGGCCCTGGACGACGCGGAGATCAAGTACTCGACCGTCCAGAACTGGTACCCGGGCGACGAGAATGGTATCGGCGGAATCTATAACTTCGTCACCAAACGCGGCGATTGCCGCGGCCGCAACTCGAAGATCTCTTGGACCCAGGTCGAGACCGGGTCGGCTATTACCTGGAAGTATCCGAGCTGCGTGCTCCGCGGCGAGAACTCGGTCGGCGAATTTTATTCGGTGGCGGTTGCCAATAACTATCAGCAGGCGGACACCGGCACCAAGATGATCCATATCGGACGCAACAGCCGTAGCACGATTATTTCAAAAGGCATCTCCGCGGGCCACGCCCAGAATTCCTATCGCGGTCTCGTCCGAATCATGCCAACGGCAAGCGGCGCAAGAAACTACACCCAATGCGATTCATTGCTGCTCGGCGATCAGTGCGGCGCCCATACTTTCCCCTATATCGAAAGCAGAGAGCCAAGCTCCCATATCGAGCACGAAGCGACGACCTCAAAGATTAGCGAAGACCAATTATTTTACTGCCGCCAGCGCGGTCTCTCGGAAGAGGATGCCGTCAACATGATTGTTAACGGATTCTGCCGTGAGGTATTCAAGGAACTCCCGATGGAGTTTGCCGTCGAGGCCCAGAACCTTCTGAACGTCAGCCTCGAGGGGGCGGTCGGATGATACTAGAGGTGTAATACACAATGTTGGAGATCAAGAATCTGCACGTTCGCGCTGATGGTCGGGACATCCTCAACGGTCTCTCGCTGACTATCGGGCCTGGCGAAGTGCATGCAATCATGGGACCGAACGGCTCGGGCAAGAGCACTCTGGCCCAGGTCCTTGCCGGCCGGGACGGTTACGAGATCACCTCCGGAACCGTCGAGTTTCTCGGCGAGAATCTACTCGATCTGGCACCCGAGGAGCGCGCCCGCGCCGGGATCTTCCTGGCGTTCCAGTACCCGATCGAAATTCCCGGCGTGAATAACGCTTACCTGCTCAAAGCGGCTCTCAATGCTCAGCGCAAGGCGCGGGGCGAACCAGAGCTCGACGCGTTCGAGTTCATGCGGCTCATCAAGGACAACATGGAGCTGATGCAGATGCATAAGGACTTTCTGTCGCGCAGCGTCAATATGGGCTTTTCCGGCGGAGAGAAGAAACGTAACGAGATCTTGCAGATGCTGACGCTCGAGCCACGCCTCGCCGTGTTGGACGAGACGGACTCGGGCCTGGATGTCGACGCACTGAAAATCGTCGCCAAGGGAATAAACACGCTGCGTAGCCCGGAACGATCCATGATTCTAGTGACCCACTACGAGCGGCTGCTCGAGCTTGTCGAGCCTGATTACGTGCACGTTCTTGCTGGCGGCAAAATCCTAAAGTCCGGCGATAAGACGCTTGCCCGAGAGCTCGACGAGCGCGGCTACGACTGGGTGCAACAGGAAGCTCAGACAGCATGACCCCAGAACAGTTACTGGAACAGCTGCGCGCCAACATTACAGTACTGCCAGGCTCATCGGCCGTTGCTGCGGCACGCGAATCAGCGCTCGCGAAATTTGCCGAGATGGGGTACCCGACACGGAGGCTCGAGGACTGGCGATACACAGATGTCGCGCCAATCGCCGCGCGAGACTTCCAGTTCTCCCCCGCTTCACTACAGCACCAAGCGAGCCATCCGGACGTCAGCGGCCTGCTGGCGTCAGCGAACGTGGATTCGGATGCCGCGGCGCTCGTGTTCGTCGATGGACAGCTAGTTGAGGATCGGGCGACCAGCAAGTTGGGCGGCCACCTGGAGATTCTGACCCTTACCGAGAGTCTCGATCGGTTCGGCCCCGCCCTACCTACATCGTCGCTGCAGGGCCGGCCTCTAGCCGCGCTGAACGTGGCATTCGCCAGTCACGGCGTGCGCGTACGTATCGCAGCGCATTCGGAGCCCGACCAATCGATTCATCTCGTTTTCGCCAACCTGGCGACGGCGCCGCAGAACGCTCTGCAAGCCCAGATCGTGATCGAGCTGGCTCGCCAGGCTCGCGCGGATGTCGTCGTTCATCTTGTCAGCGGGGCAGAAGGCTCGACTTGGACTAACTTGCTCACCAGAATTGAACTCGACGTCGGCGCGAAGTTGGAATTACGCCGGATTCAGAACCACGGGATCGACCAGCTGCATACTGAGCTGCTGGATGCCGCGCTCGGCGCGGATGCCGCGCTCCTGCTCACGATGGTCGATCTAGGCGGGCGGCTGGTCCGGAACGATATCTCGGTCAGGCTCGAGGCACCCGGAGCAAACTGCGACCTGGGAGGCCTTGCCCTCGCA
>JAHEEM010000095.1:5857-11801 GCA_024640695.1 Rhodospirillaceae bacterium | reverse complement strand
CCGGTTATGCTTTCGTTTTTTGGGGTTGGTCCCGCTCGAGCGGGCAGGTGGCTCCGAGGAGGCGGACTCGTGTCTAGGGAACCGTCTACCGTGGTTGGCACTCATTGCAGCTCATCTCGATCTGGCAAAGATGACCGAAGCATTGCAGTCGCGATCTAAGTGACGGTGTTTCGAGATTTGCCGATGATCGCATTAATAGCATTACAATAGAGGATGCCTAAACCCGCCGGAGGAGTTCTTCGAGCCTCGTGAGCGTACTGCTCGACTTCGTCTATCTCCTGGCTGCGCTTCTTGCCTCGCCGTGGATTGCTTACCGCCTGATCACGCGCGGTGACTGGCGCGGGCTGTCAGCTCGGTTCGGTGCCGGCCTAGGCCCCCAGCTGTCCGGATCCATCTGGCTGCATGGCTCCTCGGCGGGTGAGATTGCACTGCTCGTTCCGCTCGTGCGGCTTCTGGATGAGAGCAAAGTCAGCCACCCGGTGGTCATCTCCGCGTACTCAGCGACCGGAATTGCTGCGGCACGCAGGACCTTTCCAGATCGCAATGTTATCGTCTTTCCGTTCGATCTGAGCTTCGTAGTCCGACACCTGCTCAGACGCCTCGATCCGCGACTGATCGTGATTGTGGAATCGGAGTACTGGCCGAACTTTCTGCGCGCTGCGCGGCGGCGCAAAATTCCGGTTGCGGTTATTAACGGCAAGATTTCGGAGCGGTCGCAACGGCTCTATGCGCGGACGGGTTTCGTTCCGATGCTGTTACGTCAACTGAGTCTGATAGCGCTTCAGACTGACGCCTACGAGCAGCGGATGAGGGCTCTCGGTGTCTCGCGGGAGCTCATGCGCGTAACGGGCAACATGAAATACGATCTCGCCCGATTACCCGAAGCGTCGGGCCGAGCGCAACTGCTCCGCGAGCAGCTCGGCTACCGCACCAATGACAGCCTAATCATTGGCGGCAGCGTCCACGAGCGAGAGGACGCTGCGCTCATAAGCGCATTCAGGCAGCTCCGGTCCGATCATCCGCGGCTCGGTCTCGTGCTGGTGCCGCGATATCCGACGGATGCACGTCGCGTCGAACTGCTTGCCGTATCGGCTGGATTCTCGGTCGTTCGTAAGACCGCGATAGATCGAGGCGAATGCGCAGCGCCAGGTCGGTCGAGTATCCTGGTTGTCGATACCATCGGCGAGCTCCGCGGCCTGTATGGAATCGCCGACATCGCTTTCGTCGGCGGTAGCCTTTTCTATCGCGGCAGCAACAAAGGAGGCCACAACATGATGGAGCCAGCCGTCTATGGTATTCCTGTTGTTTTCGGGGCTTTTAACTACAGTTTTCAGGACACGGCACGCGAGCTCGTCGACGCAGGGGCCGGGTTCGAAGTCAGAGATGTGGATGCCCTGACTGACATGCTTCGGCGCTTGCTCGACGATGAGTCGTTGCGGAACTCGAGCGGCCAGCGTGCGGCCGAGGTGATTTCTGCCGGCCAGGGAGCAACACAGAAGAACTTCGAGCTGCTCATGCCGTTGATTGACGCCGCGGGTCTGCGCTTGCCAGCTTCGAGCTTAAGCCCCACAATGCCGCCAGCGCTGAACGATGCCGAATAGCGGCTTACCGCCCGCCGTGGGGGATAATCCTTATCACGATGCGGTGATCACTTCAGCTGGTAGGAGGGTCTCTTCGCGCGCGGCTATAGTCACCACCAGCCGACGACGGTTACGTCGTTGATTCGGCGCCTGGAGAATTCGTTTCGAGATTCCGAGGATAATGATGAAGAAGCACGTATCCATCGACGGAATAGACTGTGGCTCCGATCAGCTGTTTCTGATCTCAGGCCCCTGTGTCATCGAGGAAGAGTCCTTGATGATGGCCACGGCTGAGCGTCTCAAGAAGATCGCCGCCGATCTCGGCGTGCCGCTGATCTTCAAGTCCTCGTTCTCGAAGGACAATCGCAGCTCCTTGGAATTCTATCAGGGGCCCGGACTAGACGAAGGTCTGAGGCTGCTGGAGAAGATCAAGCGTGAATTCGAGCTACCCTTGTTGACTGACATTCATTATCCGAACCAGGCGGCGCCCGCAGCCGAAGTCGTGGATATCCTCCAAATACCGGCATATTTGTGTATGCAAAGCGAGCTCGTCGTCGCCGCAGCAAAGACCGGTGCAGTCGTCAATCTAAAGCATGGCCAATTCATAGCGCCTGACAACATGGCTAAGCCCGCGCGCAAGATTGAGGCCTCCGGGAATGAGAGAATATTAATTACCGAGCGAGGGTATACGTTCGGCTACAACGATTTAGTGGTCGATCCGCGCAGCTTCTATCTTCTTGCTCAGATTGGATATCCGGTGATTTTCGATATTACGCATACGATCCGCAAATACGGTATTCCGAGCAAGGATCCGCGAGGCGGAACGCGAGAGTTCCTTTCCGTGTTGGCGCGCGCGGGGGTTGCTGCCGGCGTGGACGGACTTTTCATCGAAGCGCATCCGAATCCTCCGGACGCTCTGTGCGATGCCGCGAGCCAGTACTATCTCGATGATCTGGCAGAGTTCGTGAAGCCGCTGATTGAAATTCATAATCTGGTCAGAGCGCAAGCCTAACCGACAATAGAGGGAGCTCATGGATCTTTATCTGGATTCGGTCGACTTCAAAGAAATTGAGCGGGCTTTCGAGTTCGGTTTTCTCAGGGGTCTCACTACGACCCCGACTTTCATGCATCGCCACGGGATTACCGACATCGACGCTGCGATCGTCAAGTTGTCTGGCATGGTCCCCGAGTTGCAGGTCGAGGCGCTAGGTGACACCGTCGAGACCATCCTCGCGGAGGCCGACCGGATCATGGCACTTCCGTTGCAGAGCGAGCCGGTGTTCAAAGTTCCGATCTCGAACGCTGGCGTAATGGCCTGTCAGCGACTGACCGCCAAAGGGCGTCGCGTCAACGTGCATCTTATCTATACGCTCAGTCAGGCCTACATGGCAGTGGCGGCTGGAGCCGCCTTCGTGTGCCCACTCGCTGGCCGACTGCAGGATCAGGGGCACGATGCGATCAAGTTGTTCGAGCAGTGCGTCGAAATGATCGATCGATATAACTACGACAGTAAAGTCATGTTTTCGTCGGTTCGGCATCCGGAGCACGTCCGGCAGGCATTATTGGCGGGCGCGCATGTCTGTACCGTTCCGTACAACGTGATTGCGCATCTTTGCGACAATTCCCTGACTGCTCTCGGCACCGCTCAGTTCAGAGAGCATACACATCTGATGACGACGCGCGTCAAGGGACTCATTCGGCCGCAAAATCCGGTCTGTCAGCTCACCGATAAGTTGAGCTCGGCTATGGTTAAGATGACGGAGTCACGCCTGGGCGTTGTAAGCCTCGTGGACGGCGCGGGCAAGCTTGCCGGTATCTTCACCGATGGCGATCTGCGCCGACACCTGCAGTCGGACGGACATCAGATTCTGGACGCGACGTTCGACAAGATCACGTATACGACAACGCCCGTCACGATAGGTCAAAACGCTCTGCTGAACGAGGCAGTGAAGCTGTTCAAGGAATTCGAAGTTGACAGCATTATCGTCCTGGAGGATGGGCGTCCGGCGGGCATTTTGGATATTCAGGATCTCGTTAAGCTCGGCCTGCTCGGACAGGAGCATCTCTAGGGCGCAGCCAGTTCTTCGGCTCGGAGTTAGGCACTGCTGAAGCTGCGGGCGCGTGTGACCGTGGCGAGCGGCACGAGGCGTGCGGTCGCTGAATTGCGCTGGGCGTTGGTAACGTGACAAGCCGACCCGGTCTTTTGATCGCAGCGGCTCGTCTTTCTGAGGGTTCCGAGACCGGTCCTGACAGAACTTCGATGGCAACAGCTGCGGAAATTGGAGCTCGATTCGAGCAACAGGGCGGCACGTTCGTGCAGTCTCCCGATGCAATGGCTGCTCGCCTGCAGCAGATTCGCGCACTCGTATTCGATTGGGATGGTGTATTCAATAAGGGCGAGAAGGCGCAAGGGCTGTCGAGCGGTTTCAGCGAAGCGGACTCGATGGGGGTCAACATGCTCCGCTACGCGCTCTGGCGTCGCGATGGTCACCTCCCGATCGCTGCGATTATCACCGGCGAGCGGAATCCGTCGGCCGAGCAGTTCGCTCAGCGCGAGCATTTTCATGAGCTCTATCAAGGAGTTAAAGACAAAGGGCGCGCTATGGCAAGTTTCCGCCGGCAGCACGGCCTGGCGCCTGCCGAAATTGCGTGCGTCTTCGACGACATTAACGACATTGCGATGGCTGCTGATTGCGGTTTGCGAATTCTCGTTCGGCGCAAAGCGAGCGAGATGCTGCGTGACTATCTAGTCAGCAGCAGGCGTTGCGACTATGTGACCGCCAATGAATCGGGCGGTTACCCCGTCAGGGAGGCCGCAGAGCTCATGCTAGGTTTTTCGGGCCGGTTCGAGGAGGTCGTAGCCTCGCGTTGCGCAAACGATGAGGTCTATCGCGCCTACCTCGCAGCTCGGCAAGCGGTCGTGCTCGATGCGGCCACGGCCGATGACGTTCGCTAAGCGAACATTTCTATGACGACTTGGTCTGTTCTGCTCTATCTGTTGATGCCTGGGTTCATCGCGCATCTGCTCTGGCGCGGTGTGCGTTATCCGGCTTATTGGCGGCGTTGGCCTGAGCGATTCGGGTATCTGAGACCGTTGACCGAGAATCGCGTGATCTGGGTCCACGCCGTGTCAGTCGGTGAGGTTCGTTCATCGGCGGCGCTGATTGCGCGTTTGAAGGCGATCTACCCGAAGCGCCGTATTCTCATCACTACGATCACGCCCACCGGCTCGGAGCAGGTGCGGGCATTGTTCGGTGATAGTGTCGTTCATTCCTATTTACCCTACGACTTTCCCGGATGCGTTCGCAGGTTCATGGAAAGAGCCAGGCCCGAATTCGCTGTCATCGCCGAGACGGAGTTCTGGCCGAACCTCTTTCGAGCCTGCGCAGCTCGCCGCATTCCTCTGCTGCTCGTCAATGTGCGCTTGTCGCAGACGTCTCTCCAAGGTTATTTGTGGGTGCCGAAGACCGCCCGAGCAATGTTTGCAAACGCCAGCCTAATCTGTGCCCAAACTCGCAGCGACGCGCATCGTCTGAAGATGCTCGGCGTCGGTAGTAGCTTGCTCCACGTAACGGGTAACTTAAAATTCGATACGCCTGTGCCCGATGATGTGCTGGTCGAAGGTCGTCGGCTGCGAGAGGGCTGGGGGCGCGATCGACCTGTGCTCGTCGCGGGTAGCACCCATAGGGGTGAGGAGCGGAAGCTGCTCACGGCGTATGCGGCAGTCCGTAAGCGGCATCCGCGGCTGCTTTTGGTCGTCGTGCCGCGACAACCGGAGCGTTTCGGCGCGGTTGCACGTATGTGCCGGCGTGCGGGCTACCGAGTCGAACGTCGCAGTCTCCGGAAGGGACCGATCGCGGAGGATGTCGACATACTAATAGGCGATACCATGGGTGAGCTGCAGAAGCTGTATACGGCGGCGGATATTGCGTTCGTCGGAGGCAGCCTCGCCAGGCGCGGAGGGCACAATATTCTCGAAGCCTGCGCGGTTGGCTGTCCGGTGCTTTTCGGGCCCCATATGTTTCATTTCGAGGAGATAGGCGCAATGGCCTTGGATCATGGTGCCGGACGGCAAGTGTCTGACGCGATCGACCTGGCCGAAGGGCTTGCGATGTATCTCGATGATCCCGGTCTGCGCCGAACTGCCGGCGAAGCCGCGCGACGGCTGGTCGCGGTCAATAGCGGTGCGCTCGATCGAACGCTTGCATTGATGCAGCAGACTTTGCGAGTAGCTCGCTCCGAGCCGGCCGTGGATGCCGCGGAGGTTCAGCCTCGCTCGGCGGGTTGAGCGGCTCTCGCTTACTCCGCGCGCAGGGCTTCGAGCGGTTCCAGGCTTGCCGCCTTGCGCGCCGGCAGCAAGCCCG
>JAHEEM010000095.1:0-5847 GCA_024640695.1 Rhodospirillaceae bacterium | reverse complement strand
TGCCGGAAAGGTCAGCTCGATAGCCGCGACAACCGCGAACCCAACAGTCAATCCGGCGGCGCCGCCGATGCCCGCAAGCAGCATGGCTTCTCCGAGAAATAGCCCGGATATGCGACTCCGCGCAGCGCCGATTGCTCGGAGCAATCCGATCTCTGGCGTCCGCTCGCGCACCGCAATGGTCATGATTGTGAATATTCCTACGCCGCCCACGAGCAGGGAGATGCCGCCGAGTGCCGCAACGCCAAAAGTCAGCACGTCGAGGATGGAGCCGAGCACGTCGAGCATCTGCTGCTGGGTGGTGATCGTGAAATCCTCGCTGCCGTGCCGGGCTAGAAGAATTCGGTGAACGCCTGCGACGACTTCATCGATCGGCGCCGTCTCCTCGTAAAGGATATCTATCTCGTGCAGACCATCGCGGTTGAACAGCACGAGGCCGCTCGCCGCGGGAATGTACACGGTGTCGTCGAGGTCGAGACCGAGCATGTCGCCCTTGGATTCCATAACACCCACCACGCGGTAGCGGTCGCCCCCGATTCGAATGCGGTCGTTGAGCGGATTTGTGTCCCCGAAGAGCTCCTGGTAGACCGTGGCGCCGAGGACTGCAACGGCGCGCGGTCGGTCTAGGTCGTCCTGCGGTAAGAAGTCGCCGAGGCGGACGTTGAATTTGAACGCGCGATTGAAATCTGGGCCGACGGCGAACACGTTAACGGTGCGTTCCCGCCCGCGTGCCTCGACCGAGGCCGAGCCGGAAACGGCGGGCACCGAGTGCAGCACGTGCGGCGCGCGCCGCAGCGCCTCCGCGTCCGCGAGGCTCAGCGGGCGAACTGAGTTCAGCACCCCTGGGGACATACCGAAAGTTGTCGACTTGCCGGGATTGATTGCGAGCGTGCTTGTGCCGAACTGCGTGAACTGTTCTACGACGTAACGATTCAAACCCTCGCCGATAGACGTCAGCAGCACGACGGCGGTCACGCCGACAGCGATCCCCAGCGCCGTGAGCCCGCTGCGCATCCGGTGCGCCATCACGGATCGAATCGTAAACCGGACGATGTCTCGGCCGAGCATGCTTAACGCCCCGCAAGCGCTTGGACGGGATCCAGCCGCGCGGCGTGGCTGGCCGGAAGAATCCCGAACACCAGACCGCTGCCCACCGCGATGGCTACCGCTGCGGCCATGGCCCAGACTGGCGCAGCGAAGTCGACGGAGGGAAAGACCGTGCGCATCAGTGCGGTGCCGGCATTACCGAGGATCAGCCCTAGCAATGCGCCGAAGACCGACAAGTAGACCGCTTCGGTAATGAACAGTAGAAGAATTTGCTTTTGCTTGGCGCCGAGTGCTTTGAGTAACCCGATTTCTTTCGTGCGCTGCGTGACCGCGACGAGCATGACATTCATGATCAATACGCCCGCGACGATAAGGCTGACAGCAGCGATTCCCCCGAGCGCTGTCGTGATCATGCCGAAGATCGTATCGAAGGTGGACAGCACGGCATCCTGCGTTACAACGGTGATGTCCTCTTCGCCTTGGTGCCGGGCTTTGACGATCGCGATAATGTCTCGTTGGGCGGACGGCATCGACTCGCGGCTGATAGCCTCGGCGAGAATTCGAAAGACGCCGGCTGCATTGAAGAGGGCCTGGGCGCTCGCGACTGGCATTATTACGATCTCATCGGTGTCGAATGGGCCAGTCACGCCCGCCTGAGCAAGCACGCCGATGACGCGGCACCGCGTGTCGCCGATGCGCAGCCATTCGCCCAGTGGGGTTGCGTTATCGAAGAACTCCCGTCTCACGACCTCGCCCAGGACACAGACTGGGGAAGCGACGTCGAGATCCGCCTGCGGCAGGAATTGTCCGAGCTGCATGCGCCAGTGCTGGATGTCGAGCATCTCGGCTGTTGTTCCGAGCACTGTGATCTCGCGCTGACGCTGGCGCCAGGATGCGTTGCCGCTGCCGACGACGACTGGGGCTACTTTGGCGATTCGGCCGCTGCGCAAGATGGCCGAGGCATCATCGAGTGTGAGATCGCGGGCGGTCTCGCCGATGAGCATCCCGGCGGCGCCGGCACCAGCGGTCTCCGTCTTGCCCGGCAGCACGACGAGAAGGTGCGTGCCCAGTGCCGCGAACTCACCGGTGACGTAGCGGCGTGCACCCTCGCCCACGGCCGTGAGCAACACGACGGCCGCTACGCCGATTGCGATGGCAAGCAGCAGCATCGCGGTTCTGAGCGGATAACGCCAAATGGACTGCAGCGCTAGCCGAGACGTATCGCTAGCACGCATCGCTGGCCTTCCTATTGCGGGTGGGCATATCGACTCGTATGAATTCACACCTCATGCGCTTCCCGTTCGCTCGTCGCTGATGATTTTTCCATCGTGCATGACCAAATGGCGCTTGGCGCGCTGGCCGATGTCTGGGTCGTGGGTCACCACGAGCAGGCTGATGCCGTCCCGGTTGAGTTGCTCGATTATTTGGACGACTTCCTCACCCGATCTCGAATCCAAATTACCCGTCGGCTCATCGGCCAGCAGCACCTCCGGTCGCATGACGATCGCGCGGCCGATCGCTACGCGCTGACGTTCTCCTCCTGACAGCTGGTCGGGGCGGTGATCGAGCCGGGCCGTCAGGCCAATAGCATTGAGGACCTCACGGGCGCGCTGCCGTCGCGCGCTAGGGGCTTCGCCGGCAAGCACGAGAGGCAGCTCGACGTTCTCGAGCGCGGTGAGTCGCGGAATCAGATGAAAGGACTGAAAGATAAACCCGATGTTGCGTTGTCGCTGCTCGGCCAACTCGTTATCTGGCAGGCTCGATACGTCCTTGCCATTGAGCCAATATGTACCCGAAGTCGGCCGGTCGAGTAAACCGAGGAGGTTTAGCAGTGTCGATTTTCCGGAGCCTGATGGCCCCATGACCGACATGTACTCGCCGCGTTGAATCTCGAGATCGATGTGATCGAGCGCGTGCACGGTCTGGTCGCCAACCTGAAAATCCCGGCAGACCTGCTCCAGCCGCATCATGCGCGATAACTGTTCAGGAGGGCATCACTCGGGCCGGGCTAGCGCGCCGTCGACGACACCCTCTCTATCGACCGAGCTGACGACGCGATCCCCTTCGCTGAGACCGCTAAGGATTTGCGTATATTCCCAGTTTGCCACACCGGTCTGGACTGTGCGCCGCGATAGCCGGCCGCTCGCCTCGTCATAGAAGAATACGTCGCTGCCGTCGACGATCACCGACGTCGGTACGCGCAGGGCGTCTGCCTCGCGAGCGAGCAAGACCTCGACGTCGGCGCTGTAGCCGGGGAGCAGGGCGCTCTTATCCGGGTCGTCGATCTCTGCCTCTATCTCGACCGTGCGCGCCTGACGCTCGACATCCAGGACATACGGCGCAACTCGGCGAATGTGGCCCGAGAACGAACGATCTGCGAATGCGTCGAGACTGATTCTCGCCGGCAGTCCCGGTTTGACGAGCGGCGCATCGACTTCGTCTATTGGTGCGCTGATATAGAGGCAAGTCAAGTCGATCAGATCCACGGTCGGCGGTGTGGGGATGCCAATTGGTGAGGGCGTGACGAACTCGCCAACCTCGCCGTTAATCTCGGCGATCACGCCGGCGAACGGCGCACGCAACCGAGTGCGCTCCAGCATAGCTTCGGCGACTTCGATCTGCGCGGCGCTGACGCGCGTGCCGTCGCGCGCGGCCGTGCACCCGGCGGCGCGTGCTTGCGCGTTGCCGACGGCCCGCTCGGTGGACTCCTCGGAGGCGAGCCCATCCTCTAGGAGGTTCATGAGTCGGTCGGCTTCCCGCTGCGCGACCGCGGCGGTCACGCAGGACTCCTCCGCTCGCGACTCGGTAGCCTTGGCCTCTTCCTGGGCGAGTTTGAGTTGCGCAAGCAAATCGTCGTTCCAGAGTTCGAGCAATAGCTGCCCTGCTTCGACGTGGTCGCCATCGGCAACCGGCAGCTGCGCGATCTGCCCGCCGAGGGGCGGCGAGAGGCCGGCGCGCCGGCAGGCGTCGACGGTGCCGGCGCGCGTGTTCGTGACGGTGGCCGCGACTGCGCCGCGCTCCGCCCGGGCGAGACTGACTGTGATCGGTTGCGGTCGAGTGAAATACCATATGGCGGCTGCACTAGCCGCTAAGGCGAGCAGCACTATAGCGGCCCGCTTGATGGCCCAGCTCTTTGTGGTCGGCGCAGAAGCCAACTACGTTCTCGCGAGCACGCAAAACGCCGGTGTAGGATGCAGTGCCATCCAATGCGTTTCACGTTGTTCGAAGCCGATCTTTTCCATCATCTGTTCCAGCGCATCCGCGCGCGAATGCGCCAGTCTAAGCTTGTTCTTGCCCACGCGTGGCATGAATGTCGTCGCGATGCAGCCGCCCGGTTTCAGCAGCCGCCGGAGTTCGGCGAACACGCGTTCGGGTTCCGGCCAAAACTGTACCACGTTCACGGAGTAGATTTTGTCGACGAGCGGCAGCGGAAACGGTGGCTCGAGCACGTCGCCGATGCCGATTTCGACCTTACCGGCGGCGATTGCCGCCGCGTTGCGGATTGCGGCCTGGCGATGCATCACGGTGGAATGATCGAGACCAATCACTTTGCCCGTGCGGATCTCGCGGCTGGTGAACTCAATCGCGAGTCCCGGGCCATAGCCGATCTCGAGCACGAGGTCATTGGGCTTGAGTCCGAGCAGCTCGATCGTAAGGCTATTGCGCAGCTGGTTGCTCGGCCTGTTCGCCATCGTCCAGCCGGCCAGCCGTCCGAGCGTGCCGGACGGCTGGCGGAACTGGGCGACGAGTTGTGTCTGCAGGCCCATGGATTCAGCGATGCGCGCGAGGGTCACGATGCGCATGCTGACGCCCCGGAGCGAGCAGCCGGCCGGCGACTGCGAGCAGCAGGGTTAAACCGACGGCTTCCTTGAACTGCAGTCGGCTGAGCTCGAGCACGGGCACGGCGAAACTGTTCCACGCGAACAGCACGACCACGGCGAGCAGCGATAGCAAGGCGACGAACGTGAGTACGGCAGCCAGTCGCGGATGTTCAGTAACGAAGCCCCTAGGGTTCGAGTTGATCATGGTATTTCTCCTTATCATCAAAATATCGCCGCCGGAGCTCGGTCCAGGCGGTGCTGTCGAAGAACTTTTCCAGGGCCGCCAGCGTGCGCGCCGTGACGATGAGGTCGTCCTCAGTAAAGTGCTGGCCGATCGCATCGACAATGCTCGCCTCTATCGCCTGGGCGGCGGCGAGCCTGCCTTGCCCTGACTGCGTCAGCGCGATCAAAGGCGAACGGCGATGCGCCGGATTCGGCTGTGTTTCGAGCCAGCCGAGAGCGGCGAGCTCGTTGACGCTGCTTTGGATGTGCTGCCGCGACACCGATCGGCTGCGCGCGAGCTCCGGCACGGTCTGTGCGCCGCCGCGATCCAGGAACTCGAGCACCGCCCGCTGGGGTGCGGACAGCGGCGCGCCGCCCGGAACGGGCTGAAATTCGGTGCCCAGGCGTTGGAACAGGCGTCGCGTCTTCCAGAAAACACGGTAAAGCGGAGCGTCGTAGAAACTCATAGTGCACCCCCTATTGACAGCTAAGATGTCATAAAGACAATTGACTTGTCAAGAAGTCCAAGCAAGTCGCCGGCAGTGGCCACGAAACTGCCCGGGACGTGCTGGGATGGGCGGGTTAGTGCTGCCCGGTCAGGAAGCGCTCGGCATCCAGCGCCGCCATGCAGCCGGAGCCGGCCGAGGTGATTGCCTGCCGATAGATCGGGTCGGCTGCATCGCCCGCTGCGAACACGCCGGGAACGCTCGTTGCAGTGGCTGTCCCGTTGCCGGTCGGATTCACGCGAACGTAACCGTTT
>JAHEEM010000094.1 GCA_024640695.1 Rhodospirillaceae bacterium | reverse complement strand
CTCTCACTCGTCGGCGTACTGAGCGGCAACGCGCGCCTCAAAGGCCTTGCGGCCGCAGCGATCGGTGTGATGGTCGCAACGACCGGTGAGGAGTCGAACACCGCAATCGAACGTTGGACCTTCGGCACGCTGTATCTGCTCGACGGGATCCCGCTGGTGCCGTTGGCGCTCGGTTTGTTCGCTATCCCCGAGCTCGCTGACATGGCGATTTCCCGACGCACTATACCTCTCGACCACCAACGCGCGACGCGTCACGGCCAGCTTGAAGGCATTAAAGACACGCTTGGCAATCTATGGCTGGTCGTTCGCTGCTCGGGTGTCGGGGCCGTTCTCGGCGCCGTACCCGGTATCGGCGCGTCGGTCATCGACTGGATCGCTTATGGCCATGCCCTGCGAACGGAAAAAGGCGCGGACCGGACCTTCGGTAAAGGCGACGTCCGCGGCGTGATCGCCTCGGAAAGCTCCAACAACGCCAAAGAAGGCGGCGCACTCGTGTCGACCATTGCATTCGGCGTTCCCGCCACTGCATCGATGGCGTTGCTGCTCGCGGCATTTCTTATTCATGGGATTTCGCCCGGCCCCGACATGCTGTCGACGCGACTCGACGTGACCTACACGCTCGTCTGGACGGTCGCCTTGGCAAATATCCTCGGCTCCGGCATCTGCTTCGCATTCGCGAATCAGCTCGCGAGCATCGCCCGTATCCGCGTTGGCATACTTGCCCCGGTGGTGCTTTCGGTCACCTTCATCGGCGCGTTTCAGGGCAGCAGGCAGTGGGGCGATATCGTCGTGTTGATGGTCTTCGGCGCGCTCGGCTGGCATATGAAGCGCGTCAAATGGCCGCGGCCGCCGTTACTGCTCGGGTTCGTTCTCGGCGGCCTCATCGAGCGCTACATGTTCATCTCTTTTCAGCGCTACGACTCCCAGTGGCTTTCCCGCCCTATCGTGCTCGCCGTGTTCGCGATCACTTTATATGGCATCAGCAAACCATTGCTGAGTCGGATCGGTCGCGGCATCAGGCGCCAGGAACAACCGTTCCAGCTGCACTTCAAGCCGGATGCCATTAACAAAGATTTCTTCTTCGCCGTCGGCGTATTGCTGTTCTTCGTGACCTGCATCGCTCTGTCGTCAGAATGGGAGTTCGGCGCACGACTCGTGCCGGAGATCATCGGCGCAGCCGGTATCGTCTTTGTCGGGCTGCAGCTGTTCAACTCGACCTTTGTCAGGCGTACGCCCTTCGCCACTCAGCCGGGAGAGCAGCCATCACCCACCGTCCCGCAGACAGGATCGATGGATCTGGAAGCGGACTTTTCCGGCCTCACCGCTGCCGAGGTACGCGGCCGCGCGATGCGCTACTTCGGCTGGTGCATCTTTGTGGTGCTTGCCGCGACGATCGTCGGCTTGCTGCCGGCACTGTTCATCTTTCTGGTCGGCTATTCCATCACCGAGGGCCAGGAGCGCTGGCCGACAGCGCTGACCGTGGCCGTCCTCACCTCGGCCGCCTGCTACCTACTCTTCCACCAGCTCCTCAAAGTGCCGTGGCCTGCCGCGCTACTCGGCGACCTGCTGCCCGCGCTGCGCAGCACGCCCTGGACAAACCTGCTTTAGCTGACCTCGAGCAGAGCCCACTCGCGCCCTGCGCGGCGCTTAAGCATTCACCAAGTGCTGATTGCATCCGCTTCCCGTGTTGGCTGCTCAGATTCGATACCCTCACAGCAGCCCGGCTCGCCAAAAACTTGCTTCGACCCATTTATCCAGATCTCTACGCCAGGAGATCTAGCGACATAATCTGCGACGTCAACCGATCATGCGGGTAGCGCGTTGTATTGGGCCATCAAACGGCCGGCGCAATTTCGGCGCACAGTCATCGTCGAGCTTGGTATCGACGCCAAGGTCAGCAAGGTCGGCGATCGGCAAGCCATGCTCGGCAAAGACGACATCTCGGTCGGTCAACGCATCGTCGCGCGCGGCCTGTACGGCATCCAGGAGCCCGGACGCGTGCAGCTGTTCGCGGAGTTCGCTCGGTTCGTCGACATGCTCACACTGCGACTGGGCAACGGCGCGAAGGCCCAAACACTCGCGGCTTACGGTGAGTTCGACGAGACGACAGTCACGCTGTCGGCGCGGCGGGTATCAGCGCACATGGCCCCGGCGCCTTAGCTCGACCCGCGACGAGGCGCAGCTTCGGTTCAGAGCTCGCCGACGGCTTCGAAGCTGCGCCTCGTCGCCCTTGCACGGGGCTCCCTATACGCTCTCGGATCAACCCTCTGCTACCTTCGCAGCGACCCACAGCGCTTCCAGCTCCTCGAGTCGAAAATCACTCCAGCACCTGCCACTCTCGCCGACGGCCCGCTCGATGCTTTCGAAGCGGCGCTGAAAGCGGTGATTGGCAGCCCGCACCGAGGACTCGGGATCGATTTCGAGGTGCCTGCAGGCATTGACAAGGGCAAAGAACACGTCACCCATCTCCGCGCCGACGGCCTGCCGATCGCCGCCTGCGATCGCTGCATCGAGCTCATCGAGCTCCTCGGCAATCTTAGCGCGCACGCCACTCAGATCGGGCCAGTCGAATCCGACGCGCGAAGCGCGGCGTCCGAGCTTCGCGCTGCGCGTCAGCGCAGGCAAGCCGACGGGCACGTCGTCCAGCACGCCCCCGCCCGAGGTCTTCTCTGCGGCCTTGAGCGCCTCCCAGGCGACCGATTGCGCCCGAGCGTCAGCAATCGTCGCGTCCCCGAACACGTGCGGATGGCGACGCACGAGCTTCGCACAGATCGCTTCAACGACGTCGTCAAAGCCGAAGGCCGCCTGTTCCTCGGCCAGCCGGGCGTGATAGACGACCTGGAACAGCAGGTCGCCGAGCTCTTCTTTGAGCTCCGGGAGACTCCCACGCTCGATCGCCTCAGCGACCTCATAGGCCTCCTCAATCGTGTACGGGGCGATCGTCTCGAAGCTCTGTTCCAGATCCCACGGGCAGCCACCCCGTGGCGCACGCAACTGTGCCATGATCTCTAGTAATTTCTCTATACCTCTTTTATCCATTTGTTTTATCTATTTATTACGTCTTTAAAATTCATTAGAATTGATGCGGTCGCACCCCAGATGTGGCGCCCCTCGTAGTGGAACTCGTAGATCCTAAAACGAACCCCCATGCGCTCGCGGTAGCCCACCGACACATTTTTTGGATCGAGCAGGAAGCTCAGCGGCACCTCGAAGACCGCTTCGACCTCAGCTGCATCGGGACACGCCTGGAATGCAGCATCGATGAACCCGACGACCGGGTTGATGAGAAAGCCGGTCACGGTCTGAAAGCTGTTCAAGCGCCCGACGACACGTACTGAGGCCGGCTGCAGGCCGATCTCCTCGGCAGCCTCGCGGAGCGCCGCCTCGACGGGACCGGCGTCGGATGCTTCCAGACGCCCGCCCGGGAAGCTGACCTGCCCGGCATGGGCGCTGAGGTGCGGCGAGCGCTGCGTGAATAGGACGTTGAGGCCCGTGTCGCGCTCGATGAGCCCCAGGAGCACCGCTGCCGGCTGACACCCGGCGAGCTTCTCCAGCAGCGCCTGAGGAACTGCCCCTTCGACGTCCGCGAGGGTGCGGACCAGAGGGTCCTCTGCTGCCTGGAATCGGGCAAGGCGCGCTTCTATGAGCTGCTGCATGGGTGGGCAACTAGCCCTGGATGCCGCCTTTGGTCAGCTCAGCCGGATCGAGCAGCGCCTCGAGTTCGGACTCGTTGAGCTTGGTCTCGCGAGCCGCGACGACTCTGACCGACTGACCTTCTTGATAGGCCTTTTTGGCGATCGCTGCGCCTTTCTCGTAGCCGATGACGGGATTCAGTGCCGTCACCAGGATCGGATTTCGCTCGAGCGCGTCGCGCAAGCGCGCCTCGTTGACCGTAAATCCTTCGATGGCGGCATCGGCTAGCAGGCGGGTCGAGCTTGCCAGCAGCTCGATGCTCTGCAAAAGATTAAAGGCGATCACCGGCAGCATGACATTGAGCTGGAAACTGCCGGACTGGCCGGCCACCGTGATTGTCGCGTCATTACCGATCACCTGCGCTGCGACCATAGCAACCGCCTCGGGGATGACTGGGTTGACCTTGCCCGGCATGATGCTGCTGCCCGGCTGCAGCGCCGGCAGTACGATCTCGCCCAGACCAGCCAGCGGTCCACTGTTCATCCAGCGCAAGTCATTGCAGATCTTCATTAGGCTCACGGCGGTCGTTTTGAGTTGCCCCGAGAGCTCGACGGCCGTGTCCTGACAGCTCAGCGCCTCGAAGTAGCTGTCAGCGGGTCTGAAGGCGATCGCCGTCCTGGATGCAAGCGCGGCGGCGATGCGCACGCCGAACTCTGGGTGTGCGTTGATGCCGGTGCCAACGGCAGTGCCACCGAGCGCCAGCCCGCTGAGGCGCGGCAATGTGCCGGCGAGTCGGTAGAAATCAGCCCGGATCTGCGTCACCCATCCGGTGAGCTCCTGGTCGAAGCGTATCGGCATCGCATCCATCAGATGCGTGCGTCCGGTCTTGACCACCCTCGACAGCAGCTGCGCCTTGCGCTCCGTGACCGCCGCGAGGTGATCGAGTGACGGCAGCAGATTCTCTGTCAGACCAAGCGCGGCGCTAATATGAAGCGCCGCGGGAATTACGTCGTTGCTGCTTTGACCCATATTGACGTGGTCGTTTGGATGCACCGAGCTACCGAGCGACGCCGTCGCGAGATGCGCGATGACCTCGTTTGCGTTCATGTTCGAGCTCGTACCCGACCCGGTCTGAAACACATCTACGGGAAAATCCGCATCGTACTTGCCCTCGCTAACCGCGAGTGCCGCAGTCTCGATTGCTGCGGCGATCTCTGGTGCGAGCAAGCCGAGGTCCCGATTCGCGCCAGCAGCCGCCCACTTGATCACACCGAGCGCGCGAATGAAGGCTCTGGGCATCACCAAACCGCTGATGGGAAAGTTATTCACAGCACGCTGGGTCTGGGCACCCCATCGCGCCTGCGCTGGCACCTGCAACTCACCCATGCTGTCGCGCTCTATTCGATAGTCGCTCGTCATTGCCGCTTCCTCAACGCCGCTGCAGAATTGCGAAAAAGGACCCAACCGGACGGCCGGACCGCAGCTCCGCGGTTAAACGGTGTATGATGCGCACTCCTCTGTAGCTTGTATAGGGACGCGCCGCGCTTCCGTGGACTCCAGCCCGCTCACAGCCCTGTCGCCGCTGGACGGCCGCTACGCCTCGAAAGCGGCACCGTTACGGGAATTCCTTTCCGAATACGCGCTGATTCGCTACCGAACGCTGGTCGAGGTCCGCTGGCTTCAGTTTCTTGCCGACGAGCCCGGCGTCGAGGAGCTGCCGCCGCTAGAGCGGCCGGTCAAAGATCTGCTGAATCAGCTGATCGATAATTTCAGTATTGAAGACGCACAGCAGGTAAAAAGCCTCGAGAAAAAGATCAACCACGACGTGAAGGCCGTGGAGTACTTCTTGCGCACCAGGCTCGAAGGCGTCTCTAGCAGCTCGACACGGCTCGAGCCATTTTTGCACTTTGCCTGTACTTCCGAGGACATCAACAATCTTGCCTATGCGCTCATGCTGCGAGATGCCAGGCACAGGGTGTTGCTGCCGCGCATCAAACATCTGACGAATGCCCTGCGTACGATCGCGCACGCCCAGGCTGATCTGGCAATGCTGTCTCGGACTCACGGCCAGGCCGCCTCTCCGACCACGCTGGGCAAAGAGATCGCCAATTTCGTGTACCGCCTGGAGGTTCAGGCCGAACGATTCGCCGCAGTCAGGCCCGTCGGCAAATTCAACGGCGCCGTCGGCAACTTCAATGCGCACGCCATTGCGTATCCTGAGCTCGATTGGCGCGATATCGGCGAGCGCTTCGTCCGCTCGCTCGACCTCCAAGCCGTTCGCTATACGACGCAGATCGAGCCGCATGACTGGATCGCTGAGTACGCGCATGCGCTGAGCCGCTATAACACGGTCCTGACCGACATGTGCCGCGACCTATGGAGCTATATCAGTCTCGGCTACCTTCGATCACGGACTCTCCCGGGCGAGGTGGGATCATCGACGATGCCGCACAAGGTCAACCCGATCGATTTCGAGAACGCCGAAGGTAATCTGGGGCTCAGCACGGCCTTGCTCGGTTTTCTTGCCGACAAGCTGCCGATCTCGCGCTGGCAGCGTGACCTGACCGACTCGACGGTACTGCGAAATCTCGGCGTCGCAATCGGCCATAGCCTGCTCGCGATCGACGCATGCCAAAAAGGTCTCGAAAAACTCGAAGCCGACCCAGAGCGGATTGGGCGTGACCTCGAGGCAAGCACCGAGGTACTCGCCGAGGCCATCCAGACAGTGATGCGACGCTATGGAATCAACGACGCCTACGAGCAGCTCAAGGAACTGACCCGCGGCCGGGCGATCACCCGAGATGCCCTAACTGGGTTCATCGCCCAGCTCGAAATTCCGGAAGATGCGCGTGCCCGTTTAGCCTCGCTGAGCCCGGCGCAATACATCGGGCTTGCCGCGCAGCTCGCGCGGGAGATCTGAGGCGCCGTGCCGCGGCAGCCATGCTCGGCATACGAAACGTGACCTGCGGCACAGCTTGGCGATGATGGTTAAGTAAAGATAGTTTCCAGGACCAGAAGCCGGTCAGCCGCATCGAATAGCTATACGGGAAGATCATGCCCTCCCCGGCCGGATGGCGGGGCAAGGGTAACCGCTCGAATGACGCAACGCAGCATCAAAGAATACAAGCCGCGAGTCCTCGCGAGCCGCGATGAAGTGCGCGTCGCCGTGGCGGAGCTTATCGGCCATGCCGAGCGCGGCCTGGCGATTCTGACCCATGACCTGGAGCCCGAGCTCTACGACCACGATATCTTCCTCGAGAGACTCAAGAAATTCATACTCGCACGCAGCTTCGCACGCGTGCGCGTGCTCATCGTTCACCCCGAGCGGACAATGAAACTCGGCAACGACTTCGTCACGATGGGCCGCCGGTTGAATAGCTATATCGAGTTTCGCAACGTCAAGCCGGCGTTTCGTGACTGCCATGACGCTTTCTGCATCGCAGACGATAAAGCGATCATGTACCGCGCGGACGCGCGACGCTGGGAGGGGATGCTGGCGCGGGACGAAACCCTTGCCTGCGACCACCTCGAGCGCTTCGATCAGCTTTGGCAGGCCTGTGAGCTCGAGCCGGAGCTTCGCCAGCTGCAGTCCTGAGACGGCGGTGCGAGCTGTTGACTGATCCAAGCTTACAGATCCCGCAAACGACCGGTCGCGTAGACATCACGGTCGCCGCATTAATCGAGAACCGAGGCCGTTTCCTGCTCGTCGAGGAGCATGCCGGTGGTCGCAAGGTCATCAACCAACCCGCCGGCCACGTCGAGCCGGGCGAAACACTGGTAGAGGCCGTGATCCGCGAGACCAGCGAGGAAACCGGCTATCGGTTCGAGCCTCAAGCGGTTCTCGGGCTCTACCACTGGTATAGCGAATCCGACGATCTGTCCTTTCTGCGCGTGGCCTTTTGCGGACAGGCCGAGGCTCCAAAAGGCAAACCTGCGCTCGATGAGGTGATCATTGCCACGCACTGGCTCAGCCGGGAGCAGATCCTGGCGCGCCAACATCGTCTGCGCAGCCCGATGGTGCTGCGCTGCATCGACGATTATCGTGCGGGCACGCGCTTTCCGCTGTCCTGCCTGGCCGAGCTCGCAATCCAGACGCAGCTGCGCCAGCAGGCAGCCCGGTAGATTCGGACCTCAGCTCCCGCGCCACAAGCCCTGCCTACTGGCGTCAGGCTTAGCCCGCCAGGTCTGCTAACATTCGTGCATGAGCCAGGAGAAACGAGTCATCGTGGCGCTCTCCGGCGGCGTCGACTCCGCAGTTGCCGCGCTATTGCTGCGGGATGCAGGCTACAACGTCGAATGCCTGCACATGACCAACTGGGAGGACGACGGTTACTGCGAGTCCGCGGCGGATTTCCAGGATGCACGCCGGGTCGCTCGTCAGCTCGGACTGCCTCTGCACCGGGTCAACTTCAGCGCGGAGTACGCCGGGCAGGTATTCGCTGAATTTCTGACCGAGTCCCGGGCCGGGCGAACTCCCAACCCCGACGTGCTGTGCAACCGTGAAATCAAGTTCGGCACCATGCGCCGCCACGCTGCGCGCCTCGGCGCAGATTACTTAGCCACGGGTCACTATGCCCGCCTGTGCGCGGTCGACGGCCAGGCGCAGCTAATGAAAGGAACCGATTCGTCCAAGGACCAGAGCTATTTCCTGCACGCAGTCAGCGCAACGGCCTTCGAAGGTGTCCTTTTCCCATTGGGAGCAATGCTGAAAAGTGACGTACGGCGACATGCGCGCGCCGCCGGCCTCGCGAATGCGGAAAAAAAGGACAGCACCGGGATCTGCTTCATTGGCGAGCGGCGCTTTCGGGAGTTTCTAGCTCGCTACCTGCCGGTCGAGACCGGCCCAATGAAGGAACCCGGCGGGCGTGTGGTCGGCGAGCACCAGGGCCTCGCGTTCTACACGCTCGGGCAGCGCCAAGGCCTTGCCGTCGGCGGCTTAAGCGGCTTCGGCCCTGAGCCATGGTACGTCGCCGGCAAAGACCCCGAGACGAACACGCTCACAGTCGTGCAAGGTGCTGGCCATCCGATGCTGTCGCAGAACTGGCTTGCAGCCGAGGCTGCGCACTGGATCAACGAACCCCCGGGGGCCTGGCAGAACGGCGCTGCCCTGCGCTGCCGGGCCAAGACGCGCTATCGCCAGACCGAGCAGCCGTGCTCCGTTCTCCGCACCGGCTCGACCTCGCTCGAGGTGCTCTTCGAGGCGCCCCAGCGCGCCCTGACCCCGGGTCAGTTCGTCGTGTTCTATCAGGGAGAACGCTGCCTGGGCGGCGCCAAGATCGTCGCCGCCGAGATGCGTGATCTCGCCCTGGAAGCAGCCGGCTAAGCACCTTGCTATAATCCGCGCCCGCACGCCGGGGTCCGGCATCTATTTGCAAGGGGTTTCCTGATGATCAACAGCTTTGGCGCTCGCCAATCCCTCAATGTCGGCGGCGAAACATTCGAGTACTTCAAGCTCGACGCCGTCGGCGATAGCCGCATCGAACAGCTTCCGTATTCCCTCAAGATTCTCCTCGAGAATCTGCTGCGGCATGAAGACGGCGCAAACATCACCGCCGACGACATCAAGGCGCTTGCAGCCTGGGATCCCAAAGCGCAGCCCAATCAGGAAATCGCGTTCACGCCGGCGCGCGTTATTCTCCAGGATTTCACGGGCGTCCCCGCAATCGTCGATTTTGCAGCGATGCGGGATGCGATGGTCAAGCTCGGCGGCAAGGCCTCTGCGATCAACCCGCTATCACCGGCAGAGCTCGTCATCGATCACTCGGTGCAGGTCGACAAGTTCGGCACGGCCGACTCGCTCGCATCCAACAACGCCATCGAATTCCAGCGCAATCAGGAACGCTACGCCTTTCTGCGTTGGGGCCAGAACGCCTTCGACAACTTCAAAGTCGTGCCGCCAAACACCGGCATCGTCCACCAGGTCAATCTCGAGTATCTGAGCCGGGTCATCTTCGACGTAACCAAAAACGGCCGGCGCATGGCCTACCCCGACACGCTGGTCGGCACCGACTCCCACACCACGATGATCAACGGCCTTGGCATTCTCGGCTGGGGCGTCGGTGGTATCGAGGCGGAGGCCGCCATGCTGGGTCAGCCGATTACGATGTTGATTCCTCAAGTGGTCGGCTTCGAACTCAAGGGACAACTGGCCGAAGGTGCCACCGCGACCGATCTCGTCTTGACCGTTACCCAGATGCTGCGAGCCAGGGGGGTCGTCGGTAAGTTTGTCGAGTTCTTCGGAGACGGTCTCGAGCACCTGCCGTTGGCCGACCGCGCCACACTCGGCAATATGTCGCCAGAGTTCGGCAGCACCTGCGCGGTCGTGCCGATCGACGGGGAGACTCTGCGCTATCTTGAGCTCTCTGGCCGCTCTACGGGCCACATCAAACTGATCGAGGCCTACGCCAAAGAACAGGGCCTCTGGCGAACTCAGATCAACGCTCGTTACAGCGACACCTTGACGCTGGATCTGGACCAGGTCGAGCCCAGTCTCGCCGGGCCGAAGCGACCGCAGGACCGCATTGCGCTGCGGGGCGCGGCTGCAAAGTTCAAAGAAGCTGCCGAAAAGGACCGGGGCCGGACGGCCCCTGCAAGCACGACCGTGACTCGTAACGGCGAGGACTTCGAGCTTGCTGACGGTGCGGTGCTGATCGCAGCAATAACGAGCTGCACGAACACCTCCAATCCGGCCGTCATGATCGGCGCCGGGATCCTGGCTCGCAACGCAATGGCGCGGGGCCTCAGAGCCAAGCCGTGGGTCAAGACCTCGCTCGCGCCAGGCTCAAAGGTCGTCACCGACTACCTCGAGCATGCAAACCTCCTCGACGACCTCGAGGGTCTCGGTTTCAACGTCGTCGGCTATGGTTGCACGACCTGCATCGGCAACTCCGGGCCGCTGCCCGAGGAAATCGCCAAGGCAGTGCAGGAGCATAACCTGATCGGTTGCTCCGTCGTCTCAGGGAACCGCAATTTCGAAGGCAGAATTCATCCACTCGTGCGCATGAACTTCCTCGCCTCACCGCCGCTCGTCGTTGCCTATGCGCTCGCCGGCAGCATGAACGTCGATCTCTACGACGACCCGCTCGGCGAGGATACCGACGGTAACCCCGTTTTCCTGCGTGACATCTGGCCGACGTCGCACGAGATTCACGATCTCATCGCAAGCAATATTGACGCGAAGATGTTCCAGCGCAACTACGGCAGCGTGTTCGAGGGCGATGCGAACTGGCGCAGCCTCGAGGTACCCACGGGCGAAACCTATGCCTGGGACGACTCCTCTACCTACGTGAAGAACCCGCCTTATTTCGAAGGCATGACACTCATACCCGAGCCGACCTCGGACATTAGCGGGGCGCGCGTGCTCGCACTGCTGGGCGACTCCGTCACGACCGACCATATTTCACCGGCCGGATCGATCGCTGCCGATAGCCCAGCCGCCAAATACCTGCAGGCGCAGGGCGTCGGCAAGGCCGACTTCAACTCCTACGGCTCGCGGCGCGGCAATCATGAGGTGATGATGCGGGGCACCTTTGCGAACATTCGGTTGCGCAATCAGCTCGCGGACGGCAAGGAAGGCAGCTGGACGAAGTACATTCCTGGCGGCGACATCACGACTATCTTCGATGCGTCGGAACGTTACCGGGCCGAGGGCACCCCGCTGCTGGTCATCGGTGGCAAGGAGTACGGCTCAGGATCATCGCGCGATTGGGCAGCAAAGGGGACAATGTTGCTGGGCATCCGCGCGGTGCTCGTGGAGAGCTACGAACGGATTCACCGCTCGAATTTGATCGGCATGGGCGTTCTGCCGCTGCAGTTTCTCGACGGCGAGAGTGCCGCTTCGCTGCAACTGGACGGCACTGAGAGCTTTGATATCGGCGGAGTCGATGAGGGCCGAAGTAAAACCGTCAGCGTGACAGCCACCAAAGCTGACGGACGAAAAGTTCAGTTCGATGCGCGCGTCAGAATCGACACGCCGAAGGAACAAGAGTACTTCGTGCATGGCGGAATCCTTCAGTACGTTCTGCGGCAGCTCGCGGAGGCTGACGGCGGCGGTTGAGTAGCGAGAACGCCTTAGCGAATCAACTTCCCACCGGCCTCGGCGGGCAGCTGGTCAAGGCCGAGCGCTGGTTAATTCTGACGGGCGCGGGAGTTTCCGCGGACAGTGGTGTACCGACTTTTCGGGACGCTCAAACTGGGCTATGGGC
>JAHEEM010000305.1:2096-3386 GCA_024640695.1 Rhodospirillaceae bacterium | reverse complement strand
ACGGGCGTGACAGAGTCTCGCAGATCATTACCTTTGGCACGATGGCGGCGCGTGCCGTCGTGCGCGACGTTGGTCGGGTCCTCGGGCATCCGTATGGCTACGTCGATCGTATCGCCAAGCTGATCCCGTTCGAGATCGGCATCAAGCTCGAGAAAGCCCTGGCTGATGACGCTGAGCTACGCGCGCTGTATGAGAACGAAGAGGAGGTGCACGCCCTAATCGATCTTGCGAGGCAGCTAGAAGGCTTGGCGCGGAATGCCGGCACTCACGCCGGTGGCGTCGTCATCGCTCCGACGCCGCTGACCGAGTTCATGCCGATCTACCACGAGCCGGGCGGTACGCTGCTGACGCAGTTCGACAAGGACGACGTCGAGTCCATTGGGCTAGTCAAGTTCGACTTCCTGGGTCTGAAGACCCTGACGATCATCGATCGTGCCATCAGGGCGGCTAATGCCTTGCGCAGCGAGCAGGGCCTCGGGCCGATCGACATCGAGACCTTGCCGATGGATGACCGGCCTTCCTATGATCTGCTGCGAAGCTGCCGGACGACGGCGATCTTCCAGCTCGAGTCTGCCGGCATGCGCGATCT
Source organism: Rhodospirillaceae bacterium (assembly GCA_024640695.1). Lineage (GTDB taxonomy): Bacteria > Pseudomonadota > Gammaproteobacteria > Steroidobacterales > Rariloculaceae > JAHEEM01. Next base: position 2,797 of record JAHEEM010000305.1, on the reverse strand, counting down.
GATCAAGCGCCTGCAGCCGGATCACTTCGATGATCTTGTCGCCATCTTGGCGCTGTTCCGCCCCGGCCCCCTGCAGTCGGGGATGGTCGACGATTTCATCAGCCGCAAGCACGGCCGCCACAGCGGGGCGATCGATTACCTGCATCCAGACCTCGAGCCGGTGCTCCGGAGCACCTATGGCGTGATTTTGTATCAGGAGCAGGTCATGCAAATCGCGCGGGTGCTTGCCGGCTACTCGCTCGGCGGTGCCGACCTGCTAAGGCGCGCGATGGGCAAGAAGAAGCCGGAAGAGATGGCCAAGCAGCGCTCTGTATTCGTTGCCGGAGCCACGCAGCTCGGTCACGATGAGCGCCGCGCGAGCGATATTTTCGATCTCATAGAAAAGTTTGCGGGCTACGGGTTCAATAAGTCGCACTCGGCCGCCTACGCGCTGATTGCCTACCGGACGGCCTGGCTCAAGGCGCATTACCCAGAGGCGTTCATGTCTGCAGTGCTGACTGCTGACATGGACAATACCGATAAGCTCGTCCTGCTCAAGGATGACTGCAAGCAGCTCGGGATCGAGCTTTTGCCACCGAGCGTCAACGTGTCCGAATACGTGTTCACGGTGGCGGGCAAGCAGAAGATTGCCTATGGGCTCGGGGCCATCAAGGGCGTTGGGCGTGGTGTCGTCGAGTCCATAGTCGCGGAACGCGACGCCA
>JAHEEM010000305.1:0-2086 GCA_024640695.1 Rhodospirillaceae bacterium | reverse complement strand
CATTCTCCGATCTTCTCGATCTGTGTAAGCGTGTCGATCAGCACAAGCTCAACCGGCGCGTGCTCGAGGCGCTCGTGCGCTCCGGGGCGTTGGACGGTCTCGGCGCAAATCGTGCGACCCTCGTGAATGCAATACCGGACGTGCTCAAACTCGCAGAACGATCCGCACATGCCCTCGCGGCTGGGCAGGGTGCTCTATTTGGCGGCCATGAGGCCGACGAGGCGCTGACCTTCGAGCTGACGCAGATCAGGGATTGGACCGATCGTGAACGGCTCTCCGCCGAGCGCGAGAGTCTCGGCCTGTATCTAAGCGGTCATCCTTTCGATCATTACGCCGAGCACTGTCGTCACTTCACCAATGGCGCGATCGCCAAAGTCGTCGCGGCACCCCCCGGCAACGGCAACGGTGGCGGCTACGGTAACGGTAGCGGCTACGGTTACCAGGCTCGCCGCAACGTCGCGGTTGCGGGTCTAGTCATGGATCTGCGGCGTCGCGGCAGCCGGACATCGATCGTGCTAGACGATGATACCGACCGGCTGGAGGTGACGCTGTTCGAGGATATCTACGCGCAGTACAAGCATCTAGTGACCAAGGATGCGGTATTGGTCGTGGAGGGTCAGCTGCGTTTCGACGATTTCATCAATGCCTGGCGCGTCACCGCGCAGCGCGTGCGTTCCGTCGACGACGCGATCGAGGAGCATGCACGCCGACTCACGATCCACTGTGAGAGTGCCGGTCTCGAGCTCATCGGCAATTTACGTGACACGCTGCAACCTTTTACTCATGGCCAGTGTGAAGTCTGTATCGAATACGCCGGGCCCGCAGCCAGGGCGTTGCTGACACTCGGTGACCGATGGACCGTGCGTCCGACCCGCGAGCTGCGCGAGCGGCTCAGTCAGCTTCCTGGGGCGCATCGATACTCTATTTATTATCCTCGGCATATCGGCTAGCGCGAGACTGCCGGCGCGCCCGCTCGACCAGGCTGGCCTCTGTGACCAGTTCCGCGGTCGGCTGATGAACCGCTTGCCACCGTTAAGCTGATACGAGTAAGGTTTTCAGATGAATCTCAAGTTCTTGGATTTCGAGCAGCCGATCGCTGAGCTCGAGGCGAAAATCGACGAGCTCAAGTTTGTCGGTGACGATTCAGAGCTCAATATTAGCGAGGAGATCGAGCGCCTGCGGCGCAAGAGCGACTCACTCACGAAGAGCATCTTCACCGGGCTTTCAGCCTGGCAGGTCACGCAGCTGGCCCGACATCCCTTACGGCCGTACACCCTGGACTACGTCGCTAACTGTTTTTCCGGCTTCCAGGAATTACACGGCGATCGCATGTACGCCGATGATCAGTCCCTGATCGGAGGTCTCGCGCGCCTCGAAGGTCAGCCTGTCATGATCATCGGTCATCAGAAGGGCCGTGATACGACCGAGCGAGTCCGCCGGAACTACGGTATGGCCAGGCCCGAGGGCTATCGCAAAGCGCTGCGGCTCATGCGGCTGGCAGAGAAATTTCGCCTGCCGGTCATCACGCTCATCGATACGCCCGGTGCATATCCCGGCGTCGGGGCCGAGGAACGCGGCCAGAGCGAGGCAATTGCCCGGAATCTGCTCGTAATGTCCGCGCTGCGTACGCCGATCATCAGCATAGTGATCGGCGAAGGCGGCTCGGGCGGGGCACTGGCGATCGGCATCGGCGACCGTGTGCTGATGCTGCAGTACAGCATCTATTCGGTGATCTCGCCGGAGGGCTGCGCATCTATATTGTGGAAGAGCGCCGATAAGGCCGAAGCGGCAGCCGATGCCATGGGCGTGACCTCGGATCGCCTAATCAAGCTCGGGCTCATCGACGAGGTCTTGCAGGAACCGTTGGGCGGTGCGCACCGTAATCCGGGCGCGATGGCGGAGAGCATCAAGAATGCGCTGGTGCAGGGGCTTGCAGACCTGCAGAGCCTGTCGCTCGACGCCCTGGTGGAGCGACGCCAGGCTCGCCTGCTCGGCTACGGTGCCTTCAAGCAGGGTTAGCTGGGTCAAAGGGGCGTTGGAAGGATTTCTGGCGAAGCTTGGTCAGCAGCTGGCCGAGCTGGAGCAA
>JAHEEM010000093.1 GCA_024640695.1 Rhodospirillaceae bacterium | reverse complement strand
TGCCTGCCGCTTCGTCCTCGGTTACGGCGGGCTGGCCGACGAAGCTGGGCCAAAAGCGGGCCATGACGATAACGCCGCCAGCCAGCGCGATCGCGAGCAGTATTCCCGGCACGATGGCTGCGAGAAACAGCGCGCCGATCGAGACCTCGGCAAGGACGCCATAGATGATCAGCAACAGGCTTGGGGGGATTAGCATGCCGAGAACGGAGGAACCGGCCGTAAGCCCGACAGCGAATGGCGCCGTGTAGCCGCGTGCCATCATCTCCGGCACCGCAATCTTCGAGAAAATGGCCGCGGATGCGATCGAAATGCCCGTGATCGCGGCAAAAACCGCATTGGCGGCGACGGTTGCTACACCGAGGCCGCCGCGCATCCGGCCGAAGGCGTGCTGTGCCGCGCGAAAGCTATCCCGGCCGATTTCCGAGACACTCACGAACAGGCCCATGAGCACGAACAGCGGCACGGTCGCAAACACGTACTCGGAGACTGTGCCCTGGGCGGCCAGCGATAGCGTGTCGGTCGCTACACGGAAGTCGCGCTTGAGTAACGCCAGACAGAGGAAGCCAATCACGAGCAAGGCGATGGCGATTGGCATTCCCGATGCGATCAATGTCAGAACGGCGACGATTGCCGCGATGCCGATCTGTCGATCGCTTGCCATTGTCTGCCAGGCGACTATCGTGCAAGCGCCGACGAGAATCACGAGCGCGAGGCCGATTGCGGAGCTCCGCAGCGCGCTCGATCGCGCGGATTCGATGATTGCGCCGAGGTAACTCAGCGTCGCGATGACGCACCCCAGCACGACGAAGAGCTTGATCGGCGAGACCGGCAGCGTGTAGATGCCTTCGACGCCGACGAATTCAGCGGTCAGGAATGCGCGCCAGAAATCCGGCCAGGCGCCGGTGGCGATGACGCCGAAGACGACTGCCCCGGCGATCGCGGATAGCAGTCTCGCGCCGCTCGCAATCGCGGGCTGATGCTCGTCGACGTAGGCCAGCACGATCTCCGCGCGCGTGAGCCGATCACGGCGAACCGCATAGGCGATCTGCAGGAACACGCAACCGATGAGAGACAGCGACACGATCTCTGGGACCGCCTGCAGCGGATGATCGAACAGCGTCCGCCCGGCGATGTCCGCGCAGATCATGAACATGAGCGCGAAGATCCAGATCACGCCGGCGCCGTTCATCGCCTTGACGAGCCTGGTGAACGACGCGCTGGGCTGCGGCGCTCTCAAGGCTGACCCAGCGCGTCCCAGTCACGCAAAGGCTGTCCGCCGCGATCGCGGAACGCGTTCATGAACGCCTCGAGCACCGCCCGCGCGGGATAGCCGCGGCGCTCCGCGGCGGCGACCCAGCGCCCGGCGATGTCCGGGAGCCCATCGATCCATTTGCGCCGCTCCGTCTCCGTCAGGGTCGATACGATTGCACCGTCGGCCGCCATGGCCGTGAGCGCGCGGTCGTAATTTGCCGCGACCTCTGCCGCCATCGTGCGGCTGTACTCGCGGCCAAGCTCCGCGAAAACGTGCTGCACGTCGGCGGGCAGGCGCTCCCAGGTGTCGTTGTTGATCGCAAGGCCGCCGTTGAACTGTGCGCCCAGGCTTACGAGGGTCACGTAAGGTGCAACCTCATGGATGCGGTAGGGATAGGCGCCCGTCAGGATCGTCAGCACGCCATCGGCGACGCCGGTTCGAATTTGGGTGTAATACGTGTTGAGCCCGCCGTTGACTGCAACCGCGCCGGTGCCCTCGAGCCAGGTCGCGGATGGGCCGGGCGCTAGGATTTTGCGACCTTGCAGATCGGCAACGCCGCTGACAGGGAAGGTGGTCAGCAGGTGGTAGGTGTCTACGCCGCTTGCGCCGAGCATGATCTGGTTTTGATCGGTCCATGCCTGGCGCAACGCCGGCATTGTCTCGTGCAGCTCGTTGAATATGTCGAGCATGAGCCCGAGATCGTCCGTTACGAACGGTGCGTTATACGTGACGTTCTGCAAGGGCATCTTCGAGACTTCCCAGAGCGCGCCGACCCAGCCAATGTCGGCAAGCCCGATCTCGATCGCCTCGAGGGTGTTCTGCCACTTGTAGAGCGAGCCGCCATACGCCTCGCGCCAGACAATCGAGTGTGCACTGCCGCTGGTCTTCAGCCGTTTGTTCGACTCAGGCACGACGACGCGTTGGATCACGCCGATCCAGGGCAGGTTCGTCGATTGTGGAGCGCCGGCGGTCAGCCGAAAGACATCTGCGTATGCGAGGGCTGGCACGAGCATGGCTGCAAGCGTTACGAGCAGCGAGCCCGGCATGTTTCGCTTTGATCGGCGCATAGGTATCGGTATATCGAGAGCACCGGCAGTGTAGCACTGACCGGCGCGCCGGGATTTATCCGAAGACGTTGTTGACGCCGTCCCAGATCAATCGCACGCCGACGAGGAATATTGCCGTCATGACAATGGCGTAAAACACGTCCTCGCGCAGCCTGCGATTGAGCCACACGCCGATGAAAACACCGACGGGCACGAGCGGCAACAGCACGACCGATACGGAAAGATTGGCCGGCGAGAACTGCCCGAGCAGACTATATGGAATGAGCTTGATTGCATTGGCGGTCGCGAAAAATATCACGCTCGTGCCAGCGTAGATTTCCTTCGGCAGGCGCTGCGGCAGCACATAGACCTGATAAGGCGGCGAGCCCGCGTGCGCGAGAAAGCTCGTGAATCCCGAGCAGGCTCCCCAGAAGATCCCGAAGGCCCTGTTGGGGAGCCTGCTGGAGTCTTCGGTGGCGGTCCGTTTGCGCCGCATCGTGATCCAGCGATGCATGATGAACACGACCGCGATGACGCCGACGAGCAGTCTGACGATGTCGTCGTTGACCCAGCGCGCCGTCAGGCCGCCGATGGTGATGCCGATCGCCGCCGACGGAATCAGCACCGCGAGATTGCGGCGGTCCCAGCGTTTTCGATAGACCCAGACGCTCATGACGTCCATCGGAATCATGATCGGCAGCATGATGCCCGCCGCCTGGATCGGTGAGATGACCAGCGACATCAGCGGCACCGCAAGCAGCGCCATGCCACCGAAGCCGCCTTTGGAGATTCCCGTAATGAGCACGGCGATGACCGCAACGGCGATGAAAGCCGGGTCGGAAAACAGCTCATTCACGTGCGATCGCCGCTCAAGGTGACATGCTTAACGGCGCCGCGCCTGAGCGGCGTTCAGCGACCGGACGACATCAATATTTCGTAGGCACCGGCAACGTTGACCGCTCGCCAATTCTGGTACTCGCGCATATGGGCATACTGTTCCAGCATGACTGTATCGACGAGCACCTGCTTGGTCTTACCCGCGTCGATACCGGCCTGAACCGCGTCGACGAGGTCGCGCATGTAGTCGATTTGCTCGGTAACATCGGCCTTCGTGCCGATGGCCTCGTGGCCCGGAGAGAGGATGTCGAAGTCGAGCTCGTCGACCTGGCGCAGCCAGTCAAGCCACTCGGGCAGGAAGCAGCCGTCCAGGTCCTCGAATGGCAGCCGCTTCGGCGTCAGGGCGTCGACCGTGTAGATCGTGCGTTCGTCCGGAAATAGAACCACGCTCATGTCGTCGGTATGGCCACGGCCGAAGTAGTGCAACTCGACGCTCTTGCCACCGAGACGGACGGTCATCTGGTCTGAGTAATAGATATCGGGCGGCACTGTCGCACCGCCGCCGAAGCGGACTTCCCAGATGTTCGAGCGCGTCAGGCCTTGGCGCTTATCGATGCCCAGCAGGTCGAACGCTTGGGCGGCATAACCGTTAGCTTCCGACAGCTCGATCCGACCGTTGCCGTTCGCATCCCACAGACGCTCGCGCGGCAGCAGCGGCGCATCGGCCGGCGGCTTCTGCAAGTTGTGGCGCATATTCTCGTGGCCGATGAATGTCGCGGTAGCGGCGAACACGCTGCCGCCGGAGGCATGGTCGTTGTGACTGTGACTATAAATGACATAGCGAACCGGGAGGCCGAAGCGGCGATCGAGTTCATCTTTGAGCCATGCCGCAAGCCCCGGGTTGGTCGGATCGACGACGATGATTCCCTCGGGCGTGACGAGGAACATGCCGACATGTCGAATCTCCCTGAAGCGATACAGATCGCCGGTCACGTTGGTGATTTCCCGCTCTGGCGGCGTTTGTGCAGACGCTGGGCTCGCCGCGCCTAAGATCCAACCGACCGTGAGGACAATGGCCAAGCTCAGGGTGCTTCTCATTATCTATCTCCCCTTAAGTATTCTCGGCAATAGTACTTCGATTCTGCGTAGCGCAGACTGCCGAGCGCATCCGGCACGAGAACAGCTCTGTCCTGGCAGCGATTCTCTTGCGGAGAGCCTGCTAGATTGCCGCCGCGATCGCTTTGCCGAGCTCCACGGTATTCGCCTTGCCGCCCATGTCGCGCGTGAGCTGCCTGCCTTCGCGCAGCACCGTTTCGATAGCCGCCATGATCGTGTCGTGAGCATCGCGCTGGCCGAGATGCTGCAGCATCATTGCGCCCGCCCAGATGGTGCCGATCGGGTTGGCGATGCCTTGCCCTGCGATATCGGGGGCAGAGCCGTGCACGGGCTCGAACATCGACGGATGCACTTTCTCGGGGTTCGTGTTCGCGGAAGGCGCGATGGCGATCGTGCCGGTGCACGCCGGCCCAAGGTCGGACAGAATGTCGCCGAACAGGTTGCTGCCGACGACGACATCGAAATGCTCGGGCATGCGTACGAAATTTGCCGTGAGGATATCGATGTGGAACTGATCGACTTTGACGTTCGGATAGGATTGGGCCATGTTGGCGACGCGCGAATCCCAGTACGGCATCGAGTGGATAATCCCGTTGGATTTCGTCGCCGAGGTCAGATGCTTGGCATCGCGCGAGGAGGCCAGCTCGAACGCATACTTGAGAATGCGGTCAACGCCGCGCCGCGTGAATACGCTCTGCTGCACGGCAAACTCCTGGTCGGTACCTTTGTACTGGATACCGCCGATGGCAGAGTACTCGCCTTCGACGTTCTCGCGCACGACGTAGAAGTCGATGTCGCCGGCTTTTTTGCCCGCGAGCGGGCAGGGGACCCCGTCGAAGAGCCGCACCGGGCGCAGATTCACGTACTGGTCGAACTCGCGGCGGATCGGAATGAGCAGACCCCACAGCGAGACGTGATCGGCAACAGTCGGAAAGCCAACAGCTCCTAGGTAGATGGCATCGAACGCACGCAACTGCTCGATGCCGTCCTCTGGCATCATGCTGCCGGTCTTGAGGTAACGCTCGCAAGACCAGTCGAAGTCCTTCCAGACGAAGTCGATGTTGTGTTTCTTGCCGGCGGCCTCGAGCACGCGGACGCCCTCGGGCATGACTTCAGTGCCGATTCCGTCACCCGGTATCAGGGCTATTTTCAAACTCGTGTTCATGACTGTTCCATGTGCTCCAAATTATTGGGTCGTCGCGTGACCGCCCCGGCCCGAAAGCGCCGGTCCCACGATGAGTCGGTGCTGCCGCGGGCCTTGTGTTACCGCCTGAATCAAAGCGCGGCTAATTGCAGCGAGCCGCCGATCGTCGTTGCTGTTGGGCGGCGGGTCGGGTTGCGATTTTCGCGGGACTGCGATGGTTCCACAGTATTTGGGCTAAAGCAATCTGTCGGCAAGCCTGGCGGCTCGCGGCTCCGAGCGAGGCGAAATTCAAGTAGCATATCGCCTCGGGGAGGCTCGCAATGACACTGCATTCCTGGTCCTGGCTGTTTCTCGTCGCCTATATCGCTGCTATGGCCGGATTCGGTCTGCTGGGCGCGCGCCGCGTTGCCAACGCCGATGACTTCGCGACCGCCCGAGGCGGATACGGCCCGCTGATTCTCGCGCTGGCGTTTGCCTCGACTGCTGCGAGCGGCGCAACCTTTCTTGGCCTGCCAGGGCTTATGTATGCGTACGGCTTGTCGACGCTCTGGATCGCTTTCCTGTATCCGCTCGGGCTTTATGCCGGCATCATGATCTGTCAGCGCACGATCGGCCGTTACGGCAATCTTGCCGGCACGCGGTCGATACCCGAGTTCCTCGGTGAGCGCTATCAATCCGAGGCGCTGCGCATATCCGCCGCGATCTTCTCCTTGATTCTGCTGTTTTATCTTTCCGGGCAACTCGTTGCGGGGCTCATCATGTTCGAGATGATGCTCGGTTTGCCGCAGGCCTGGGCGCTGGCGATCACGACCGTCGTGTTGCTCGGTTACGTGACTTTGGGTGGCGCCCACGCCGATATCCTGACGGACGGTGCGCAAGGTTTGCTCATGGTCGTGCTCGCGGTCGGCATACTGGTGATGTTTCTTGCCGGGGCCGGCAACGGCGGGCTCGGTGCCTTGCTCGACAATCTTCGCAGCCAGGACCCTTTGCTGCTGGCGCCGCGCAACCCGGGCGCTGCGATCACGGCATCGGTGTGGGCTTTCGTGACCGTCACCGTCGCGCATATCCCGCTGGGCTTGCTGCCGCATATGGGCAACAAGCTCTGGGCTTTGAAGGGCGAATCCAAGCGCAGGCAGTTCATCGTCTATGCCTTTACGTTCGGTATGCTGCTGCCGGCCATCACGCTCGGCGGTGCGCTCGCGCGGGGGCGCTTTGGCGAGTCGCTGTTTGCCGCGGGAGGCCCCAACACGGCTTTGCCGGCGCTGTTCATCGAGCTGTTCCCGACCTGGCTGGCTGCCTTGCTCGGGGTCGGGATCCTGTCGGCCGTCATGTCCACGGCCGACGGGCTGGTGATCTCCACCTCGCAGGTGTTTGCCAACGACATCTACCGGCGCAGCCTCGCGCCGCGGCTGCATCCGCACATCGACCGGGACGTCCTTGACCGCAATGTCCTGATCATCAGCCGCGCGGTCACGGTCGTCACGATGCTCGGCTCCGCGGTGCTCGCCTGGTTCGTCATGGATATGAACGTCGTGCTGCTCGTTTGGGTCGGTATCGGCGGGTTCACTGCGGCGCTGGCCGGGCCGCTCGTGCTCGGGTCCTTATGGCGCGGCGTGACTCGGGCAGGCGCGCTGGCCGGATTCTGGGCCGGAGCGCTCGCCTTCATCGCGATCCACGGGGGGCTGGTATCGGGTAGCTGGCTCTATGGCACGTCGCTCGAGCCCTTTGGCCGCTGGTTTGCATTCAACGCTGCGAGCCCCTATTCCGCGGCGACGCTCGGCGGGTTCCTGTCGCTGATCGTCACCGTCGCCGTGTCGCGCTACTCCGAGCCGCTACCCGAAGCCCACCTGCGGCTCGTATTGCCGGCACGGACCGCCGCGGTCCCCAACTGACCTCGCCGCGAGCCCGGCCCGTCGTGCGCGGCGCCTGCCCGGCTCGGGGATGCCCGCCCGCCTCGAGTTAGATCGCGGGCCACAACTAACGTAAAATAACCGGCTTCGTCGATCCACTACGCCAAGGAATCAACCGTGCTCGTGAGCGAGGCCAACGGCCAGCTGGCTGAACAGACCCGCCTCAAGCTGTACCGCTTGATGGTCGAATGCCGCGCGCTGGAACAGCGCGCGTATGATCTGTTCATGCAAAACCTCATCAAAGGTACCAGCCACCTGGCCCTCGGGCAGGAGGCCGTCGCCGCCGGATTTGGCGTGGCGATGCGCGAGGACGACTACACTTTCTGTACGTATCGCGGCCACAACCATACTTACGTGCGTGGGGCATCGATGACGGCGATTCTCGGCGAGCTCATGGGGCGAGAATGCGGCCTGCTGCGCGGCAAGGGCGGTTCGATGCACCTGACGAGCACAAAGCACGGCGCGATGGGTAGCTATGCAATCATCGGGGCGCACTTGCCGATTGCTGCGGGCGCTGCATGGTCGGCGCAGTATCGAAACAGCGGTCAAGTCGCGGTCTGCTTCTTCGGCGACGGTACGACCAACATCGGCGCCTTTCACGAAGCGCTGAATTTTGCTGTGGTCTGGAACTTGCCGGTCGTCTTCGTCTGCGAGAACAACTTATATATGGAGTACACGCCGATCAGCGCGGTCACGGCCGTTGCGAATCCGGCTGCCGACAGGGCGGCAGCTTACGGCCTCGAGTCGATCCTGATCGACGGCAACGATGCGGACCAGGTCTATACGACGGCCAGCGCTGCGTTGGAGCGCGCCCGGCAAGGCGAGGGGCCGAGCCTGATCGAGGCGCAGACCTACCGGCACGGCGGCCACTCCAGGGCCGATCCCGGCAAGTACCGGCCCGAGCAAGAGCTCAAAGCCTGGCTCAAGCGGGACCCGCTGCCGATGTACCGGTCACGACTGCTCGCCGCTGGTATTGACCCCGAGTCGATAGATAGGATCGAGGCTGAAACGGCCGCGGCGATCGACGCTGCGACCGAGACGGCGCGAAACAGTTCTCCACCACCGATAGAAATTGCCTACACCAATGTTTGGGCCGACGGGAGCGCAGAATGGCGGAATTGACATACAGGGATGCGGTCAGCGCGGGAATCGCTCAGGAGATGCGGCGCGATCACAATGTCGTGTTCCTCGGCGAGGACATTGCTGCCGCGGGCGGCGTGTTCAAGGCGACAACGGGGCTGCTGGAAGAGTTCGGTCCCGACCGCGTCAGAGATACACCGATTTCGGAGCAGGCGATCGTCGGCGCGGCCATGGGTGCCGCCATGACAGGCCTGAAGCCGATCGCCGAGATCATGTTCTCTGATTTTTTCGCGGTCTGCTGGGATCTCGTCGCCAACCAGATCGCCAAGACGCGTTATATGACCGACGGACAGTGCAGCTTTCCGCTCGTTATCAGAAGCGCCAACGGCGGGGGCAGCCGATTCGGCGCGCAGCATTCGCAGAGCGTGGAGAACTGGGCCATGGCAATTCCCGGATTGAAAGTCGTCGCGCCGTCCACGCCGGCGGACGTCAAGGGCTTGCTTGCCGCCTCCGTGCTCGATCCGGACCCGGTCATGTTTTTCGAGCAGAAATCGCTGTACGCGACGAAAGGCGAAGTGCCGGACGGCGATCACATCGAGCCGCTCGGCAAGGCGCGCATCGTGCGCACCGGGAGTGACGTGACCATTGTCGCGCTGGCCGCGATGGTGCCTCGTGCCGAGCGCGCGGCGGCCACGCTGGCTGAGGAGTTCGGTATCTCGGCAACCGTCATCGACGTGCGCTCGCTCGTGCCGCTCGATACCCAGACAATCCTGGAGTCGGTCGGTAGCACGGGCCGTCTGGTCACCGTCGAAGAAAACCCGCGGCTCTGCGGGTGGGGCGCCGAGATTGCGTCGATCGTTGCCGAGGAAATCTTCTGGGCGCTCGACGGTCCGATCGTGCGCGTGACGACCCCGCACATCCCGCTGGCTTCGGCCGATGCGCTTGAAGATGCCATGCTGCCGAACCCGGCGCGGATTATCGCCGCCGTCAGGCAGCTGGTCGATTAAGGTGATCATGCGATGAACATCCTCATGCCTCAGCTTGGAGAGACGGTCGCGGAAGGAACTGTCTCGGTATGGCATAAGCAGGTTGGCGACACCGTCGACAAGGACGAGATCCTCCTCGATGTCGAAACCGACAAAGCAGCGACCGAGGTGCCGGCACCGATCGCCGGCACGATCACCGAGATCCACGTCGCGGCTGGGCAGACCGTCGATGTCGGCGTCGTGCTCGCCGTGATCATGGCGCCGGGCGAAGTCGAAAGCCCCGTCGCCGAGCCCGCATCGACACACGATGCACCCGCGGCTGAGCAGCGGGTCGATCCGGCGCCCGAGTCGGTCCCGCAGCGCGACGTTACAGCGCGCAGTGAGCGCCTCAGGTTATCGCCGGTCGTGCGTCGGCTCATCGCCGAACATGGGATCGACCCGCATGGGCTCAACGGCACCGGGCGAGATGGTCGTATCACGCGCAGCGACGTGCTCGCCGCGATCGATCGAGGCCAGACGCAGGAGACGCGGATTCAGCCGGCGCCGGCAGTCGCCATGATTCAGCCCAACGCCGCGCCCTCGGCTGCTCCGGCCGTGCCGGCACCCGCGCCATTGGTGGAGCGCGGCCTTAGCTCGAGTGGCGAGGAGCGCATTGCGTTCGACCGAATTCGGCGACTCACGGCCGAGCACATGGTCCGCTCCAAGGCGACGAGCCCGCACGTGCTGCAGGCCATCGAGGTCGACTTCAGCGCCGTTGACGCGGTTCGCGGCGCAGCGCGCGAGCAGTGGCGGCGAGAGCGCGGCTATTCGTTAACGTACTTGCCATTCATTGCCCGGGCCGTGTGTCTTGCGCTCAAGGATTTTCCGCGAGTCAATGCCAGCGTCGACGGTGACAGCCTCGTGGTTCATAAGGGCGTGCATCTGGCCATCGCGGTTGCGCTCGAGCTGGAGGGACTCGTCGCGCCGGTCGTGCGTAACGCTGGCGACCTGACAGTGTCCGGTCTTGCACAGCAGATCTCCGACATCAGCCGGCGCGCGCGCGAGCACAAGCTCGGGCCGGACGATTTGACGGGCGGCACTTACACGATCACGAATAACGGTTCCTTCGGCACGCTGCTGACGGCGCCGATCATCAATCAGCCGCAGGTCGCAATACTCTCGGTCGATGGGATCAAGAAACGCCCGGTTGTTCTCGAGACGCCGTCGGGAGATTCGATCGGCATCCGGCCGATGGGGATTCTTGCGCAGTCGTTTGACCACCGCGCGATCGACGGGGGGTACTCCGGGCAATTTCTGGCTTGCATCAGGGAACTGCTCGAAGGCAAGGACTGGTCGGACGAGCTGTAGGCTGGCGCGGCGCCGTCAGCCGTGAAGTTCGCAAGAACTTAAGCGAGCGCGCCGGCGCTTCCCGCCGGGCAACAGCTGCGCCGGGCAATAGCTGCGCCGGGGTGTTGCGAAGGCTAGGGCCGATCTGCCGCCGCCATGGACCGCCGGTGCGCCAGTCTGCGCAGCGCGCGGGCAATGCGCTCGACGCCAAGCCACGCACCGCTCGCGGCGCCGACCGTCACGCCGAGCATGAGCACCCACATCATGATGTCCCAGACTGGGCGCTGCCGGACCAGCGCGGCAAAGTCGCCGCGATGCAGTGCTAGAAACAGCCAGCGCGAGCCCCGCCGGCTCGCATCCACGGCATAGGCGAGCTGACCGGTCGTCGCATCCAGATACATGCGTTCGCTATCGGCATAGCGAACGCGATAGACGGGCAGGGGCCGTTCGTCGTGATGACTGAAATAGTAGGCGTCTTCCTCCTCGAGCCAGCCTTGCTCGATGATGCTCGCGCCCGGGCGCAGACGCGCTGCCGCCAGCATGAGCGCGGCTTCCGTCAGCGGCGCCGCCACAAGGGTCTCGCCATCGAGCCGGGTCCGCTCGCCGGAAGCCGTCGAAGCCGTGAGATAGAGGCGGTCGCTGAAAGGTTCTCCGATCAGCCGTACGGTGCCAGCCGGTAAGCTCGCCGCGGCGATGTTAGCGAGACTCGCTTGCGCATTGTTGAGCCGCATACCGCCACCCTGCACACGGGCAGCCTCCGGCGCAAAGCTTCGGCTAACAAAAGTGCCCCACGGATTCAGTGACAACAGCCCGCTGAACAGCCACGTCAGCGTCAGGATCCCGAAGATGAGTCCGGCATAGTGGTGCCAGAGCGCGAGGCCGCGATACGGCGAGTAGCGTCCGCTGCGGCGGCGTTTGAATTGGCTGATGCCGATATAAAGCCCGACCACGGTCAGAAACAGTGCGAGTATCGATGTCCAGATGATCGTCTGGCTCCATACCACCGCGTTCTGTCTGATCACGGTCGGATAAAACCAATGCACGACAGAGCCGAGCCAGTTGCCAATGCGCTCGGCCGAGGTCGTCATTTGCACGAGGGTCCCGGTGGAGCTGGACACATAGAATCGCGTGTTGCGCTCGTCGCCCGCAGCGAACAGGTAGAGCGGCCGGTGCCGGTCGAAGTTGCCGATGGTCCATTGATCTCGATCGACTGGACCTAGAAACTCGATGGCCGT
>JAHEEM010000092.1 GCA_024640695.1 Rhodospirillaceae bacterium | reverse complement strand
CGACGCAATAGTCGTGGTCGAGAACGTCGAGCGCCATATTGAGAATGGCGAGACCCCACGCGCTGCCGCCCACCACGCCATGGAGGAGGTCTCCGGTCCGATCGTGGCGATCTCGCTCGTGCTCAGTGCCGTGTTCGTTCCGCTCGCGTTTATCGAGGGCGTGACCGGCCAGTTCTATCGTCAATTCGCAGTCACGATTGCGATCTCGGTGTTGATTTCGGGGTTCAACTCGCTGACTTTGTCGCCCGCCCTTTCGGCGGTGCTGTTGAGATCGCGCGATGCGCCCCCGGATCGGCTCAGTCAGATCATCGAGGCGCTTTTCGGGTGGGTGTTTCGGCCGTTCAACCGACTGTTTCATCGCGGCGCCGGAGCCTATTCGGTCGGCGTCACTCGAAATATTCGCCGTTCCGGACGTATGCTTGCAGTTTATGCGCTGCTCATCGTCGTGACCGTGGTCGGTTTCCGTGCGGTCCCGGCCGGGTTTATTCCGGTGCAGGACAAGCAGTATCTCTTCGGTGTCGTGCTGCTGCCCGAGGGTGCGACCATCGACCGCACCGATGCGACTATTCGCGAGATGTCTGAGATCGCGCTCGCGACCCCCGGCGTTGCCGATGCGATCGCGTTCCCCGGGCTAAACGCGGTCCACTTCATCAATACGCCGAATATCGGAACCGTGTTTTTCGGCATCGATCCGCCAGAAGAGCGTGAGCTCAGCGCTGCCGA
The DNA here is from genome assembly GCA_024640695.1 of Rhodospirillaceae bacterium. Classification (GTDB taxonomy): domain Bacteria; phylum Pseudomonadota; class Gammaproteobacteria; order Steroidobacterales; family Rariloculaceae; genus JAHEEM01. The sequence goes on along the minus strand of JAHEEM010000092.1, from coordinate 11,219 downwards.
GATCGCGGCGAGGCTTTCGTTCCAATTCAGCGAGATCAAGGAAGGCCTCGCCTTCGCGCTGATGCCGCCGCCTGTACTCGGGCTCGGCAATTCGTCGGGCGTGGAAATGTTCGTGCAGGATCGTGCAGGGCTAGGATTCGGAGAGCTCAATACCAACACACAGCTGCTAGCCGGCGCCTTGCGGCAGACCCCGGGCTTCGATCCATTTTCGGTGCTGAGCTCGTTTCAATCGAACGTGCCGCAACTCAATGCCGAGGTGGATCGAGCCAAGACGAAAGAGCAAGGCATACAGATAACGGACGTCTACGAAGCGCTGCAGGTCTACCTGGGCTCAGCGTACATCAATGATTTCAATTTGTTTGGCCGCACGTACAGTGTCTATGCGCAGGCCGATGCGGAATTTCGCGATGACGTCGACGACTTGTCCCGTATCAAGGTCCGCAACGATCAGGGTCGCATGGTGCCGATCACGAGCGTATTGGAAATGAGCCAAGGCTTCGGGCCGGATCCAGTGATTCGTTACAACGGCTATCCGGCCGCGGATCTATCCGGCGGCATCAATCCCGCCGTGCTGTCGTCTGGCGAAGCCCTTTCCGTCGTGCAACAGGTTGCGGCGAGCGTGCTCCCGCAGGGCATGACGATCGATTGGACGGGTCTGACCTACCAGGAGGCGACGCAGGGGAACTCGGCGGCGTTCGTGCTGCCGTTAAGCATCATTTTCGTGTTCCTCGTACTTGCGGCGCTCTACGAGAGCTGGTCGTTGCCGCTGGCGATTATTCTGATTGTGCCGCTCTGCCTGTTGTCGGCGATCGGTGGTATTTGGGTCTTGAACATGATTAACGGCTTGTGGTTCGGCTTGCAGATCGGCTGGGGCTGGATACCGCCGCCGCCGGTGTCCGTTCCGCCGACGTTTCTCGACAACAACATATTCACACAGATCGGCCTGGTCGTGCTCATGGGCCTGGCATGTAAAAACGCGATCCTGATTGTCGAGTTTGCGCACGATCTCGAGCGCCGGGGATACGCGATCGTTGACGCCGCCATCGAGGCATGCCGGCTGCGATTGCGGCCGATACTGATGACGAGCTTTGCGTTCATTGCGGGCGTGATGCCGCTCGTGTTCGCGTCCGGCGCAGGCGCCGAGGTGCGCAAGGCGATGGGTGTCACGGTGTTCTTCGGGATGCTCGGCGTGACTTTCTTCGGCCTGTTCTTGACGCCCGTCTTTTATGTGCTGGTTCGCAAGATCGTTGCGCGAGCGACGCACGAGCAGGTCGAGGTGCAGCATGGCTAAATGGCTCATCACAGCCGGCGTCGTGCTGGCGCTCGTCCAGGGTTGTGCCGTGGGTCCCGATTATAGCGAGCCGGCCGCGGATCTCGCCGACTCATTCGTCGAAGCCTCAGCCGATCGCTTCTCCAGCGATCCAGTGCCCGAAACGCTTTGGGAAAGCTTCAACGACCCCGACCTGGATCGGCTGATCGAGCTTGCGCTTGCGCGGAACCGGACCATCGCGCAAGCGCTGGCGACTTTGAACGAGACGCGGGCGCTGAGCGGTCTGTCCCTGTATAGCTGGTTCCCGACTGTGGGTGTCGGAATCAGTCAGCAGCGCAATCAGCAGAGCCCGGGCGACCCTTTCGTCCCGCCGAGTGCGGGTGAAACCGACGTCTATCGGGCAGGTTTCGACATGTCATGGGAGGTTGACCTGTTCGGCAGTTTGCGTCGCCAGACCGCCGCGATACGCCAGCGTGTCGAGGCCGATACTGCGGCGCTCGCCGCCGCCCAGCTAAGCATCGTCGCGGAGGTCGCGCAGACATACTTCTCGCTGCGCGGCGCGCAGCAGCGGCTATTGGTGCAAGAGAGAAACCTGGGGAACCAGGCCGAGGGCGTCGCGATTCTGGAGGCTTCGCTCGACGCTGGCCGCGGGACGGGTCTTGACGTCGCGCGATCGCGTGCGCTGGAACGATCTCTCGCCGCGCAGCTGCCTCAGACCCGCGCAGCCGTATCTCGCGCTGAGCAGCGGCTGGCGGTCTTGACGGCAGAGTCGGTCGCCGAGCTGCGTACGCAGCTTTCGGCGCTCGGCGAACTGCCGGTCGTTCCCGCGATGGTTGCCGTCGGTACGCCGGAGCAATGGCTGCGGCGCCGGCCGGACGTCTACGCCGCCGAGCGTCGTCTCGCCGAGGCCACGTCACGCGTCGGTGTCGAGGTCAGCGAGTATTATCCAAAGCTTACGCTGACCGGTGATTTCGGCTGGACGAGCACCAATCGCAGCGACCTCGGTTCGAGTCAAGCCGAACGCTGGAGCATCGGTCCGGCGCTGTCCTGGCGGATTCTCGACTTCGGCCGGATCAAGCAGAACGTTCTGGCAGCGGAAGCTCGAGCGGACCGTGCCTACGCGGTGTTCGAGGAGACGCTGCTGCTCGCGATCGAGGAGGCCGAAAACGGATTGGCTGGCTACCGTGCCGCGAGCCTGACAGCCAGCGCGCTCGCAGAGGCCGTCGAGCAGAGCCGCATGGCCGCGAGCCTCGCACGGCTGCGCTTCGATAACGGTATCGCCGATTACCTCGCAGTGCTCGACGCCGAGCGCACGCTGCTCGAGCTCGAGGACCAGTACGCGGTAGCGGTCACGGATCGCACGACCTCACTCGCAGCACTGTATAAGGCGCTTGGCGGAGATTTCGCGACAGCCGGAGAATCTTGAGTGTCGCTTGCCTGACTCTGGACGGAGTCGTCAGCGACGCAGGGCGACAGCAAGCTCGCGGTGTTCGTTATCCCGCATGAGCCCGATCGTGACCACATCGCCCCAGCGCGTGCCGGCGAACACTCGGGCGAGTTCGCTTTTCTCCGTGAGCGACGTCTCGCCAATGTCCGTCAACACATCCCCGGTTTCTAAGCCTGCGGCTTCGGCCGGGGAGTCAGGCTCGATGTAAATGACGTGCAGCCCGTCGCGCGTCCGCACCGTGAGGACGCCGAGCTCCGGATAAGTAGGGTAGGGCGATTCGGGTATGCCCCAGATAAAATCGGCGACGCTGGCGCTGACGATGGCTTCGTCATCGTTGACGGGTACCGGCACGATCGTGAGTGTTGAGCGCCGATAGGCATCCGGCAGCTGCCGAGCGATACCGAGCCCGTAGAGCACATGACCGGTGCCGGCGAGCACGACCATCGTGTGCGATGCGAGTGGATCCAGCGCATCTGCTGCGTGCTGCGCCATCGTCGCGTCGCGACGCGACTGCGCGGAGAACAACTGCTCGAACTGCTCTGACGATAAACCGCCATGAACGGGGCTGTCTGTTCCAAAAAAAGCCCGCAGCAGAGCCCTGTGATCATCCGACTCGAGGTCGGCTTCTACCGTCGCCGTTTCGTCAACTCCGGGCTCGCTCGTGGGCCGTGCGTTGAGGCCAATCACGCGGATCCCGTGTGCACGGGCAAACAGTAGGATCTCGCGATAGTAGCCCCAGTGGTAACCCCACACGCGATACCAATCCGATTCAGCGAGGAACTCGCTTTCCTCCAGCGACCCGTCGGTCCACCGGTCGAGCACGAGCTGGCTTGCCGCCGGAAACATCTCCATGCCGATCAGCAGCGGCACGCCGGCCGCTTGAAGCAACTCGAGCACGCGCAACTGTACTGCGTGAAACTCGGCACCGGTGTGCTGCTCGCCGATCAGGACAAGCCGGGAACCCAGCAGCTGATCGACGAGGGTATGCGGAGCGATGACCTCGTCTCGCGCAGTGTCGACGATGGCGTCGAGCGCGACGCTGATGTCATTGTCTTTGCGTGCAATATCGCCGACGCGCAGCCTGAATAAGTCCTCTTGAGTCCGGGGCGTGCTCGCGCACGCGAGGCAGAGCAGGCTGTGTAGGCACAGTAGAATGATTAGGTTGAGTCGTGGCGGCATGGGCGTGTACTGGCCCTTGTGTGGGGCAAGGCGCCTCAGTGTACGCGATGGATCTCAAGGCCGCCTGGATAGCCGGGACTGGACCAGGCTGCGGTCTTGAACGAAAGCAAGCTCCCAGGTTGACAACCCGCGGTCGTCGGCGTATTCACAGAACCACAAAGGATGGCGTCGATACTGAGGTCGGTTACCGGCGCCATATCGCTATCATGGCCTTAATAACGACCGAATCCAATTCCAAGGGGAGAAGTATGAGAACGCTTAGGACTATGGTGGCGCTCACCGCAGCGCTTGTGACATTGGCAGGCGCCGCGCGCGCCCAAACGAGTCTTCCGGTCGCAGGCTACGACGCAGCCCGCGACGTGCCCGGCGCACACATGCTGCCGAACCCGGCGACCGAGTATAAGGTCGTGTTCGATATTGTCGCGGCCGCGGAGAACGTCGACGACGTCAATCCCAAGCTCGAAGCATTGGCTCGATATCTCAACACGCTTGCGAAACACGGGGTTCCGGCTGAGAAAAGAAAGCTTGCCGTCGTCTTGCACCGTGGCGGCACGGATATGATCTTGAAGAATGAAGAATTCATGGCGCGGCACGATGGGCATTCGAATCCGAATATTGCGCTGATCAAGAGCCTGGACGCAGCCGGCGTAGAATTTCACGTATGTGGGCAGGCCGTGCTCGGGCGGGAGATTGATCCTAAAGACATCCTGCCGGAGATCCAGCTCGATCTGTGGGCGCTAACGACGCTGATCGAACTCGGACTGCAAGGGTACGTTCGTATCTGAGTTTGCTGGGAGTCTCTGCGATGAAACAACTGAGGTTCAAGCGTGGAGCCGTCGTGCCTGTTGTGCTTAGCTTTTTGGTCGGCGCCGTGCCTGCCCACGCACAGACTGCTGCAGAGCGACAGGCCTGCGAGGCAATGATCGATACACCCAACTTAACCATCACTCAGGCCCGGATCGTGGCGCCGAACGACCGAACCCCGGCTTATTGCTATGTCAGGGGCACCATCAGCCCGGCTATTGTCTATCAGCTGCAGTTGCCGTTACCGGGTAATTGGAATGGGCGGTTTTTGAACTGGGGTGACGGTGGCAAGGACGGCGATCTGGACTATGCCGATCACCGTCTGGCGCAGGGTTATGCAGTTGCCAATAGCAACACGGGGCATGACAATGGCGCCGAGCCAGGCGCGTCCTTCGGCTACAACAACCGCCAGGCCGAGATCGACTTCGGTTACCGAGCGATTCATCTGACCGTCACTGCCGCCAAGACGGCGATCGGCAGATACTACGGTCGGCCAGCGGAGTACGCATATCATGAGGGCTGCTCGACGGGTGGGCGTCAAGGCCTCATGGAGGCGCAGCGCTATCCGAGCGACTTTGACGGTATTGTCGCAGGCGCGCCTGTGAGCCACTATCAGGAGAACAATGCCAGCACTGTCTGGTTCGTGCAGCAGGTCTATGCCGACAATCTCGCGGGTAACCTTGCCTACGACAACGACGGTGACGGCGTGCCGGAGAGCCGTGCGAAGTTTACGATGCTCGCTGACGCTGTGCTTGAGCAGTGCGATGCGATCGACGGCATCAAGGACGGCATCATCGACGATCCCTTGAAGTGCGCCTTCGATCCGCGCAAGGATCTGGAGCCGCTCATGTGTGCAAACGACGTCAACGGACCAGAGTGCTTCACGACGCGGCAGGTCGACGTGATCGCGGCCATCTACTCGGGCCCCTACGCTCCTTCCGGGGAACGAATTTACAAGGGCAAGGCCTTTGGCTCCGAGCTCGTCTGGGACGTCTCTCCCGATGCGGACAACGGCATGCGGCCGTCGGCGGTATCAATCGATCACATTAACTATCTTTTCTACGAGCAGGACCCCGGCGTCACGATGGCCGATCCCTACGATCTGTCAGCAGAGCCGCGCAAAGTCGGGCCCGCGCCCGAGTATGCGTGGTGGGAGTTCGACATCAACGATTTGCAATCCGACAAGTCGGATTTCATGCGCGCGATTACGGATGCGACCGATCCCGACCTGCGTCGATTTATCTTCGATAACGGCGGCAAGCTCATCCTGTATCACGGTTGGTCCGACCCCGGGCCGTCGCCGGAGGTGACCGTCGATTATTACAATGAGGTCGTGCGGGAAACCTTTGGCCGGAATATCGTTGGGGCGCGCGACTATGCGCGGCTGTTCATGATTCCGGGCATGTACCATTGCCGTGGCGGTCCGGGCTTAAGCGAGTGGGACCGGCTCGCACCGATGGTTGACTGGGTCGAGAATGGCCGAGCGCCCGACCATCTGATCGGACAGCATCGCGCGAACGGGGTTGTCGATAACGAGCGGCGGATCTGTGCGTTTCCACAAGAAGCCGTTTATTCAGGCCCGGCCGGCGGTCAGAACGATCCGGCGAATTGGGTCGAAGGGAACTTCACCTGCCAATAAGCACGTCGCATCGAGCGACGACCGGGTCCGGGATATCTCGGAAAAATTAGCGGAGACCGCATCTATGGCATCACAGGATCCAAGGCTGAGTCGAGCGACGGTTCTGGTCGCGAGCGTAGTGCTCGCCGCGTTGAGCTGTGCCGCGTTCCTCGGGCCCGCCCACGCGCAGCAGGCGACTTTCAAGCGTCTGCCGATCACCAATGACGCATGGCTGCAACCGTTCCCAGGGCTTCGTGTCATCGGCAATCTTTATTATGTCGGCAGCTACGACCTCGCCGCTTATCTGATCACGACGCCCGAAGGCCACATCCTGATCAACACGGGTGTTTACGACTCCGTGGACATGATCCGGGCAAGTATCGAGTCACTCGGGTTCCAGCTCGATGACATAGAGATATTGCTGACGACGCAGGCGCACTGGGATCATGTCGCAGATCTCGCCACGATCAAGCGCCTGACCGGCGCGCGTATCATGGCGCATGTCGGTGACGTTGCCGTGCTCGAGGATGGCGGCAATTCGGATTTTCGGTTTCCTGACGGTCGTGGCGTCATATTCGAGCCCGTTGCTGTCGACAGGCACCTGCAGGACGGCGACACCATCGAACTCGGGGGCACGGTATTGACGCTGCATCACCACCCCGGACATACCAAGGGCGCGAGCAGCTTCACGTTCACGACGCAGGATGACGGTCGGGATTACGCGGTGCTCGTCGTCAACATGGGCTCCATTAACGACGGTGTCGAGCTGCTCAACATGCGCGCATATCCTGAGATTGCCGACGACTATGCCGCTACGTTCGTCGCCCAGAAAGCGATGTCCTCGGACGTCTGGGTCTCCTCGCACGCGAGCCATTTCGGTCTGCACGACAAATTTACAGCCGGTGATGCCTATGACTCGGCGCGGTTTGTCGACCCGGAGGGGTATGCGGAAAAGATTGCGCTCTATGAGCAGCTTTTTCTCACGCAGCTCGAGGCGGAGCGCGCGCAGCGATCGCAGTAGCCGATTGGCGCGAAGAGTTTGCTGCCGTAGGTTGATCGAATGACGGGCGAGATCTTTCCCCTCGACGCTTACATGGCGCGGATCGGGTATTCGGGACCCGTCAAGGCGAGCGACAGCGTCCTGGAGGCTGTGCAGCGCGCCCAGCTCGCAACGATCCCGTTTGAGAATTTCGACATCCTGCTCGGTCGCGGCGTGTCGCTGGAGGCTGCCGCCTTATGCCAAAAGCTCATTCACAGCCGGCGCGGCGGCTACTGCTTCGAGCTCAACACGCTGTTTCTCATGGCGCTCGAGGCGATGGGCTTTGAGGTGCGGCCGCTGCTTGCGCGGGTCCATTTGAGCGGCCAGCCGTCGGGTCGTACCCACGAGTTGCTGCTAGTCACACTCCACGGGCGGCAGTGGATAGCCGACGCCGGCTTCGGCGGGCCGGCGCTGCGCGCGCCGATGCCGCTCGAGCTGGATACGCCACGGAGCCAGGATGGGCGGCGCTATCGCCTTGTCGATGCCGGGCCTTTTGGTAGTCTGTTACAGACGAGTAAGGACGATCAGTGGCGCGATCTTTACAGCTTCGAGCTGAGCCACGTCGGCGCGGCCGACATTGTGCTCGGTAACCACTTTACCTCGACGCATCCGAGCTCGTACTTCACGTTTTCTAGGGTGGCCGCGCTGCACACACCGAGCGGCCGAACCACCTTGCTCGATCGAACGCTGCGACGCGTAGCAGGCGATGACGAACAGACCGAGGAGTTGCCGGAAGGCGAGAGTTTCATCGATGCGCTCGATCGGCACTTCGGCATAGAGCTCGGGGTCGCTTACGACGCACTGCGGCCCCTGCAGGCGAAGCGCGAAGAGCAGTCGTAGGCTTGATCGTGTCTATAAACGATCGAACAAGGCGCGATACTTCTGCTGCATCTTTGCCTTGAGCTCCGGGCTCGCTTCCGCGACGGGTGGAAAAGAATCCTTACGGTGCCAGGCCCGGCACGCGTTGACGACGGCGCGGTTGCTTTCGTAGGGCGGACCTTCGAGGAGCGCATCCAACGGGGTGCTCCACGCCTTACGCACGAAATCGATGTCCTCGGGCGGATCGCAACGTGTTGAGAGCGCCCAGATGACGTCGAAGAGATTCGATGGGTCGATATCGTGATCCACGACGATCGTCCAGCGGCCCGCGTAGTTACCGGCGTGGCAGTTGGCGGCGAGCATCCCGGCCTGCTTGGCATGCCCCGGGTAGAGCTGCTTGATCGCGATCACGTTGAACAGGCGCCCGGCGCCAGCTTCATGGTTGAAGACGCCCGTCACGCCGGGCAGGCCGGCCTTCTCGACCTCATCCCAGATCATCGCGGCCTTGACGATTGCGCGCGCAAACGAGAAGTTGTTCGGTGGGCGGGCGGGGCTCGCCAGGCACAGGATCGGGTCGTTACGGTAGTAGACGCGGCGGATCTTGACGATCGGTTCCTCGCTGACCGTGCTCGCGTAATAGCCCATGAACTCGCCGAACGGTCCTTCGGGCCGGGTTTGGTCGCCGTAGATCTCGCCTTCGAGCACGATCTCGGCCGTTGCGGGTATCGGCAGTCCGTGCAGCTCCGAGCGGATGATCTCGATCGGCAAGCCGCGATGGCCGCCGGCGTAGGCGAGCTCGTCGGTGCCGTAGTCAATTTCCTGGTTCGCAGCCATGAACAGCAGCGGATCTTGGCCGACCGATATCGTTACGGGGCACGGTTCGCCGCGCGCAAAGTATTTTTCGCGGATCAAACGCCCGTGCTTGCCCGGCGACATCCAGATGCCGCAGGTATTCTTGTCGTGGACCATGAGGCGGTAGGTGGCGGAATTGACCCAGTCACTGTCCGGGTCACGGGTGCTGACGACGTCCTCGGTGCCGATGTAGCGCCCGCCGTCCTGCTCGTGCAGGAATGGGATCGGAAACTTGTATAGATCGACCTCGTCGTCGCGATCCACGTTCTCGAGCACCGGGCCATTGTCGACGACGACCGGCGGAATCAGCTCGAATTCCGTTCGCATGCGGTCGCGGTAGGCTTTGACGACATCGGTCGGCCGCTGCGGCTCCGGAAAACCGAGGGCCAGTGCGAGGCGGCGCGTCGAGTTGGTCGCGCCCGACAGCACGCGAAACCCAGGCCCGCAGCCCGGAACGTCCTCGAACAGCAAGGCGGGCGATCGGCCTTCTTTGGATTGCTGGCAGACCATTTCCGAAAGAGCGCCCATCTCGAGGTTCCAGTCGACCCCTTGGAGTCGCAAGAGCTCGCCCATGGCATCGACGCGCTGCACGAGCTCGCGCAGATCCGCGTGGCGATCTCTTGTGGTCGGCGCGGCCATTCTGCGCATCTCGCCAAATCACCTCGTTTTTGTATGTCGCAGCGGGATCGTCAGAACGCTTGACGATTTCCGCTTACCCGTATGCTTCGACCAAGACTGGGCCGTCTGACGAGCGCATGGTTGCCAAACCGGCGCCGCAAAGCAAGCCTTGGCAGGAAGATTAGGCCAAGCGTTCAGCGGCGTTACCTCGAGACTGCGAGGCGACGCGCCTTACCCGATACGTCGATGGGACCAGCGGCCGGTGGTTTCCTGCTTGTGGCAGGCGCCCAGGGACGGCAGCGCCGCCGCGGGACCCACTGGGGGAGGGCTTGGCTTCGAGGCGACTCTCCAGCCGTTAGCGGCTCGCCGAATGCGTTAGCCAATGAGAGTTGATGATAAAAAACAACAATTAATTATCGGTGTGGTCTAGCGTTAACTAGGTACCTGTGTTATCAGTATGCGCGGATTATAAAGGCATGCTCGCAGCCAAATGCGGCAAAGGCTATCGGCGTCGTGGGGCGCGGATCAAATTAATGAGCACTCGGGGGGGGGCGATATGTCAATTGATGAGTCTGGGTTGTCTTGGAGAGGGCGTCGTTGCGCAAGTGGAACGCTTGCGCTGGGGGTGTTAGCAGCGATCTACCATGTGCCCGCGAATGCGCAGCTAGAGGAGATCGTCGTGAGCGCGCGGCGTGTGGAAGAAAGCCTGCAGGACGTGCCGATCTCGGTGGCAGCCTTCACGGGTGCGGATCTGGAGATGCGCGGCATCGAGCGCGGCGAGGACCTCATGGTCGCGGTTCCGAACGTTGTCGTCGGCGGCAGCGGCTTGAGCACGTCAAGTTCGGATATCGTTATTCGCGGCATGCCGAACGTCGGCCTGTACCTGGACGGAGTGGCGCAGAATTCGACTGGCCTGCTGCAATCGAATCTGCTCGAGCTCGAGCGCGTTGAAGTCTTGCGCGGTCCGCAGGGCACGACTTTTGGCCGCAATTCCAACGGCGGCGTCATCCAGATGATCAGCAAGCGACCGGCTGCTGAGTTCGGTGCGCGCGTCAAGGCTGAGTTCGGTGAGTTCAACCGGCAAGATGTGTCGGGTTCAATCGACGTTCCAATTTCGGACACGGTGCTGACCAAGTTCACGGCGGGGTCCTATAGCCAGGATGGACAGGTCTGTAGCCTGTCGGTGCCTGCGTGTTATGGCGGCAAGGACGATACGGCCTTTCGCGCTGACGTGCTGTGGACACCGAGCGAACGGTTCAATCTGCGGGTGGCCTACGACAAACAGGATACGGCGAGCAGCGACCGCAAGGCGGTCGTGTTCACGAACCCAAACCACGTACGCATCGCAGCGCTCAACGTCGCTGCCAACGGTTGCTCGACAGGTGCATTAGTCTCACCTCTGGGGTGCCCCTATCTATATGGAGTTTCCGAATATTCCGCGCGGACCCATGAGCCGGGATACCCGGGCGGTGAGGTGGGTCTTTGGCAGACGCGCGGAGATGGTCCCGATGACGGCATCACGACGGACTATGACGCGCTGACCATGACGTTCAACTGGGATATCAGCGACACG
>JAHEEM010000091.1 GCA_024640695.1 Rhodospirillaceae bacterium | reverse complement strand
CGCGGGCCGCGTCGCGAGCCCGCAGATCCGCAACGTCGGCACGCTCGGCGGCAACCTGAATCAGGATGCGCGCTGCTGGTATTACCGCTATGGCGTCGATTGCTACCGCGCGGGCGGCAACACCTGCTACGCGGATACGCCCGAAGGGCAGAATCGCGAACACTGCCTGTGGGGCGCTGACCGCTGCGTGGCGGTGTCGCCCTCCGACGTTGCACCAGCAATGGTTGTGCTCGACGCCAGAATGATCGTCCGCAGCGCCTCCGGGACTCGGGAAGTTGCAGCCGAGGACTACTTCATCGGGCCTGACGTTGATATCGAGCGCATGACGGTGCTCGAGCCCGGCGAGTTGCTGACGGCCGTGCGCATCCCCGGAGACTGGGCTAACGCGCGGTTTTATTTCGAGAAGGTCGCCGACCGCAATACCTGGGACTTCGCGCTCGTGAACATCGCAAGCGCGATGGTCGTGGAGAACGGTACGATTTCGCGGATCCGTATGGCGGCGGGTGCCGTGCAGTGCACACCGCGGCGTCTTACGGTAGTCGAGGAAGTGGTCACGGGCAGCGCGCCGGACGAGGAAACCGCGGCGCTGGCGGGTCAGGCCGCGGTGCGCGGCGCAACGCCGCTGAACTTCAATCACTTCAAGATTCCGCTGCTTGAGAATCTCGTCAAGCGCGCGATTCGCGACGCATAAACGGGCTCCGGAAGGTTTTAGGGTTGCGAGGCCTCGCGTGACTGCGCGGCCCGCTTCTGCGTTCGCGTCTTCGATGCGTAACCGGAGATTGTAATTGAGCCGCCGTCTAACGCTGTTACTCTTCGCGATGCTGATGTCAGCGTCGGCCTTGCCTCAGACTCGCTTAGCCTCGAACGCCAATGCTGCGATAGACGCTTATCTGGAAAGCGTTGTCGGGCAGACGTTTGTCCCTGGGGTTGTCGCGCTAGTCACCAACGCCGATCGGACAATCTATAGCGTGGCACTTGGTCTAGAGGACGTCGCGCGAGGTCGCGCGATGCGTGAGGATGCTATTTTTCGCATCGCCTCGATGACCAAGCCGGTGACCGCAGTCGCCGTGATGATGCTCGTCGAGGCGGGCCTGGTGGGTCTCGACGATCCGGTCGAGCAACACCTGCCCGGCGTCGTGCCGACGGAAGTCTTCGCGAGCTTCGATCCGGCGTCGCGCCGGTACACTTCCCGGCCGGCAGCTATGCCGGTTACTGTGCGACATCTGCTGACCAACACGTCAGGCTTGGGCTACCCGTGGGCGAACGCAACCTTGTTCGCGCTGATTGGCAGCGGCCAGCCGAGCCCGAGCGTGACGAGCTTGCCGCTGCTATTCGAGCCTGGCAGCCGTTGGGAATACGGTGAGAGCTCGCGCGTGCTTGGAACTGTCGTTGCGGCGCTGTCCGGCCAGTCAATGGAGCAGTTTTATAAGGAACGGATATTCGATCCGCTCGGTATGAGCGACACCGGCTGGACCGTGTCCGAGGAGCAGCGCGAGCGTCTCGTGACCGCGCATCGCAGGGTAGGGGATCGACTGGTCGAGATCCCAAATGCGGCCGGACCAGTCGGCGCTGCCGCGCGTGGTGATGGTGGCTTGTACTCCACGGCTGCCGACTACGCGAGATTCCTGCGAATGCTGCTCAACGGTGGGCGTGCCGAGAGCGGTGCTCGTTTGCTGAGTGAGGAATCGGTCGCGCTGATGGGCCAGAACCAGATAGGCGACTTGCGCGTCGAGTTGCAACAGGTCGCCGATAGGTCCCGTGCGCAACCGTTTCCGGTCGGCGCGCGCCGCGATTCATTCGGCTTCGGATTTCAGATTACGGGTCAGCATGACGATCCCGAGCTGCGCTCGCCCGGCAGTATGAGCTGGGCGGGGATTCAAAATACCGAGTTCTGGCTAGATCCGGCCCGCGGAATTGGCGCCGTGTTGCTGATGCAATACCTCCCATTCTACGATGACACCGCGATCGCTACGCTCGAAGGGTTCGAGCGGCGAATCTATCGTCATCTGGAACGAGAGCAATGATTCACCTGCTGCGCAAGCTTTGGGTTTGTCTGATCATCGTGGTTGCTGCATGCGCGGGGCCGCCGCCTCCGGAATCTCCATTGGAGACGCCTCCAGAGGCGGACGCTCAAGAGCCGATCGTCATCCGTATAGCTGGTTATGGCCCGGATACGACTAGCTTCAGTCAGGGTATGGCGCTGATCGGCGAGCGGCTAGCTGCTCGCCTCGGTGATCGGGTTGACGTTCGTTACCTCCTCAACGTCATGGATGTCGGTTATGGCGGCTCCGACCTGCCCTGGCTCGTCGACGCTGGCCTGTTCACGATTGCCTATTCGACGATGTCGGAAGACCGGATACCAGAGCTCGAGCTCGCGGGTTTGCCGTTCGTCTTCGACGATACCGCCAGTGCACGCGCAGCTATGGACGGGCTGCTCGGCGAGGCTGCGGCGCGCACTATAGAGGCACGGCGGAATGTACGCGTGCTCGGCTACTTCGAGAACGGGTTCCGCCACATTTCGAACAACCTTCGTCCCGTCCGCACGCCAGCGGATCTCCAGGGCATTACGATACGCGTGCTGCCCATGCAGGCACGGACATTCGAACTGCTCGGGGCCGACCAGCAGTACGTACCGCTGCCGCAGGTCCGGGCGGGTTTGGAGTCGGGGAGCCTTAACGGCCAGGAGAATCCGTTCGCCAATACCGTGACCTATGAGCTGCATACGCTACAGCGTTATCACACGGCCACGTTCCATTCGTATCTATCGCGCGCGATCATTGTGCATCGGCTGAGCTTCGACGCGTGGCCGGCGGACGTAAGGGCCGCTCTCGAGGACGCTGTCCGCGAAGCCGTAGCATTGCAGCGCTCGCTCAAGGATGACGAGGAGCTACAAGCGGCAGAGACCATTCGCGCCGCCGGCGGCGAGATCGTTGAGCTCACGCCTGCGGAGCGCGCGGCTTTCGTCGCGGCGGTCGCACCGATTTATCAGGAAGCGCGCGATATCTACCCAGCGGAGCTGCTCGCGCTCATCGGCCGCTGAGCTGCTCGCTCAGCTCACGATCGCTTAGCCGTGACCGGCCTTTACTTGTCGGTGTAGGCCGCGAATACTGTGTTTTCGTGTTCGCATCAACTAGACAAGAAAGAGGAAGCACGCATGCGTAAGCTCGTCCGCCCTGTGGCGATCTTCCTGGGCCTCGTAGTCGCCGGGACCACGCACGGCCAGATCGACGACCCGATTCCAGAGCCCGTGAGCAAGCGAGGGCTCGCCGTCCAGATCCAAGATCTCGTGCGGCTGCCAGATTCCAGTGGGCTCGACCCGGCCCGTGCGCGCGGCCCGGTCGGCTGGGCGCGCGTGAGCTACGTACGTGATCTGCCTGACGGCAGGCGCTTCGCCAATGACCAACGCGGGTTCCTCTATTCGCTCGCTAGCGACAACCAGCCGTCGCTTTATCTGGACTTCCGCGGGGAGTTTCCGAATACGGTGTATCGGGGTCTGGCAAGCGGCTTCATCGGTTTCGAGTTTCATCCAGAATTCTCCGACAACGGCTTGTTCTATACGACGCATGTCGAGCAGGCCTCCGGAAATGCGGCGACACCGGATTTCATCCCGCCTGGGTTTACGATCGGCGAGGTGACGTATCACAACGTCGTCACGGAGTGGCGCGCGAACGATCCCCGGGCGGCGGTCTTCGACGGCACGCACCGCGGGCTGTTGCGAATAGCGCACGTTGTCGCTAACCCTTTTCATGCGGTGGGTCATCTCGCATTCAATCCGACATCCGAGTCCGGCGATCCTGACTACGGCCTGCTCTATATCGGCGGCACCGACCTCGGCTTCAGTAATGGCGGCGGCCCGAACCAGGCGGATCCGACTCAGACACAGCGCCTCGACACGCTCGTCGGCGCGATTCTGCGCATCGATCCGCGTAGACCAGCGGAATCCGGCGGCACGAAAGGTGTCGGCGATTACTCGATCCCGGCTGTGAATCACTATGCGGCTGATGCTGACTCGAATACTTTCGGCGAGATTTACGCCTACGGGTTCCGTAATCCACACCGTCTCTCATGGGACATGGCCGACGGCACCATGTTCGCCATGGACATCGGCATGAGTCAGATCGAGGAAGTCAATATCGTTCATGAAGCCGGAAATTACGGTTGGATGCGCCGCGAAGGCTACTTCGACAACGGCGTCTATATGTCCGGCGGGGCGCTCGATGAGGTTTATCCGCTGCCGAACGATGTGCTCGACGGCAGCCGTCCGGACGGCTTCATCTACCCCGTGGCGATCTACGATCATGCTGAAGGTATCGCAATCACGAACGGTTTCGCATATCGCGGTGGGATTTCTGCCTTGCGCGGCAAGTTCGTGTTTGGCGACATTCAGCGCGGGCGATTGTTTGCCGCGGATATCGACGCGATGAAGGCGGCGGATGACGGTATTCCGCGGACAGTGGCGCTGGTGGAGGAGGTTCAGCTCTATGTGCGCGATGCGAGTGGCGGGCGCACGGACGTCGATTTCTGGGAACTCATTGAGCAAGCCCTCGGCAGGGATATTCAGCGCGCCGATCTGCATTTGAGTCGTGGCCGCGACGGCGAGATTTTCGTGACCTCGCGTCAGGACGGGTGGATACGCATGCTCGTCGCCGACAGCGACAACTGACTGCAGTTTTCGTCAGGCGATTCTGAGCGTGCGCGGAAACTGGCCGTAATTTTCCCAGCGCGTGCGCTTCTCAGGCATCTCCGCCTCGGTCGCCTGCACTTGGCCGTTGACGTCGGTCACGCGTGAGACGATGGTGTGCTCGCCAGGCGCCGCATCCGTCCAAGCATAGTTGAACAGCTTCCACGAATACTGCGTCGACTCTGAGTCGATCTCGGCCGGCTGCCAGGGGCCAGCGTCGATTCTCACTTCGACCGATCTCAGCGGTGTGCCATCGTTGAGCACGAAGCCGGTGATCGTATGACCGGCCGTGCCGCGCGTGACGCGCACGATCGATGATTTCAGCCGCATTTTCGTTACCGAGCGCTCTTCCCAGCGCTCCACGCCACCGATGTCGCGACGGGCGAGCGTCACGTAATCGCGCGCCTGGAATCGGCCCATGAAGCGGCGATCCTGGACGTGAATCTGATTGAGCCATTTGACGTTGGCGACGCCATACCAGCCCGGCATGATCAAACGCAACGGCGCGCCATGATAGTGAGGCAGCGGTTCGCCGTTCATTTCGTAGGCGAGTATAGGGTCTGAGCCCATGGCGTCGGATACCGTCATGCTGCGGCCGAAGTTCTGCTCCGCGTCCGCATCGCGGATGCTCTCCGTGCCCTTATCCGCACCGTAGAACACGACCTCGATACCCCCGTCCTGGGTACCCGCTTCGCGCAATAAGTCACGAAGGCTGACACCGCCCCAGCGCGCATTGCCGATCAAGCCGTGGAACAGCGCCGAGCGATTGCCGCCGCACTCGAAGCCTGCGTTTATTTCGACTTTCGGGCGCTCCTTGAGTTGGGCGAGCGTGAGCGCGAGCGGATTGTCGATCATGCCGGTGATGTGCAGTCGATAGTCGGCTTCCGCAACCGCCGGTTGGTCGTAATGCTGCACGATGTAGAAGTCATCGTTCGGGGTATAGAACGAGTCGATTGCGCGCGTGTCGAGAAAATGGACGCTGCCGGGAATGACCGGCGGCACGGCGAACGTCTCGGGAACGTCCGTGAACGGCACGATCTGCTCACCCTGAGCGAGCGCGAGCCGAGACCAGAACGGCAGTGACGACGCTGCGCCCACGCAGCCGAGTGCCAGGCCCGTTTTCAGAATATCGCGTCTAGGTTGTTGTGGTTGTTCGTTCATGGCAACTCTCATTTTTTATTTACGGGCTCGATCGATTATTGGTGACCGTAGATGGGGAGTCAATTTCACTGCGGCGTCGACCGCGCGTTCCAGCCTGCGCGACGGATTTCGACCGGTTCGTAGCTGAGCGGCTTTTTTCACCGGAGTGTAGGTGCGCGATGGTCGATCGCGATCGTGCGCGGGGATTCTTCCGAGCGTCATCTCAGAAGCCGGTAGCAGGGCTCGTAGACTCCGGCCAGGCGCATGCGCTTTTGAGCGACGAAACCGGTCAATAGCTCGTCGAGCGCTTGCATGACTTTGGTGTCAGCGCGCAGCTCGAACGGTCCATGTGCCTCGATTGCCTGGATTCCGTCGTCCTTCACATTTCCAGAGACGACGCCAGAGAACGCGCGGCGCAGGTTGACGGCGAGATCATGCGGGTCCTGATCACGGCTGAGTTGCAGCTTCGCCATGGCCGCGTGCGTCGCCTCAAACGGTTCCTGGAAGTCGCTGTCCACCTGTAGGCGCCAGTTGAAATAATAGGCGTCGGTCTCGCCATGGCGGAACTCCGCAACCTTCTGGACAGCATCGCGTATGGCGCTTGCCGTTTTGGAGGAGTCTCCGATCTCGATGCGGTAGTGGCGCCGCGCTTCGTCCCCGAGCGTCGCCTGTAGAAATCGATCGATGGCCTCGAAATACGCCACGCTCGACGTGGGTCCGGTCAGGATCAGCGGTACCGGGACGTCACGGTTGGCAGGCTGCATCAGGACCCCGAGCAGAAACAACAGCTCTTCGGCCGTGCCCGCGCCGCCCGGGAAAATTATGATGGCATGAGCGATACGCACAAAGGCCTCGAGGCGCTTTTCGATGTCCGGCATGATCACGAGCTCGTTGACGATTGGGTTTGGCGCCTCTGCAGCTATGATGCCTGGCTCGGTCAGGCCAACGTACCGGCCCTGGCGGATGCGTTGCTTGGCGTGCCCGATCGCGGCGCCTTTCATCGGGCCCTTCATCGCTCCGGCTCCGCATCCCGTGCAGATGTCGAGACCGCGCAGGCCGAGCTGGTAGCCGACTTCCTTAGAGTAGTCGTATTCCTCGCGGCTGATGGCATGCCCGCCCCAGCACACGACCAGGTTCGGTTCGCGGGCGATCTTCAGGACGCCCGCGTTGCGCAGGATCCGAAATACAGCATCTGTCACTCCGGCGCTGTTATCGAGTTCGAAATGGCCGGCCGCGAGCTTGCTGTTGACGTACACGACGTCACGCAGCACTGCGAACAGCTGCTCGCGAATGCCGCGGATCATCTTGCCGTCGACGAACGCGTTAGCGGGAGCGTTCCTGAGCGCGAGCTTGACTCCGCGATCCTGCTGGATGATCTCGACCCCGAAGTCGGCGTACTGCGCGAGAATTTCCCGTGTATCGTCGGTCGTGCTGTCGACGTTGAGCACTGCTAGCGCGCAGCGGCGCAAAATTTCCCGCTGTCCGCCTGCCGTGGCGTCGCGCAGCCGGCTGACCTCCTGCTGTGAAAGGACCTCAAGACTCCCTTCTGGCATGACCTCGACAATATCGTGGCACTTTGGCATGGCTGTATTATCTCAATTCCTGAGTGCCGTGCAGTGGATTGCTACTGGGAATGGCCTCACGGTTCGTATGTTCCATGCCCTAGCCGAAGGCGGCGCTCGAGCGGTCAGTGTTGCGATAGTCTACCGTTCTGGTGTGCAGGCATAGACGCCGACCTGCTCGCCCGGGCGCCACTCGTAAGTTGCTTCCCAGGTGGTCGTGCCGGCAAATACCTCAGGGTCGGTCATTGCGATGGAGTAGTCGATGCGATCCGCCTCCTCGACGACAGTGAATCGCTCCAACACTTCAATTGACTGACTCTGCGGGATCCCCATCCGTCCGAAATGAGCCCAGTTGATACGATTCGTCGTCACGACGAAAGTATTTCCCTCCCAATGACCGACCGAATAGCCTAATGGCGAGAGCGGCACCTGCGCGGCGTCCCGATCATCGTTCATGTAAATCGTACGTGCGACGTCGAACTCCTCGAAGCGAACTTCGATGCTGTCGCCTCTATCGAAGAACTGCATCGGGTATGGGTTACCCATTACCGATGGCATGCCGGGCGGGGTGCAATCCAGTAGCGGGTTATCCTCGAAAGCGTTGTAGTCGGCCACCTTCGCCGCGGCCCACTCTGTTAGCTCGTACTCCGTCGTCTCGCTGAAATACCAGGGCCATTGGCCGGCACCTCGAGTCCAGACTCGAAACAGTCCGGTCGGTTTATCCGATTGTGCGTAGTCCGGGGCAGCGGCTGCGCTGGCGCCGCCGACGCTATCCTGGGACCAGCGCGGATCACGCGTGGCGCCGACGAGCAGCTCCGTGCCGCTGGGCAGCAGGACGTGCTCTAAGAGCAGGTGCTCTTGACGCCGCGTCGAGGGATAGCCGGCCACGCGTATGCGGTCCCCGGCCAAAAGCATGCCTTCCGTTACACCTCGACGGCGCTGAGCGCTGATCGCTGCGCCCTCGAGACTCCAGATGAGCTCCTGTCCGTTCTCGTCGGTCGTCGCAAGCTCGATGATGACGTGCGGATTTCTCCAGAGCACGCTCCGCGCGTTGCCCTCCAGCTCGATGATCGCGCTGCGATCGTACTCCGCCGGCGAATGATGGGCATAAGTTGAGGAGACGGCCAAGGCTGCGGTGCAGAGTAGCAAACAGACTCGCTTGTTCATGTTCTCAGTTGCCCCTCGCATTGCGAACTGATGTCGAGAGTGTAACGCTAAGCCGAGCGGGTGGGGAAACTGCTCGTGTGACCAAGCTCTCGGCGTCCCTGCGCGATACCATGCAGGCGTCAGCGACGTTCAGACATGAACGTCCTTGGGGCTTGGTCATGAACGGCGCGCAGTTCTGCTGCGGCAGGAGGTGCGCAAGTGCCACTGCGCAGGCCTTGATAAGGAGCGCGGCGGTTCGGGCTAGCGCTCGATACCGGTCAGTGCGAGCACGGCCCGCGCGCGCTTGACGACTGGCACGTCGATGACCTTGCCGTCGAGCGAGGTCGAACCGCGGCCCTGACGCTCGGCTTCTTCGAAAGCGGCCACGACTCGGCGAGCGTGCTCGACCTCGGCTTGCGACGGTGAGAAACCTGCATTAATCGCATCGATCTGAGCGGGATGGATTGCGAATTTTCCCTTGAACCCGGTTTGCTTGGCAGCCGCAAT
This sequence comes from Rhodospirillaceae bacterium, assembly GCA_024640695.1. Classification (GTDB taxonomy): domain Bacteria; phylum Pseudomonadota; class Gammaproteobacteria; order Steroidobacterales; family Rariloculaceae; genus JAHEEM01. The sequence goes on along the minus strand of JAHEEM010000091.1, from coordinate 2,915 downwards.
GTTGCCCTTGAGCCCGTCCTCGTCCTTGAAGCGGAAATAGGGCGTGTCGAGCGCGGCGATACCTGCAGCGCGTGCTGCGATACAGAGCACGTTGCGCGGGTAGGCGACCTCGGATTCGTCCTCGAGTCGCTCTATTCCTAAGTCATGGGTGAAATCTTCGCCGCCGAAAGCGACGCCGATAATGCGCGGACTAGCGCTGCAGATCGGGTAGCAGTGGACGATCGCCTTGGCGGACTCGAGCCAGGGAATCATCTTGAGCGTGCCGGGCATCATGCCGGCCTTCTGCTCCAGATCTGCGATCAGATCCGAGATCGATCGAATATCATCCGGCTCGTCAACTTTGCCAACGGAGATGCCATAGATCTGGGGTCCGACGATGGTAGCGAGATCTTCTTCGATCCACTCCGTATCGAGGGAGTTCACGCGCGGGATAATCGGAATTCCGGTGGCCGCGAGCTTCGGCAGATACGATTTTATGACCTGCCTGGCATTGGCTTTCTCCGCGGTTGGCACCGAATCTTCCATGTCGGGAATAAAGGCGTCGGGCTTGAAGCCCAGCGCCTTCTCGAGCATGTTTTCCTTGTTGCCCGGGACGAACAGAAGACTGCGGAGTCTGGTCATTGCCTGTATCCGATCCGGCTAGAGTAGCCCCGCGCCCCTGGCCCATTGGTACTTGGCGCCGAGGATTGCCACCGGCAGCTCGGCAGTATACGGGCATGCGACGATGCCGCGCTCGTAGAGGTACTCAGAGGCTTCTTCGACCTCGACGTCGCCGACGAGAGAGGCAACGACAGGCTTGTGGATGCCCTTGTCGCGTGCCTCCTGCACGACGCGTGCGCAGAGCTCGGCGAACACCATCGGTGGCGTGATGATCGTGTGCCAATAGCCGAGGATCAACGCATGGATGCGGTCATCCTCGAGTCCGAGCTTGATCGTCTTCTCGTACGTGGTGGGCGGTTCGCCGCCGGTGATATCGACTGGGTTGCCCGAGGCCCCGAACGGCGGAATGAACTTCTTGAAGGCCTCATCCAGATCCTGCGGGAACTTCATGAGCGACAGGCCGTTGTCGACGCAGGCATCGGACAACAGCACGCCCGAGCCCCCGGCGCCGGTGATGATCACGATGTTCTCACCCTTGGGTGTCGGCAGGATTGGCAGGCCGCGCGCAAATTGCAGCAGGTCGTTCAAAGTATAAGCGCGGATTACGCCGCTGGCCTTCAAGATATCGTCGTAGATTTTATCGTTGCCGGCGAGCGCGCCCGTGTGTGAGGCTGCCGCTTTGGCGCCTGCTTGTTCTTCGAGACGCGCTTGGCGACTTCGGCGAAGCTGCGGCCGTCTTTGAGGTCCTCGGCGTGCATGGCCATGACCTCCGTGTTGGGATCCTGCTCGAAGAAGACCAGCAGGTCATCCTCGTCGAGATCGGACTTGTTGCCGAGGCCGACGATGGCAGAGACGCCCATTTTGGTCGAGCGGCTGAAGCCGATGATCGACATCCCGACGCCGCCGCTCTGTGAGGACAGCGCGGCCTTACCCTTGACGTCGTAAGGTGTGCAGAAGGTTGCACAGAGATTGGCCGGCGTGTAATAGAAGCCATAGATGTTTGGGCCCATGATGCGCACATCGTACTTGCGCGCCATGGCGAGTAGCTCGTCCTGGAGCGCCGTCTCGCCTACCTCGGCAAAACCCGACGGAATCATGATCGCGCCCGGAATTCCTTTCTGACCAACTTCCTCCATGGCGGCAACGCAGAACTTAGCTGGCACGGCGAACACCGCGACGTCTACCTCGCCGGGGATATCCTTGACGCTCTTGTGGGCTTTCTTGCCGAGGATCTCGTCCGCCTTCGGATTGATCGGGTAAAGCTCGCCGGCGTAGCCGCCATTGATGATGTTCTTCATCACCGAGTTGCCAATCTTGCCCTCGCTGTCAGAGGCACCGATGACGGCAACGGCCTTCGGATTCATGATGCGGTTCATCGCCGTGACGATCTCGGCCTGGCTCGGGCGATAAACCTCCTTGGGCGGCGCGAAGTCGACGCTGACGAGCGCGTCGACGGCCGTCGCGCCCTCGCTGTCCGCGAGGATGGGGTTGAGGTCGATCTCGTTGATTTCAGGAAAATCTCCGGTTAGCTCGGAGACGTTCACAATGATCTTGGCGAGCGCATCGCGGTCGACGGGTTTTGCGCCGCGCACGCCGTTGAGTATTTCCGCCGCCTTGATGCCATCCAGCATCGCTAGCGCATCGGCCCTGGTTGCGGGGGCAAGGCGGAACGTGACGTCCTTGAGGACCTCGACTAGGATGCCGCCTAGGCCGAAGGCGACGAGCTTGCCGAAGCTCGGATCAGTCACGGCGCCGACGATGACTTCCTGACCGCCAGAGACCATTTGCTGAATCTGCACGCCGTCGAGCTTGGCGCTCGACTTATAGGCTTTGGCATTCGCGATGATCGACTCGAAGCCAGCTTGCGCTGCGGCATCGTCGGCGACACCAACGAACACGCCGCCGGCTTCGGTCTTGTGCAGGATGTCCGGCGAGACGATCTTCATGACGACGGGGTAACCGATATCCGCCGCGATTTTCGCAGCCTCGGCTGCCGAGGTCGCGAGGCCTTCCTTCGGTAGCGGGATGGCGTAGGCGTCGCAGACTTTCTTGCATTCAGGCGCCGTGAGCGCAGTGCGGCCCTCGGCCTTGACCTGGTCCAGCACGGCGCGGACGGTTGCTCGACGATCAGACATATTCAGTATCCTCGTTATTTCTTGGACGGCGGCTTGGAGAAGGCGCCGGCTTGCTGGAGTTCGCCAACGCGGTCGGCGCCATATCCCAGCACCTCGCTCAGAATCTCTTCCGTATGTTCACCGAGCAGCGGCGAGCGCGTGATCTCGACCGGCGAGTCCGACAGCTTGATCGGGCAGCCC
>JAHEEM010000090.1 GCA_024640695.1 Rhodospirillaceae bacterium | reverse complement strand
GGAGCTGAGCATACCGCTGTTGGTCGCAGGGGTCGGGCGAAGTCGCGCGACGGCCGCGCAGACGGGACTCCTCGCCGCGCAACGCCGCGCTAACCTGCGGGGCGCGTTCAGCGTTTCGCGCGACCTTGAGGGCTTACACGTCGCGATCATCGACGACGTCATGACTACTGGCGCTACCGTCAATGCTTTAGCGGTCGAGCTCGCGCGGGCCGGTGCAGAATCCGTATACGTCTGGGCAGTCGCGAGATCGCTTTAGCCTGGGTAGATCTGCGGACAAGGTGTGGCTTCGCTGGCCGGTGCGCTCAGGGAACGAAAATGAAATCCAGCACCAGGCCGACGAGGATGCTCAAGCCGAGCCAGGCATTGTTGAGAAAAGCATTGAAGCAGCGCCGCGGCTCGCGCTCACGAATCAGGTGCTGCTGATACAGCATGAACACGGCCGCCGCAGCGACACCGGCGAGATACCAGTCGCCGAGATCCGCGCGGCGCCCAACCAAGATCAGCCCGAGCAGGAATAGAATCTGCAGCCCGCCGACGAATGTCCGATCCAGCTCGCCGAATAGCACAGCTGTGGATTTCACTCCTAGCTTGATGTCGTCGGGCCTGTCCGTCATCGCATATTCCGTGTCGTAGGTGACGACCCAGGCCATCGTGACGATGAAGAGAAGCCAGCCGACGCTCGGCACGTGGCCGAGCTCGGCCGCGAAGGCCATTGGGACACCCCACGAGAAGGCGATGCCCAGGACGAACTGCGGAGCCGCGATGAATCGCTTCGCGTACGGATAGGCGATTGTGATCAACGCACCCGCGACTGCGAGCGCCTGGGTCAATGGGTTGAGCAAGCGCACGAGTGCCAGCCCGATTGCCATGAGCACGACGAACAGCGCGACTGCACCGATGATCGGCACCTCACCACTTGCTAGCGGTCGCTCGCGCGTCCTTGCTACGTGCAGATCGATCTTGCGGTCAGCGAAATCGTTGATGATGCAGCCAGCGGATCGCATGACGACTGTGCCGAGCACGACAACTAGCAACACGCTGCCGCTGGGCCGACCCTGTCCGGCGATCCATAGCGCCCACAGCGTAGGCCACAGTAGCAACCAGATACCGATCGGCCGGTCGAGCCGCATGAGCCTGAAATAGGCGCCGCAGCGCGCAAATTGAATGTCGATATGTTGGCCCAGCCAGCGGATCCGCTCGAGGATGCGTCGTTCCGCAGCGCGCACCGACTTCGGATCCAACGAGATTCTAGGCAACCGGAAAGACGGGAGCTTGTACCTCATAGCCGCAAGTTAGGTCAGCGGCCTCAGCGGCGCGGCCGCTGTTGCTCTGTTCGCAGCGTGGATCAAGCCAGCCGGGCGATGCGGCATGGACCAGGGGTATTGGCCAGTGGCGAGGGCAAAACAACTCATCGGGAACTCTGCGGTCGATCCTAGACTTTAGCGTAGCGCATCTGGCCGCTATTCCATCGTCGTACGAGCGCATTCGCCTGCGCAGGCGCGGCCGCGAGCATCGTATCGGAGAGCTCGATGACCATCGGCAGCAGGTCCGCGTTGCGCACCAGGTCTGCAAATCTGAGCTGCATCAGGCCGGTCTGGCGCGTGCCGAGCACCTCGCCTGGACCTCTGAGCTCGAGATCCTTCTGTGCGACCTTGAATCCGTCGGTTGTGTCGCGCATTACACCGAGCCGCTCACGTGCGATCTGCGAAAGCGGCGGCTTATACAGCAGCACGCAGTTGGACGCCTCGCGGCCCCGGCCGACGCGGCCCCTGAGCTGATGCAGCTGTGCGAGCCCGAGGCGCTCTGCGCTCTCGATGATCATGAGCGTCGCATTCGGGACATCGACGCCGACCTCGATGACGGTCGTGGCGACGAGGAGATCCAGATCTCCCGCTTTGAAGGCACGCATTCCTTCGTCTTTGTCAGCCGGACGCATGCGCCCATGCAGCAGCCCGATGCGCAGGCTGGGCAGCGCCGCACTAAGTTCTTTGTAAAGCTGTTCGGCAGCTTGTGAATCGAGAACGTCCGATTCCTCGATGAGCGGACACACCCAGTAGGCTTGTTGACCACTGCGGCAGTGCGCTTCCACGCGCTGCACGAGCTCGGGGCGCCGCGTGTCCGGGATCGCGGCAGTGGTCACGGGCTGGCGGCCAGGCGGCAACTCATCGATGATCGAGCAGTCGAGGTCTGCATAAGCGGTCATTGCAAGCGTCCGGGGAATTGGGGTCGCTGTCATGACCAGCTGATGCGGGACCTTACGCTCGGCCTGGCCCTTCAGCATCAAAGCAAGCCTTTGATGCACCCCAAATCGATGTTGCTCGTCGACGATTACCAGGCCGAGCGCGCGAAACTGCACACTCTGCTGAAAAAGTGCATGCGTGCCGATGACCACCTGCGCCGCACCCGTCTGTATTTTCTCATTGACGCGGTGGCGGGCAGCCGCTGGGAGCGAGCCCGTCAGACATGCCACGCTGACGTCGAACGGCTCGAGCCATGCGCGAAAGTTTTTAACATGCTGCTCGGCGAGCAGCTCCGTCGGCACCATGACCGCGGCTTGGCGGTCCGCGGCCGCGGCAACGAACGCGGCGAATGCCGCGATTACCGTTTTGCCGCAGCCTACATCGCCTTGCACGAGCCGGTGCATCGGCTGCGTCGCTGCGAGATCGTCGATAACTTCGGCGAGTACACGATCTTGCGCGCCCGTGAGCTCGAAGCCGAGCTGTCGACGAAAATGCCCGAGCCGCGTCGCGTCCGCACGCAGGGGCTCGGCAGGCTCCACCTCGCGCTCGCGACCGACCTGCAGCAGGCTCAGCCGCTGCGCGATCAGCTCCTCCAGCGCGAGACGCTGCTGACATGGATGGCGGCCAACGAGAAGCGAATCCTTATCGACATCCTGGGGCGGACCATGCAGCAGACGCATGGATTCGTTGAGGTCCGGCCAGTCGCCCGGCAGCATGGGCGCGAGATAGTCTTCGAGCGGGCTTTGCTCGAGCCGTTGCAGGGCCTGCACGATCAGCCCTCTTAGCCGCTGCTGATACAGGCCTTCCGTGGAGGGGTAGACGGGCGTCAATCGATCGCTCACGGCCACGTCTCCGGCAGCGAGAAAGCTGTACTCCGGGTGCACCATCTCAAGCCCGGTCGGCCCGAGCCTCACCTCGCCAAAGCAGCTCAAGCGGGCACCACGGACGAGGTTCTGCTGCTGCGCGCGAGAGAAATGGAAAAAGCGCAGCGTCAGGCTACCGGTGCCGTCGGCGATTCGGCACAGTAGGGTGCGGCGGCGGCGAAACACGATCTCGGCAAGTTCGACGACACCCTGCACGAGCACCTTCTGCCCCGGAGCGATGCTGCCGATTGGCGGAATCTGCGTGCGGTCCTCGTAGCGCAGTGGCAGTAGACACAGCAAATCGCCGATGCTGGAAACGCCGAGCCGCTCGAGGCGCTCGGCAACCCGCGGGCCGACGCCTTTTAGGGTCGCCGCCGACTGCTCGGTGAGCGGCTCGCGGGTCGCGGCTGCTGCCGACCGCCTGGAACTGTTGGAGTTGGCGCGGAGGCTTTGCTTCAAGAGCTCAAGTCACCAGGATCGCGTCGATCTCGACGGCGGCTGCCCGCGGCAGTGCGGCGATACCGATGGCCGCGCGCGCCGGATAAGGCTCGCTGAAATATGTCGCCATGATCTCGTTCACGGCGGCAAAGTTGCCAAGATCGGTCAAGTAGACCGTGAGCTTTACCACATCCGCAAGACTCCCGCCGGCGGCCTGCGCGACCGCAGAGAGGTTGTCGAAAACCTGGCGGATCTGAGCCTCGACGGATTCACTGACGAGTTCCATGGTCGCTGGATCGAGCGGTATCTGCCCGGAAAGATAAACCGTGCTGCCAGCACGGATCGCTTGGCTATAAGTACCAATCGCGGCAGGTGCGGCTGTGGTCTTGATTGCTTGTCTCGTGCTCATCCATATCCCTCCTAGCCGGCCATCCGGTGCACTCTCACGACGTCCGGATTGGTGCGGATACTACGAATCACCTGTGCCAGATGTCTACGGTCACGAACATTCAGCCGAAACTGCAACGTCGAGGCGTCTCCGTCAGTCTCGACTGTGACATGATTGATATTGCTCTTCGTTGCCGAGATGCGGCCCGCGACCTCGGCCAGCAGTCCGACGCGATTCATGGTGCGCACCTGAATCTCCGATTGGAACTCGCCTTTGATCCCCCGCTGCCAATCGACCGAAATCCACTTGCTTGGATGCTTGCGGAAGTCAGCGACATTGGGACATATCGTGCGATGAATCACGATACCTCGCCCGCTCGACAGAAACCCAATGATCTCGTCCCCGGGGATCGGATTACAGCAACGCGCATAGCTGATTACGAGCCCTTCGGTGCCGGCGATCTGCAGGGGTTTGCGCTCCCGCAACTGCGGCTCCTGCCCGCCGGCCTCCCGCTGTGCGATCAGCGCAGCAACGACGGGCGCAAGACGTTCGCCTAGGCCCAGTTGCTCGTAGATATGCTCAAGGTCGTGTTCACCGAGCTCGGTCAGAACCTTTTCGATCTCAGTTTTCTTCAGCTTGCGGATCGTCAGAGCGAAGGGTCTTAGCGCCTGCTCGAGCAGGCGTCGGCCGAGCTTGCGCGCCTCGTCCTGCTTGAGATTGCGCAGGTAAGCGCGAACGGCGTTGCGCGCCTTCGCGGTGGTCACGAAGTTAACCCAAGTGGGGTTAGGCTTGGCGCCGCGGGCAGTCAGTATCTCGACGGTTTCGCCGTTGCTCAGTGTCGTCTTTAGCGGCACGAGTCTGCGGTCGATCTTGGCAGCCACGCAGCGATCGCCGACGTCCGTGTGCACGGCATAGGCGAAGTCGACTGCCGTCGAGCCGCTCGGCAACCGCATGATGTCGCCCTTTGGTGTGAATACGTAGACCTTATCCGGGAACAGGTCGACCTTGACGGTCTCGAGGAAATCCTCGTGGCTCGCGGCCTTCTGCATCTCAATCAGACCCGTGAGCCACTCGCGCGCACGAGCTTCGGCGCTGTAGGTGTGCTTATCGACCGCTTTATATTGCCAGTGCGCCGCAATGCCTCGCTCGGCCAGCCGGTCCATATCCTCGGTTCGAATCTGCACCTCTAGCGGTACACCATTGGGCCCGAATAAGGTCGTATGGAGTGATTGGTAACCGTTGACCCGTGGAATGGCGATGTAGTCCTTAAAGTGGCCCGGCATGGGTTTATAAAGCTGGTGTGCGAGCCCGAGCACTCGATAGCACGTGTCGATGTCAGCGACGACGATCCTCAGACCGTTAACGTCAGCGATCTCGGAGAGCGGAATTTTCTTGCGGCGCATCTTCGAGTAGATGCTGTACAGATGCTTCTCGCGAGCGATGAGGCGCGCCTTTATAGCCTTGGCCTCGAGGTTCCGCTTGATATTCGCACGGGACTTGCTCAGGAACTGCTGCTTACCACCACGCGCCTTACGCACCGCACGTTCGAGGACACGATAGCGGTAGGGTGCGTAGGCTTTAAAGCCGAGATCCTCGAGCTCGACCTTGAGGCTATAGATTCCGAGCCGATTCGCGATCGGCGCATAAATGTCCAAGGTCTCCTTCGCAATTCGCCGGCGCTTCGTCGACTCCAGCGCATCGATCGTCCGCATATTGTGAGTTCGGTCGGCGAGCTTGACCAAGATCACTCGCAAATCTTTGGCCATCGCGAGCAGCATCTTGCGGAAGCTCTCTGCCTGGGCCTCTAAGGCCGTATCGAAGTGCAGTTTGTCGAGCTTGCTAACGCCATCGACGAGCAGCGCCACGTCTTCACCGAACTCGGCTGCGATGTTGCTCAGACCAGCCGGCGTATCCTCAATGACATCATGCAGCAATGCGGCCTTGATCGAGCCTGAATCGAGGCGCAGATTAGCCAGGATTCTTGCGACCGCAACCGGGTGGGTGATGTAGGCCTGACCGCTGCGCCGCTGCTGGCCTGCGTGCGCTCTGGCGCTGAACCGGTATGCGGCGACTACGCCGTCAATCTCTTCCTTGCTGAGATAAAGCTCGAGATCGGCCAGCAGCTGCGCGAAACCACTGCCCTGCCACGAAGAGGGGAGACGTTCACGAATAGCCGCTGCATAGTCCATGTCGTCCTCTTAACTTCCGCCCGGCCGCGGCGTGCCAGGCATGACACGACGAGCATCAGTCGTCGAGGGACAGCGGTCCGCCCAAGGGGCCTTGTGCCGCATGCGGGCTCGGTGCGCGCTCGAGATCGAGCAAGTCATCTAGAGACTGAGGCTCGCGTTCTTCCAAAATACTTTCGGTGATGTAGCCTTCGGCGATTTCGCGCAGGGCGACGACCGTCGGCTTATCGTCCTCCCACGGCACTGTCGGTTCCGCCCCATTCGCGAGCTGACGCGCCCGTTTCGCCGCGACGAGCACGAGCGTGAACATATTGGGTATTTTTTCGCTGCAATCTTCGACCGTAATCCGGGCCATGGCCGCACCTACCGTGAAACTTGTGTTGGATCCAGTGTACTGCATGAGTACCCGGCCGAGCTAGCAAGGGACTGTGCGGCGTGCGGCTGCGCCGGTTGGACGCGGGGCGCCCGCTCAGGCCGCGAGCATCCGCTCGACCCTGGCGGCCGTGGCCGCGTCGTCGGTTGCGAACTCCTCGCCGCTGCCACGCAGGATACGAACGAGGCGATCGGCGGCAGCATCGACGTCATCGTTGACGACGACATAATCGAACTCCCGCCAATGGCTCATGTCATCGACGGCGTCAGCAAGGCGTCTCGCGATGACAGGTTCGGGGTCGGTTCCTCGACCACGCAGGCGCCGCTCGAGCTCGCGCTTGCTGGGTGGCAGGATGAAGATGCCCATGGCGTGGGGGTCACTGCCACGAATTTGCTGCGCGCCCTGCCAGTCGATTTCCATGAGTACGGAGAATCCTTCGGTGAGCAGCGAATCCACGTGTGCGCGGCCGGTACCGTACCAATGGTCGAAGACTCGCGCCGACTCCAGAAATTCGTTTCGGCTCCGCATGCGCTCGAACTGCCGTTCATCGACGAAGAAATAGTCTTCACCGTCCATCTCTGTGGCCCGCGGCGGTCTAGTCGTGTAGGAAATCGAAAACCGCAAGCTCGGCTCGCGTCCGAGCAGCTCGCGCACCAGCGTGGTCTTGCCGGCGCCGGAGGGCGCCGAGATGACCACGAGCCTGCCCCGTCCTGGCTGCGACATGCTCACTCTAGGTTCTGGACCTGCTCGCGCATCTGCTCGATCAGAACCTTGAGCTCGACGCCATGGCGCGTCAGCTCCTCGTTCTGAACCTTCGACGCAAAGGTGTTCGCCTCGCGATTGAGCTCCTGGATGATGAAGTCCAGGCGTCGCCCGATCGCTTCGTCCTTGGCCAGCGTCGCTTCGATCTCCACAACGTGGCTCGCGAGCCGGTCCAACTCTTCGGTGACGTCGAGCCGCTGCGCGATAAGGGCGATCTCCTGCTCGAGGCGGTCCGGCTCGAGCTCGAGATCGAGCTTCGCAATTCGCTCAAGGAGCTTAGAGCGATAGCGGTGCTCCACTTCACCGAGGCGTGGCTGGATCTCCGCAACGATGCCCCGGATTCCGGCGCAGCGCGCCATGAGAACCTCGGCGAGCCGAGAACCCTCGCGCTGGCGGGCTTGTTTCAAGGATCGCAGCGCTTCGGCCAAGCAGTCCAGCGCCGTCTGCGCAAGGTTTTCTGGCGCCGGCACGGACTCGGCGAGCAGGCCGGGCCAGCGCAAAACTTCGCCGGCGGTCAGTGGCCCCGCATCCGGGAAACGCTCGAGTACCCGGTCCTGAAGCTCCAAAAGCACCTCCAAGGCTTCCGACCGAACCCGCACAGCCGGGCGGTGGTCAGGTGACTGAGTCAGCTTTAGGTTCGCATCGACTTTGCCGCGCCGAATGACCGCCCCGACGGCGTCCTTGCAGCGCGATTCCAGGTTACGCAGCTCTTCCGGCAGGCGGAAGCTGACGTCCAGAAAGCGATGATTAACGCTGCGAATCTCCCAGACGAGCTGGTAGAGATCGACCTCCGCCGTCGCACTCGCGTAGCCCGTCATACTGCTTGATGTCGCCAAAGTTCGCCCCGGGGTCCAGACACATTGAGCCGTTAAGTCTAAGATATGCGACTCAGTGACACGAGTGGCCGGCGCGAAACTGCCCAGTCGTGACTCGAGAACCAGGCTCAGGAAAACGGAATTAAGATCGTGGCGGAATCAAAGCTAGGGCCTAGACCATGAACGTTGACACGGCGTCGCTAAGTCTCGTGGGTGACCGTAAGGAAAACCAGGATCGTGTGGGGGCACTGCAGAGCAATGGCTCCCTTTTGCTCGTCGTGGTGGACGGTATGGGTGGGCACTCGCAGGGCGCGGATGCCGCGCAACTCACGGTCGATACACTGCGCGACTGCTTTGCAACCGCTCGGAAACCACTGCTCGACCCCCAGGGATTTTTGACCATGGCGCTCAGCATCGCCCACGATGCCATTGTTGCCCTCGGCGACGGCGTGCCTCTCGATCAGCGGCCTCGAGCCACCTGCGCAGCCTGCGTCGTGCAGGATCATGGCGCTTATTGGGCGCACGTCGGCGACAGCCGCGTCTATCATCTTCGCAACGGCACCGTCTTCGAGCGGACGCGCGATCACAGCCATGTCGAGCTGCTGCTGCGCGAGGGCGTCATTGAAGAACATCAGCTCAGCAGTCACCCGATGCGCAATCTCGTTGAGTGCTGCCTCGGCGGGGATTCCCCTCTTCCGGACGTCTGCGTCACGGCACATCGCAAGCTTCTACCGGGCGACGCCCTAATCCTCTGCACGGACGGCCTGTGGTCCGGCGTGACGGACGCGCAGATAGCAGCGCTCGCCTGCGACTCTGCCACCGCGATGGCAGCCGTGCTCGAAGCGCTCGTGGGAACCGCGGTCAAGAAAAACGCGCCGCATAGCGACAATACCAGCGCGTGTGGCACGCGCTGGACAGGGATGGCCTGAGTCGCCGCGAGCGGCATCAATTTCTACTGTTAGGAGTTCACTATGCGATCGAGCGAACGCGCACCGAACGAAATGCGCAAAATTCGGCTGACGACCCATTTCACTCGTCACGCCGAGGGCTCGGTGCTCACGGAATTCGGTGACACCCGCGTGCTCGCGACCGCCAGTATCGAGAACCGCGTGCCGCCTTTCCTCAAAGGGCGCGGCGCGGGCTGGGTAACGGCCGAATACGGCATGCTCCCGCGCGCCACGCACACGCGCAACCTGCGCGAGGCGGCTCGAGGCAAGCAGTCTGGCCGGACGCTGGAGATTCAACGGCTCATCGGCCGGAGTCTCCGCGCCGTCGTGGACCGCGTCGCGCTCGGCGAGCGCACGATTACCATCGACTGCGACGTTCTGCAGGCTGACGGCGGCACCCGTACGGCGTCGATCACGGGCGGCTACGTGGCGCTTGTGCTCGCGGTCCAGGAGCTTCTGCGCCGCGAGGAGATCGCAGCAAACCCGATTCACGGCCAGATTGCGGCGGTGTCGGTCGGCATAGTCGGAGGCGAGCCACTGTTGGATCTCGACTACGCCGAGGACTCAGAAGCTGAGACGGACATGAACGTTGTCATGAACGAAGCAGGCGCATTCGTCGAGATACAAGGCACGGCAGAGGGACACGCTTTTCAACGCGGCGAGCTCGATCGGATGCTCGACCTTGCGAGCGGTGGCATCGATCAGTGTCTCGCCGCGCAGCGAGACGCACTGCTGCCGTGAACCCCGGCCCGGTTACTGGACGATGGGTATTAGCAACGGGTAACCGTGGCAAGCTCAGGGAGTGCTGCGCGTTGCTTGCGGGCTCCGGTATTGAGCTCGTCGCTCAGGACGAGTTCGGCGTGGCATCGCCGGAGGAGACCGGGTCGACGTTTATCGAGAACGCGATTCTCAAGGCCCGGCACGCAGCGTTGCAAACTGGTTTACCCGCGTTAGCCGACGACTCCGGACTCGTAGTCCAGACGCTCGGCGGCGCGCCGGGCGTCCTTTCGGCGCGTTTCGCGGGGGACAATTGCAGTGATGCCGACAACATCGCGAAGCTGCTCTGCGCGCTTAAAGACGTGCCAGAGGTGAGCCGTACCGCCTATTTCCAGTGCGTGGTGGTAGCGCTTCGCGGTGCCGCGGATCCGGCGCCGGAAATAGCGCAGGGCCGCTGGCAAGGCCTGATCGCGACTGAGCCCAGCGGGACCGGCGGCTTCGGTTACGACTCTGTGTTCCTCGATCCACGGCTGGGCGCAACGGCCGCGCAGCTGGCGCCGGCAACCAAGAATCGCGTCAGCCACCGCGGCCAGGCCCTTGCGGCCCTCATCAAATTGTTGCGCGCGGGGTCCAGATCAACCTAGCTAGGCGCCGCACCCACCGAGCTTATGCACAGCACCGTTGCGGAGCCTAAAAACGAGCACGTTGCGCAGTTATTCTACACTATATTCTGGAAAAAAATTTATAAGATATTGAATAATAACAGGTTGCTCGGATTGATGCTTTTTTGGCCATTCGAGTAGATTTCCTTTCCGCTTCAGGCCTTAGTCCCCGTGCGACAGTGTTGTCCACACAGATATCCACAGCATCTGTGGATAAGCCGCCCCACCGGTAGCCCAGCGCAAGTGGGAACTAGACCTTTAACCGCGGCACCCCCCTTAGCTTGAGTTTGTCGGCCGCGCGCAGTATCCTCACGCGCCCCCTCGACCGACCTCGGCATCATGAAAGCAGACATTCATCCTCAGTACGACGAAATCAAGGTCACCTGCAGCTGTGGCAACGAGTTCGCAACTGCTTCAACCTTGGGGGAGAGTCTGCAGGTCGAGGTCTGCTCCGCGTGCCACCCGTTCTACACAGGCAAGCAGAAGATCGTCGACACCGGCGGTAGGGTAGATAAATTCCGCCGCCGCTACGGGATGACGGCGGGGAAATGAAGTCGTAGCGGCTGGCGCGCCCGCCTTTACGGCGCCCGCGCGGACCCGCTGCTATAATTGGTGAAATTCAACGCTGCGGCGAATAACGCAGCGCCTGGTCGATCTTCGTGCCCCTTATTCGGCCAAGATCGGTGCCCATAATTGTTGACCTCTATTCAGGTGCGACGCATGACAAACAAGCATTACACCTTGATCGATCCCGAGTCTGGCGCTGAGCTCGAGCTCAAACGCTACGATCCGACCCTAGGGCCTAGCGTGCTCGATATAACGTCGTTGTACGGCAAGCTCGGTGTATTCACCTACGACCCTGGTTTTGGCGCGACAGCGGCGTGTCCAAGCAAGATCACCTTCATCGACGGCGAGAAGGGCGTGCTCGTGTACCGCGGGTACCCTATCGAGCAACTCGCCGAGAAATCGAGCTTCATCGAAGTATGTTACCTGCTGCTCCAGGGAGAGCTACCTACCGAAGCCCAGCTCGCCGCCTTCGATGAGTCGATTCGCACCCACACAATGATCAACGAGTCGCTGCTGCGATTCTTTAACGGCTTTCACCACAACGCCCATCCGATGGCGATGGTCACTGGTGTCGTCGCCTCGATGTCGGCGTTCTATCACGACTCCACCAATATTCAGAATCCGGCGCATCGAGAAGTCTTCGCGCACCGCATGATCGCGAAGATTCCGACGATTGCCGCAGCCGCCTACAAGCATTCTCTCGGACAGCCGTTCATCTATCCCAGAAACGAGCTGAGCTACTGCGAAAACCTGTTGAACATGTTCTTCTCCGTGCCCTCGCAGACCTATGAGATCGATCCGATCGCCGCGCAGGCACTAGATTTGCTGTTCATCCTGCACGCCGATCACGAGCAGAACTGCAGCACATCGACGGTGCGGCTCGCGGGCAGCTCAGGCACAAATCCTTACTCCGCAATGGCGGCTGGGATCTCCGCGCTTTGGGGGCCCGCTCACGGCGGCGCCAACGAGGCCGTCATCAACATGCTCGAGCAGA
>JAHEEM010000304.1 GCA_024640695.1 Rhodospirillaceae bacterium | reverse complement strand
AAGATTGCACTCGCTGGATCGAGCACGAAGCTGCCGCTGAACGCGGTCAGGGTCTCGCTGGGCACATAGTAGGCCGAGCACATCGCCGTCCCGACCAGCGCCAACATTGCCAAGCGGAAGGTGATCATACGACGCTCGTCCGGCAAGAAGGCGTCAACGATCAGCACGACGCAGATCGCGCAGGTAAGGAAGATTTCCGCGGCGGCGAGTTGCAGGTCAATTATTGGCACTCTGCGCCCCTACAGCTTCGACTGGCTGATGTGAATGAGCAGGTTGCCCAAGGACTGCTCCATGAGCTCGACAAGCGGCGCCGGCCATACGCCCAAGAGCAACACGGCGACCGCAAGGACCGCGAGCATGAACAGCTCGCGCGACCCAATGTCCTGGAGCGAGGCGACCCCGTCGTTCGCAACCTCGCCGAAGATCACGCGTTTGACGAGCCACAGCGTGTAGGCCGCACCGAAGATCAGGGTCGTCGCCGCGAGGAACGCAAGCCAGAAGCTGGCTTGGTAGCTGCCAAGAATGACAAAGAACTCACCAACGAACCCAGAGGTGCCCGGGAGGCCTGCGTTCGCCAAGGCGAAGAAGACCATGAGGGCGGCGAACTTCGGCATGGTATTGACGACGCCGCCATAGGCACTGATCTGGCGACTGTGCAAACGGTCGTACATGACGCCGACGCACAGGAACAGCGCGCCCGAGATGAGCCCGTGCGAGATCATCTGCACCATGCCGCCCTGCAGGGCAAGTCGCGCCCCATCACCGCTGCCGGCAGCATTGGCCGTTATCGAGAAAATCACGAAGAAACCCAGGGTTACAAAGCCCATATGCGCAATCGATGAGTAGGCAATGAGCTTCTTCATATCCTGCTGTGCCAGGGCCACGAAGGCGATGTAGACGATCCCTATCAACGACAGGCCGATCATAAGCCAGTCGAGCGCGTGGCTTGCATCGGGCGCAATCGGCAGACTGAATCGCACAAAGCCGTAACCGCCCATCTTCAGCAGCACGGCGGCCAGAATCACAGAGCCGCCGGTCGGCGCCTCCACATGGGCGTCGGGTAACCAGGTGTGCACTGGCCACATCGGCACTTTGACGGCGAACGCGACTAGAAAAGCGAGAAAGATCAGGACCTGCTCCTGCATCGTCAGGGGCAGCGCATGGAAGTCGAGAATCGAGTAGCTGCCGGCCTGCAGATACATGTAGATCAGCGCGATCAGCATGAAGACAGAGCCGAGGAACGTGTAGAGGAAAAACTTGACCGTTGCGTAGATGCGCCGTTCGCCGCCCCAGATCCCGATAATCAGGAACATCGGGATCAGCATGGCCTCCCAGAACACGTAGAAAAGCAGCCCGTCCAGAGCCGCGAATACGCCGATCATGAGCCCTTCAAGAACCAGGAAGGCTGCGAAATATTGCGCTGGCCTTGTCTTGATGACTTCCCAGCCCGCAATGATCACGAGCGGGGTAAGGAAAGTCGTCAGCAGTATCAGCGGCAAGGAGATACCGTCGATGCCGAGGTGATAGTACACATCGAAGCGAGCAATCCACGGCAGGCGCTCGACGAACTGCATCTGCGCTGTCGCAAGGTCAAAGCCCGCGTAGAGCGGCAGGCTCAAGACGAAGGCGAGCACCGATGCGACGAGGGCAACCACCTTGCCCTGCCCTGCGCGTGGTCCTGAGCCGAGCGCAAGAACTGCGACTCCAGCCGCGATGGGCAACCAGATTAGTATGCTAAGCAGAGGTAGTTGGCTCATCGGTTCATTGCCCTACGATGAGCCAGCCGGCCAAAACGGCGAGGCCGATGATCATCGCAAACGCATAATGGTAGAGGTAGCCTGACTGCACATTGCGAACGACGCCGGACAGTGCAGCGACGATCCGCGCACTGCCGTTGACGAGCGCTCCATCGATAATGATCTGGTCGCCAACGCGGGATAGCGTACTGGCGATGCCGCGCGTCGACCGGGCGAGCACTTGCTCATTGAACCAATCGAAGTAGTATTTATTGACGAGTATCCGGTATAGCCAATCAACGCTCTGCCGTATCTTGGCGGGCAACTCGGGCCGATGCAGATAGAGGAACCAAGCCACCGCCACGCCCGCAGCTGCAAGATACAGTGCCGGCGAGCTCGTAAACGCGTGCATCACGAAAGCAGCCGATCCGTGAAATTCCAGGCCGAGCTCGTGCAGCACATTGTGCTCCTCGAGCACGAAAATGGACCCGGCGAAAAAGTCGCCGAACAGCACCGGGCCAATCGTTAACCAACCAACGAACACAGACGGTATCGCGAGCGCGATTAGCGGCCCGGTCACGACGGCCGGCGATTCGTGCAGGTGCGACTTCACATGCGGATCGATCCGCTCTTGCCCGTGAAACACGAGAAAAAACATTCGGAAGCTATATAGCGCCGTCACGAAGACGCCGAGCAGGACACACCAGTAGGCATAATGCGCGCCGGGAGTCGTCGAGGCGTGCACTGCTTCAATGAGCACGTCCTTCGAGAAAAACCCGGAGAAGCCCGGAAAGCCTATCAGCGCAAGGCTGCCGACCAAGGATGTCCAATACGTCACGGGCATGTACTTGCGCAATCCACCCATCTTGCGCATGTCCTGCTCATGATGCAGCGCAATGATCACGGAACCCGCCGCGAGGAACAACAGCGCCTTGAAAAACGCATGCGTGGCCAAGTGAAAAATCCCCGCAGCGTAAGCCGACGCGCCAAGCGCCACGGTCATATAGCCCAGCTGGGAAAGCGTCGAGTAAGCCACGACACGCTTGATGTCGGTCTGCACGATACCAAGCAGGCCCGTGAAGAACGCAGTTGTCGCTCCGATAATCAACACGACGCTGAGCGCCGTCACGGAGTGCTCAAACAGGGG
Source organism: Rhodospirillaceae bacterium (assembly GCA_024640695.1). Lineage (GTDB taxonomy): Bacteria > Pseudomonadota > Gammaproteobacteria > Steroidobacterales > Rariloculaceae > JAHEEM01. The sequence continues at coordinate 513 of JAHEEM010000304.1, read as the reverse complement.
CGACATGCGCGCCACCATAAATATGCCGGCCGTAACCATCGTCGCCGCATGGATCAATGCCGAGATGGGTGTCGGGCCTTCCATGGAGTCGGGCAACCATACGTGCAACGGCACCTGGGCCGATTTGCCCATCGCGCCGATGAAAAGGCAGATACACGCGACACTGAGCACCGACCACTGAGTGCCTGACAGGATTTCGATGGTCTCACCGCTGAGCCGCTCGGCGTGACTGAATACCTGCACGTAATCGAGTGAACCCGTGAACATCAGCAGTGCGGCAATGCCGAGCAGAAAGCCAAAATCCCCTACCCTGTTGACCAGAAAGGCCTTCATGTTTGCGAAGATCGCTGTCGGCCGCGTATACCAGAATCCGATAAGAAGGTATGAGACGACGCCGACCGCTTCCCAGCCGAAGAAAAGCTGCAGAAAATTGTTCGACATTACGAGCATGAGCATCGCGAAAGTGAACAGCGAGATATAGCTGAAGAACCGCTGGTAGCCGGGATCTTCGTG
>JAHEEM010000303.1 GCA_024640695.1 Rhodospirillaceae bacterium | reverse complement strand
GACTAGGTACCCAGAAATCTTTTTTTATAATGGGCGCTCTCTCTCAACGGAAGAAATGAGATGGCCAAGGCGATTCATACAATGATTCGGGTACTGGATCTGGAGAAGTCCGTGGAGTTCTATAAGCAGGCATTCGGGCTTGACGTCGCCGATCATTTTGATTTCGACGACTTCGCACTGGTCTATTTGCGGAATGACGAGAACGATTTCGAGATCGAATTAACCCTGAATAAGTCCCGGGAGACGCCCTACACGCATGGCGATGGCTACGGTCATGTCGCCGTCTGCGTCGACGATGTGCGTAATACACATCAGCAGCTAGCGGAATTGGGATTGAGCCCGACGGGTATCAAGGAGTTTCACCGCGAAGGATCGCTAATGGCGCGCTTTTTCTTCGTTCAGGATCCCGACGGCTACAAGATCGAGGTACTGGAACGGCATGGGCGCTACCAGTAGCCCGCCCTGCGTCGATAGGCTTACACCTAGCCGCTGAATATCGACCGTCTGTGCAAATCAGGCGATCGCGGCGTTAATGCGAGCGGTTACGGACTCTCGACTTCGGTGATCTGAACCGTGGAATCATGCATCCAGCCGGTATCCTCGTCACCGATGGTAATGCGCTCGCCGCGCCTGATCAGTTCGTGCCGTCCCTCGTACCATCGCATGACCATGCCGGTCTGCCGAAGCTCCGACGACAGCCGCACCTGGACCCACTCACCGCGTCGACCGGCAATCGGCAGGACCGTGCCCTCTGGAACCAGAAGCAACAGGTTCGAGGCCGTGCTTGGCGCATCGTGGATGTTGGCATAGCTCGTAGGAATGCGGGCTTGTAATTGCGGTGCCTGCGCCTGACCGGGCGAAAGGGGCGCGAGCATCAGCACCGCAAGCGTTACGGCGAGCGCCAATGATGCTGAGCGCCAGCGTCTACGGGTGGGCTCGAACCCATGATTCGGACTTGCGGCTTGCATGATCAACAGTGAATAACGGATGATGATCACTGTCAAGTTACGCATGGACGCATAACCGTACGCGAGCATGGTCGCCCGCATACTGGCGAGCTTGGAATCTCAACTTGGCCCGTCGAATCGAGCGGGCTCTTCAACCGAAATATCACTCGGGGACCGGGCCTCACCTCACGGAGTGTGACGATGCATGTGAAGTTCTTGCCGCTGATGGTTTTCGCTACGCTGGTCGTCCCGGCCTTCTCAGCCTTGAGCGGCTGCAGCAATCCGCCGGAGACCAGTTCCTCCGCAGCACCGATGGCGGAATCGACGGCGTCGGCGCAACAGACGCCAACAGTGCGGGCAGTTGACATGGGCGACTACGAGGTCGTGCCGAATTGGCCGAAACCTCTGCCCGACGACGATCTCTCCCACGACGGCTGGACCTGGGGCTCGGGTGCCGGCGTGTTTCCGGAAACCCCGGACAAGGTCTGGGTTGCGCAGCGCGGCGAGATCGAGCTGCCGCCTGGCGCAGAGCCTTGGATCTGTCCGTGCCTGCTAGAGCCGCGTCGCACGAACACGGGCCGGCGCGCTTACTCCGGTACGGAGTATCCCTATCAGATGCGCCGGCATCATATCGTGTTCGCCGTGGACCGGGACGGCAGCACCATCGAGGAGTGGCTGCAGCACGACGCGTACTTCACGCCGCCTCGCGGATTCGGACTCGGCGAGATCAGCCGCGGCCCACACAAGATACTGCAGAGCCCCTACGATCCTGAACGGCACATCTGGGTGGTCGATGACGACCAGCACATGATCAGTATCTTCACCAACGACGGCGAGCTCGTGAAAGTCATGGGGGAACGCGGCGTGCCCGGCCGCGGCCCAAATAATTTCAATCGTCCGACCGATATCGCCTGGCTGCCCGACGGCACGTTCTTTGTGGCTGACGGCTATGTCGGCACGCGCGTAGCCAAGTTCGGCCCGGACGGAAACTTCATCATGGACTGGGGCCGTCCGCCCGTTGATCCAGCGAATCCGGAACCCTACGAGTTCTGGTCCGTGCATAGTATCGGGATCAGCAACGACCGGCGCGTCTTCGTCGTCGATCGCGAGCACAGCCGCATGCAGGTATTCGATGAGAACGGGAATTTTCTCGAAATGTGGCCCACCGGTCACAACTCGCAGATCCTCGCGCACACCGTCACGGTCGACGACTACATCTGGGTGGCCGATTGGACGACGGATCGACTGGTCAAGTACGACCTGAGCGGTCGCTATATTCTCGATATCGGCGGCCACGGGGCGCTGCCGGGCCAGTTCGACGGCGTGCATCAGATCGAAGTCGACCAGGCGGGCAATCTCTACGTCACTGAGGTCGCTAACGATCGCTCGCAGATGTTCCGCCCGAAACCCGACGCGGATCCCGCAAAGCTCATTGGCCGGCGGGTGGGCCAGCAGCCGACGTTGTAAGCGGCAGCCGAGGGCACGCCATAGATAGAGATGGCTAGCGGCTGCTCCTCGACCGCCAGCCTGACCAAGACCCGCCAAGCCTTGGGCCCAAAGACGCCTAGCGATTCTTCAGGCGTCGTTAAGCTGCCTGGCCATACGCTGCGCCGAGCATCGAGAAGTCGCTAGTAGCGCCTAGCGCTCGACGGCACGCCGGAGGTCGCCGTGGATATCGTAATTGCCGCAGAAATACCCAGCATCGCTAACCTGTTGGGCAATTATCTAAAGCACCTGGTCAGACCGGAAGAGATCAAGGTCACCGAAAATCCTGACGAGACCGGCAGCCTCTTGATCGACTGGCGTCTGCGAAGCTACGTGCTCTCACCAAGCGGTGAGATCGCGTCGGAGACGCAGACGTCAAGTGCCTAGCTACCGGTTGCCACTATAGAGCCCTACTTCCGGGATCCCGTTGCCGGTGCAGCTTCTGGCTCCGTAGCGCGCAAATTTCTGCACCCTCTGACCCGTATCGACTTCGCCGGTGTAGACGTTACCTTGCGAATCGACCGTCAAGGCGTGAATCCAATGGAACTCGCCAATCTGTCGACCGGACCGACCAATGCGGTCCAGCTCGTGATAGTTGTCGCGGTTGATGACGTAGAACGTGCCGTTCGCCAGATCGCCCACGTAGAGGCACGTCTGCCCTGGATCCGTCGACAATGTTGCTGACACCGCAGTGCCATTCGCGTAGCTCTGCGGTGCAACGTGGATCTCCGCGACGAAGCCGCACTTGCCCGGCTCGGCGTTCGGGTTGGCGCACGGGCCACCGACCTCATCGATGTCGAAGATTTGCACGCGGTTGTTGCCCCGATCGCAAGCATACAGCAGCCCGTCGTTGCTGACGATGGCGCAATGCATGGGGCTACGAAAGAACATCGGCTTCATGTTGCCCGCTTGGTAGTCACCGGCCCACGGCCCGGAATCGTAGGGGTCGATCTCGGTGCCTGCGGGATCGTCGACGGGGTTCTGTCCGT
>JAHEEM010000007.1 GCA_024640695.1 Rhodospirillaceae bacterium | reverse complement strand
ACCGCATTGAGCCGATCGGAGAGTAGACTCCAGTTTCGACCCAGACGCCTCGGCGGCGCGGAGATGGGCTGGTGCTAAAACAACCCCTGATTTCAGCTGATCCTGGCATTCCAGCGACCACGGCTGATCGGCTCAGCTCCACGTTGTTCCTCGCGGTGCTGTTTCACGGCATCGTGATCCTCGGCGTCACGTTCACCGTCAGCCCACTACGCGACGACAGTTCAATTCCCACGCTGCGCGTCACGCTCGTGCAGGAGAATTCGATCTCGCGGGTCATGCCGGACGACGACGTATATCTGGCGCAGCGCAGCCAGGCTGGAGGCGGCGACACGGCGGCGGGGGACAGGCCGACGACCACGCTTGCCGCGGACCACCTCATCACGCAAGAGGGCACTCCGGCAGGCCTCGATCGCACCGACGGCACACCACGCGATCCGTTCCAAAGCGCCGACCGGCTCGTCACGCGCAACCCCTCGGCGTTGCAGATCGATGCCCTACCCGAGCCGACCGACGAGCCTGCCGAGGAATCGCAAACGGCCGCCAATCTGCTGTCTCGCGAGGCCCAGCAGAGCCTGGCGGCAGAGATTGACCTGCTCGCGCAGAACCCGCAGACGGCCAACAACGCCGACCTCCGTGGGCCAAATACGCGCGAATCAGCGCTAGCGACGTATCTGGACAGTTGGCGCCAACGCGTCGAGCGTATCGGCACCCTGAATTTCCCGATGGAGGCCCGTAGGCGCGGGTTCAGCAATAACCCGACGCTCGAGGTCACGATCGATCCCGAGGGTCGTCTGGCGGCGATCGTCGTGCGCCGATCGTCGGGTAACTCGGCGCTGGACCAAGCGGCCTTGACGATCCTGCGCTCGGCGGCGCCTTTCGAACCCCTGCCGGCAAGCATTCGCGCGGAGTACGACGTGCTGCGCTTCGCCTACGAGTGGGACTTCGGCGATAACCGTTAACCGGCGGCCCGTAGCCGATTCGCGGCCCGCTGGCCGGAACCAACCAGGCGCCCTGGGAGTCAACTGCGCTACACTAGGGCATGTTCCGGACTCCATTATGAGCCGCGTTTTGCCCACCACAGGGTCCGCTGCGCCGGACCGACTCCGATGAGAACGCTCCAAAACCACTTTCTGATCGCCATGCCTGCGCTTGGCGACCCGAACTTCGACGGGACCGTGACGTATCTGTGCAAGCATGGCGATGAAGGCGCCCTCGGGCTCGTTATCAATCGGCCGCTCGATTTGAAGGTCACCGAGGTATTCGAGCAACTCGATCTCGAGGTGCTGGACCAACGCCAGGCCGACCGGCCCGTGCTAGGCGGTGGCCCCGTTCAGCCGGGCATGGGCTTCGTCCTGCATCAGTCCGAGCAGACCTTCGGATCTACGCTTGATACCGAATCGGCGATCAAAGTGACGGTGTCGCAAGACATCCTTCGCGCCATGGCCGGCGGCCTCGGTCCTTGGCCGAGCATGGTCGCGCTCGGCTACGCCGGCTGGGAAGCCGGTCAGCTGGAAGCAGAGCTCGCCGCCAACGCATGGCTGAGTGTCCCTGCGACTCCGGAGATCATCTTCGAGACACCGTTCGATCAGCGCTGGTCCGCGGCTGCCGGCCTGCTCGGCGTCAGCATCAGCCAACTGACGAGCTATGCCGGACATGCTTGACGGTTACCCAGCGGTATCCGCGCGCTGAGATATGCGGGCTAGCGGCGCCTGATGGGGAAGCCCGGGCCGGAGATACTGCTCGCGTTCGACTTCGGATTGCGCCGCATCGGCGTCGCCACTGCGAACCGCCATACCGCAACGGCATCACCACTCAAACCGATCGCCAACGGCACGGAGCTGCCGTGGCGGGAGCTCGACGCGCTTATCGAGGAGTGGCGGCCGGGCCAGCTGCTGGTCGGCGTACCGGACCCGGTAACCGCGGCTCGGATAGCCGCCGCAGCGCAGGCGTTCGCGGCCGCGCTCGAAGAGCGCTACGGCCTCCCAGTTGCAAGGGTCGACGAGACGCTGACTTCACGAGCAGCACAGTCTGAACTTATCATGGCGCGTAGAGCCGGCCTCATGAAGAAAAGAATTCGAAAAACAAGCCTAGATAGCCACGCTGCATGCTTGATCGCCGAGCAGTGGCTCAGAGAGCTATGAGCGCCGAGCAACTCAATAACCAAGGGCAGCTTCGCCATCTGATCTCGCTTGCAGACCTCCCCCGCTCGCAGATCGAGAAAATTATCGAGCGCGCCGCACACTACTCGAGGCCGATAGGCCAGCCGCCACCGCGGGATACGATCCTCAGAGGGAATACGGTCGCGAATCTCTTCTTTGAGGCCAGCACGAGGACGCGCGCGTCTTTCGAGCTCGCGGCAAAAAGGCTGGGGGCGGACGTGTTGAACCTCGACGTGAATATGTCGTCTCGCACTAAAGGCGAGAGTCTGCTCGACACGATCTATACCTTGCAGGCGATGCAGATCGACATCTTCGTTGTCCGCGATGCGAGTACCGGGGTGCCACTGCGCATCACCAAGCATGTAGCACCGCACGTGTCCGTGCTGAACGCCGGCGAGTCGGATGTATCGCACCCGACTCAAGGCCTGCTCGACGTCATGACGATTCAACGCAACAAGGGCGAGGTCGGCGCACTTTGTATTGCAATCGTTGGCGATATAAAACATTCCCGCGTAGCGCGATCGGCCTACGAGGCACTGACTAAGCTCGGCGTCGGCGAGCTTCGCCTCGTGGCCCCCGAGGAGCTGCTGCCGGAGGAGGGCTTTCCCGAGGCTCGCAGCTACTCGCGACTCAGCGAGGGAATCCGCGATGTCGATGTCGTGATGGCGCTGAGAATTCAGAAGGAACGCTTCGCCGAGCTCGGCGAGATTCCGGATCCGCAGGAGTATTTTCGCCGCTACGGGCTGACCGAGGAACGCATGCAGTTAGCCAAACCCGAGGCGATCGTGATGCACCCGGGCCCGATGAATCGCGGCGTGGAAATAGACGGGGCGCTCGCCGACGGGCCGCGGTCGGTAATTCAGCAACAGGTAACCAACGGCGTTGCGATCCGCATGGCCGTGCTCGCGCTCGTCCACGAGCATGTCGTGGCAGGACTTGGGACGGCTAGGTGAGCGCCCGGCCCATCTCGGCAGCTGGGCAGCAACCCTCAAACCGCACCCGACCCGACCGAACCGCGATTTTCGCCCGGAGATTTCGACATTAACACTCAGCACAGCCACCGCGGAACAATCTGTCTGGAGGACGCGACGATTCTGTCGCAGCAGGTATTCCCGGGCAATCAGTATGTCCTCCGCGTTCACGCACCCCGATGCGCCGCGCGCGCCAGGCCGGGCAGCTTCGCTCACCTGACCTGCGACCCGCTTATTCCAATGCGGCGGCCGCTTTCCATCATGCGCGTCGATGCCGACGACGGCTGGATCGAGTTCCTCTACAAACCGATAGGCACGGGGCTTGCTCAACTGGCGAAACGGGCACCGCAAGAAGTTGTGAGCTTGCTTGGCCCTATCGGCAACGGCTTCTCTCCGGACGCGACACGGCCAGTCATTCTTGCGATCGCCGGTGGCGTCGGCATACCACCAGTGTACTTCCTCGCGGAGGCGCTTCGCGCGCAGCGACACTTCGAGCCGATCGTTCTCATGGGATCGGAGGTGCCATTCCCGTTTGCGCTAGGCGCTAGAGCAGCGCCTGTAACTGAACTACCGGATACCGCCTCACTGACGGTAGCGCAGCTCGAGGAGTGGGGCATAGTCTCGGCCTTGGCGAGCAACGCCGGCCTCGAGGGTTGCTATCCGGGTCATGTCACGCAACTCGCCCGCCGCTGGCTGGATACTCTGCCGGCGGAACGGCTCGTCAATGTGCAGATTGTCGGCTGCGGGCCGCACGCGATGTTGCGGGCTGCCGCGGAGGTCGCGCGCGACTTCGACCTCCCCTGCCAACTCGCCGTCGAGGAGTTTATGGCGTGTGGCGTGGGCGGCTGCGCGGGCTGCATCGTGCCGCTGCACAAGCCCGAGGGCGTCGTCATGAAGCGCGTTTGTGTTGACGGCCCGGTCTTCGACTCCCGCGAGCTCTATCCAGCCTAGAAGCCACCCAAAAGCGATCGGGCGAATGCACGGCAAGCCGAGAGTCGGCAAGCAAACGCTGTGTACGGAGTCGGTTCTCAGTGCGCAGTTGCGCTGGTCGAGCGAGTTTGCCCGGAGCTGCAGTAACGCGGGCTAGCCGAAGTTGATCTTGGCTTCCAGATCCGCTCGCGAATCGGCGTGTGCAAGAGCCTCCTCCATGCTGACCTGACCGCTGCTATAGAGGTGCAACAGTGCAGCATCGAAGTCCTGCATGCCGGGCTCATTGGTCTGCTTGAAAGCTTCTTTGACGCTGCTGATATCGCCCTTGTGAATGAGCTCGCTGATATGCGCAGTGTTCAGCATGAGCTCGACCGCTGCAACGCGCTTACCTTCCTTGCTTCTGACGAGACGCTGAGAAATGATTGCGCGGATATACTGGCCCAGGTCCATGAAGATCTGCGCATGCTGCTCGTTCGGGAACATGTTAATAATTCGATCGAGCGTCTCGGGCGCATTGTTGGCATGCAGCGTGGCGATCGCCAGGTGCCCGGTGCCTGCAAGGTCTATCGCGGCCTGCATCGTTTCCCGGTCGCGGATCTCGCCGATCAGAATAACGTCGGGCGCCTCCCGCAGCGCGCTGCGCAAGGCCCGCGAGTATGACAGCGTGTCGAGCCCTATCTCACGCTGATTGATTATGGATTTCTTGTTGCTATGCAGAAACTCGATTGGATCTTCTATGGTCACGATATGCGACGCCGAGTTCTCGTTTCGGTAGTTGATCATTGCAGCTATCGTCGTCGATTTTCCCGAGCCTGCCGCCCCAACCATAAGCACAAGGCCGCGGCGCAGCATCACGAGGTCTTTGAGGCCATCCGGCATGCCCAGATCCTCGAGCGTCGGGAGATTCGGAGTCACATAGCGCAACACCATCGCGACGTTGCCGCGCTGATGGAAAATGTTAACGCGGAAACGGCCGAGTCCGGGCTCCGAGACAGCGAAGTCGATCTCAAGATTGCGCGTGAACTCCTCCAGCTGGCCCTCGTTCATGAGCTCGAGCGCCGCCTGACGGACCATCTTTGGCGTGAGCTCCATTTTGTTGACGGGCAGGATCTTCCCATCAATCTTGATCATTACCGGAGCATAGGTCGTGAAGAATAGGTCCGACGCACTCTTGTCGACCATAAGTTTGAATAGCGGCTTAACGTTCATAGAGCCGAATCAGCGGGTGGAGTGTCGCAGTTAGAACCTAACGGCCCCGCGACCGTCCTCTTCCATCAGCACGAGACTCTGATCTTGCTCTTTGCTCGAGCTCGCCTCACGCTTGCTCTCGAGCTTGATCTTGAGTCGGATCTCGTTCTTGGAATCGGCATTGCGCAGAGCTTCCTCGTAGGAGATCACGCCGTCTTCGTAGAGCTTGAACAGCGCCTGGTCGAAGGTCTGCATGCCAAGACGGTTCGACTTGGCCATGATGTCTTTGATCTGCGCAACCTCGCCACGGAAGATCAAATCGCTGATCAGCGGCGAGGCTAGCATGATCTCCATCGCAGCAACGCGGCCCATGCCGTTCTCACGCGGAATTAGCCGCTGCGAGATCATGGCCGTAACATTTAGCGAGAGATCCATGAGCAGCTGGTGCCGCCGCTCCTCGGGGAAAAAATTAATGATGCGGTCGAGCGCCTGGTTAGCGCTGTTGGCATGCAAGGTCGCTACGCACAGATGGCCCGTTTCCGCGAACTGGATGCCATACTGCATGGTTTCCTGATCGCGTATCTCGCCGATCATGATCACATCCGGAGCCTGCCGCAGAGTGTTTTTGAGAGCGTTGTGCCAGTTCTGCGTATCCACACCCACTTCCCGATGCGTTACCACGCAGCCCGCATGGGGATGCATATACTCGACCGGATCTTCGATCGTAATGATGTGCCCTTGGGTGTTCTCGTTGCGGTAGCCGATCATCGCCGCCAATGTCGTTGATTTACCGGATCCCGTGCCGCCAACCACGAGGCAGAGCCCGCGCTTGGTCATCGCGACGTCCTTGAGCTGCTCTGGCAGCTCCAAGTCCTCGAACGTTGGGATCTTGGTTACGATCGTTCGCAGCACGGCGCCGACGTTTCCCTGGGCAACGAAGGCGCTGACGCGGAATCGGCCAATGCCCTGCGGTGCGATCGCGAAGTTCGCCTCCTTCGTGGCGTCGAACTCCTTGGCCTGGCGATCGTTCATGATCGACCGCACGATCAGTGAGCTCTGCTCAGGCGTCAGCGGTCGGTCTGCATACGGCTTGATCGCGCCATCGACCTTAATGGCGGGCGGGAATCCAGCCGTAATGAAGAGATCCGAGCCTTTTTGCTCGACCATCTTCTTCAACAAATTTTGGGTCAGCCTTACTGCTTGGTCCCGTTCCATATCGACGCGCTCCTCTGCGCGGATTCGCTCTGCTAGAAGTTTTCCTTGTTCACAGCCTTGAACCGGGCCTCTTCCTTAGTGATCAGGCCCTTACTCATGAGCTCCTGCAGGTTCTGGTCGAGAGTCTGCATACCCAGCGACTGACCGGTTTGGATTGCCGAGTACATCTGCGCGATCTTGCCTTCTCTAATCAGGTTCCGTATTGCCGGCGAACCGATCATGATCTCGTGAGCGGCAACACGCCCGCCGCCGGTGCGCTTGAGTAGCGTCTGCGAAATGACGGCGCGCAGCGACTCCGAGAGCATGCTGCGGACCATGTCCTTCTCGGCCGCGGGAAACACGTCGACGATGCGGTCGATCGTTTTGGCCGCTGAGCTGGTATGCAATGTACCGAAAACCAAATGACCCGTCTCGGCCGCGGTCAGCGCAAGCCGTATAGTCTCCAGATCGCGCATTTCGCCGACGAGAACAACATCCGGATCCTCGCGCAAGGCCGATCGCAGTGCCGCGCTGAAGCTCAGCGTGTCGCGATGAACCTCGCGCTGATTAATCAGCGACTTTTTGCTTTCATGCACGAACTCGATCGGATCTTCGATCGTGATGATGTGATCGGGCTTGTTGTCATTCACGTAGTCGACCATCGCGGCAAGCGTCGTCGACTTACCGGAGCCGGTCGGACCCGTAACGAGCACCAGACCTCTAGGATGCATGGCGACGTCCTTGAAGATGCGCGGCGCGCCGAGGTCATCGAGCGTCAGTATCTCCGAGGGAATCGTTCTGAATACCGCGGCGCAGCCCCGATTCTGATTGAACGCATTAACTCGAAAGCGAGCGAGCTTTGGAATCTCGAATGAGAAATCGGTCTCGAGAAACTCTTCGAAGTCCTTGCGCTGTTTGTCGTTCATGATGTCATACACCATACTGTGCACTTCCTTGTGCTTCAGCGCTGGCATATTGATTCGTTTGACATCACCGTCGACGCGAATTATCGGCGGGACACCGGCAGACAGATGCAAATCAGATGCATTGTTCTTGACGGCAAAAGCGAGTAACTGAGCGATGTCTACGGCGGCCATAAGGCTCCCTCTAGATCTCTACACCGCGCTCCAACATCGGAGCTTGGCATAATGTGGATAGTATAGCCATCACCCGAGGCCAAAGCGTGACTCAAATCACGGACCATCTCACTAAGGTTCGCGAGCGCGTCGCAAATGCCGCCTCCGTTGCAGGCCGCGACGCCGACAGCATCACGATCGTCGCGGTCAGCAAGAAACAGCCCACCGCGGCGATCATCGCCGCTTACGAATCGGGCCAACGCGACTTCGGCGAGAACTTCGTGCAGGAAGCCATCGGTAAGATCGAAACTCTCGATCTTACCGGTGTGCGCTGGCACTTCATCGGTCATGTCCAAGGCAACAAGACCAAGGATATTGCCCGTTACTTCGATTGGGTTCATACGGTCGACCGGCTCAAGATCGCACAACGGCTCAGCGATCAACGGCCCCATTACGCGGCGCCGCTGAATATCTGTATACAAGTCAATCTCGCCGAAGAACCCCAAAAGAGCGGCATACCCGCGAGCGAGCTGGCGACGCTCGCGACCCAGCTGCGCTTGCTGCCCCGCTTGCGGCTGCGCGGACTCATGACGATTCCACCTGCGGACGCCGATCTAGTAACGGTGCGCAAGCTGTTCGGCGGCCTACGGCACCTTAAGGAGCAACTCATGCAGCGCGGCTTCGAGCTCGACACATTATCTATGGGAATGTCCGCTGATCTGGAGATCGCCGTGCAGAGCGGCAGCACGATGGTCCGCATCGGCACAGCCATTTTCGGCGCACGCAGCTGACCCATTAGCTGCGAGGTGAACCCTGTGGCGTGCTATCTTTCGCATCGGCGATTGACCGGGCGTTAACCGAAATGCGCAATTCACTGATATTCCTGACACGTACGCTGGGTGACCTGTATCTGCTGACGTTTCTATTGAGATTCGTGATGCAGTGGGTCCGCGCGGACTTCTACAATCCCCTCGCTCAGTTCGTCGTCAAGGCGACGAATCCGCTCGTGGTGCCGGCGCGGCGCGTCATCCCATCGGCCGGCAGCATCGACCTGCCGACCTTGGTAATTCTCGTCGCGCTCGAAGCCCTGCTCACCTGGGCCTTAGTCGCACTCGTGAACGTCAGCTTGCCAGCCCCCACGTTCGTGTTCTTTGTGTTGCTGCGGCTGATCAACGCGCTGCTCTGGCTCTACGTCGTCAGCATATTCATCTATGTGATCATGAGCTGGGTCTCGCCCGCCGGGTACAGCCCGATCGGCAGAATTCTCATGGACCTCAACGAGCCGCTGCTCAGACCCGTGCGGCGCTTCCTGCCACCAATCGGGGGCTTCGATCTCGCTCCGCTCATCGTCGTGATCCTCATCGCGGCCGTGCGAGTCGGCCTGCCGCTACCGCCTTTCCTGCGCTGATGGCGAAGCGTGTGCCGAGCGCCGCAAAACTGAGCATACGCGTTATCCTGAAGCCCAACGCACGCGAGGGCGACGGCGTTACCGTATGCTGATCGAGACTTCAATCGTGGAGCCCTGCTGGCAACAACGGAAGACGGCCATGAAGGTGTATCTGCGCGCGCTATCGGCTGTCGCTGTGGTGTTTGTCGCGGCCTGCGGCCAACCCGTCGAGCCGCGCGTAAGCAATCGCGAGCCCCCGCTGCGTGCTACTGAGAGTTTCCGCGACTTCGGAGACTACGTCGTGCATTTCAACGCAATCTCTACCGAGCAGCTAACTCCGGAAGTCGCAAGGCAATACGGAATCATCAGAAGCAGCAATCGCGGCATGCTCAATGTCAGCATCATCAAGAAAGCGCAGAACTCTACGGGCACATCGGTGCCTGGGAGCATCTTCGCCTCGGCCGTTAATCTGACCGGCCAGCTCAGGGAACTCGAGCTGCGGGAGATTCGCGAAGAGGCGGCGGTGTATTACATCGCAGAGTTCGGCGTGGCCAATGAAGAGACGCTGATCTTCACAATCGACGTGACGCCGATGAACGAGCCAAGTCGATTCTCAGTTCGCTACATGAAACAGTATTTCACGAACTGAGTCTGCGCGCGCTAAAGGCGCGGCCTTAGCTGCCCATGACTACATTGCGAATGCGGATGAGGTCGCCATGCGAGACATAGAGCAGGTCGGCGAGTTTCCGCACGAGATAGTCCTCGTGCTTATCGAGGTGATCGTCAGCCAATGCGACACGCCAGAGCATCTCTATCACCGCGTGCTTCTCCCCTAGGCTCAAGTGCTCATGCAGCAGACGGGTAAAGCTCTGCAGCGTCACCGATTGATCGGCTTCCTGTTCGGCTTTTTTTACGAGCAGCAAGGCCTCATCCTCGGTCAGTCCGAAGCGTCGCATGAGCTCGGCGAAAACCATTTCGTTCTCGGTAAGGTTCTCTTCGTAATCGGCGCGCACGATCTCCACGAGGAGCGTCGCGGTAGCGAGCCTCAATGTGTGCTCACGATCTTCGGGATGCTTCGCATCGGTAGCGCTGAGCGACCGGCTCAACAGATCGCGTAGACTCTTTAGCACAGCATTTCCTCGAACCTAACCCCGCTCAACGCGCCGCGGCCGCCGCGATCAGCGGGCGGAAAAAAACCTCAACCCCCTCCCTGAGCTCAGGGAGCTTGCCGTGAAAGAAGTGATCGGCTTCGGCGATAAGCTCGAGCTCTGGGCCGGGCGGCTGCCCATTGAGCCAATCGATGAGCGCATCGAGATTAATAAGCTCGTCCTCGGAGCCGTGCAGCAACAGCCACGGCACATCCGGCGGATCCTCGTCGGCTCGGAGTCGCTCGAATGGCAGAGCGACAGTCACGAGCCCGTCCGGTTGAATCGTCTCGGCCGCGCGCACGGCGACCGCGGCGCCGAACGAGAATCCGCCCAGATAGAGCGCGGAGCCCGGCCATCGGCCACGTAACCAAGTAGCCGCGGCGATCGCATCCTCGAGCTCGCCGACGCCGGCGTCGTGGGATCCCTGCGAAGCGCCTACTCCGCGAAAATTGAATCGCAGCGCGGCTACGCCGAGCGCCACGAAAGCACGCGCAAGCGTGTAGACGACCTTATTCGTCATGGTGCCGCCGTGGAGCGGATGCGGATGGCAAATGAGCGCCAAGGCCTTCGGCGCGAGGGACGCCGGTGTCTCGAGCAGCGCTTCGAGGGCACCCACGGGACCGGCGATCGCCAGCTCTTCTTTGACTGGGGCGGGTGCTGCGGACACTGTCTAGCACCTCTCGCGGACGACTGCTACAGCGGCGCGGATCGCGTCGGTGCCGCCATCGAGGACATCGAAACACATCAGAACCAGTATCAAGCGCACGAGCTATTCGCCCTCGGCGGCACGGCCGGGCACCGGCCGGATCGTGAAGTCGACGAGCTCGAGGTGCCGGCTCGGGATCGCCCGGCCATCAACCATCTCGGGCGCGTAACGGCGGCCCTCGATCTCGGCGATAGCCTGTGTCTCGTAGATGCCGGCCGGAGACGCCGCTATCACCCGCACGTCAGCGACATGACCGGCGGCATCGACACGCACGTCGAGCTGAACGATACCGCGTTGCTCTCCGGTCTGATCCAGTCGCTCGACGCCATCAGGCGAAACCGGCATCGCCGGGAGACCGGAGCGAACCTCACCGAGCAGATCGCGAAGATTCCACCGCTCGGCGTCGCTGAGCAGACTTACCTCGTGAGCCTCGAGCCCTCGACCAGGCTCGCGATCGGCGAATCCGCTTAGCTCGAGGCCAAACCAGAGCATCGCCAGCACGACGCAGAGCGCAACACCCAGAGCGCCGAGAAAACGCAGCGCCACGCTATCCGTATGCGGCAGATTCGATTCGTCGCTTTGCATTGCTTCGCTAGTCTTCACCTTCGAAGTCCAGCGCTGCGGAGTTGATGCAAAAACGTTGTCCGGTCGGCTCCGGGCCATCCGGGAATACATGACCGAGGTGCGCATTGCACTCCGCGCACAGCACCTCTTCACGCACGTGACCGAGACTCGAGTCCTTTCGGCTCGCCAGAGCTTGCAGCGTGGCCGGGGCCCAGAAGCTCGGCCAACCGGAGCCCGACTCGAACTTGGTGCCCGACGCGAACAGCGCGTTGCCACAGCATACGCAACGATAGGTACCCTTACCGTCGTGCTGATAGTAGCGGCCAGTGAACGGTCTCTCCGTCGCGGCCTCCTGCGTTACGCGATACTGCTCCGGCGTCAGTCGCTCGCGCAGGTCCGGCGTTTTGGTGTCTTGCTCATCCGTCATTGGTCTGACTCCTGATCGGTTCGCGGCGGCGACAGGCGCACTCGCCGCTCCCGTCGATGTTATCTTAAGGTCGCAATGAGCCCGATTATAGAGCTTGATGGGATCACGAAGCGTTTCGGCGAGGTCGCGGTACTACAGGGCCTCAACGTGAGCTTCGGAACCGGACTCATCACGGCGATCGTGGGAGCAAGCGGTAGCGGCAAATCCACCCTGCTGCAGCTCATCAACGGCCTGATCCGGCCCGAGCAGGGCCGGGTCAAAGTCTTCGGCAACCCGCTGCCAGCAACAGACCTGCATCGCTTACGCCGGCGGGTCGGCTATGCCGTGCAGGGCACTGCGCTGTTCCCGCATCTGAGCGTGGCGCGCAATATCAGTCTCATGGGCGAGATCGAGGACTGGGACCAGGCCCGCATCGGGCGCCGGACAACTCAGCTCATGGCGCTCATGCAGCTCGATCCCGACCTCGGCAGTCGTTATCCGCACCAGCTGTCCGGGGGCCAGCAACAGCGCGCCGGGATTTGCCGCGCAATGTTTCTCCGTCCGGAGATCCTGCTGCTGGATGAGCCATTCTCCGGTGTCGACGGGCTGACGAAGCGGGAGATTCACCTGCGGTTTGCATTGCTTATGGAAGCCGAGCCGACGACCGTGCTGCTGGTCACGCACGATGTCCACGAGGCACTGAGTGTGGCGGCAGACATTGTCGTGCTTCGGGACGGGTCTATGGAGCAGCGGGGCAGCGTTGCTGAGGTGCTCGCCGCCCCCGCCAGCGGCCATGTCCGCGAGCTGCTTCGCCAAGACCATGCGGCCTAGCTTGCTTCTCGCCGCTGCCGTGATGCTGGGCTTCGCCGGCCGTCTCGCTGCACAACAGGCGCCAGTTGTCGTCGGCAGCAAGAACTTCACCGAAGGTTACGTGCTCGCCGAGATCATGGCCCAGGTCATCGAATCACAAGGCGTGCCGGTCGTGCGGAAATTCGGGTTCGCAGGGACGCTCGTGGCCTTCGAAGCGCTGCGAGCCAGCGAAATCGATCTGTACGCGGAGTACAGCGGAACGATCGCGCAGGCGATCCTCGAGCTCGACACGCAACTCGAGCCCGCAGCGCTCGCCGAGGCGCTCGCACCGCTCGGACTAGAGCCGCTGCAACCATTCGGCTTCAACAACACGTACGCCATCGCAGTGACCCCCGAGCTTGCGCGCGACCTCGGCCTGGTCCGGATCTCGGACTTGCAGCAGCACCCGGATTTGCGGCTGGGGTTCAGCCACGAGTTTCGCGGCCGAGCCGACGGCTGGCCCGGACTCAAACGCGTCTATGCGCTGCCGCAGGACAGCTCCGGCATCGAGCATGGCCTGGCCTACCAGGCTCTGCTCGAGCGCGAAATCGACATCACCGACGCATACTCCACCGACGGCGACTTGCTCCGGTATGGCCTGCGGATACTCGAGGACGACAGAGCGTTTTTCCCCGAGTACCTGGCCGTCCCACTCGTGCGCGCGAGCCTGGATCCGGCCATCAAGACGATGCTGAGCGGACTCGCCGGAAGGCTCGACGACGCCTCGATGCGTGCTCTGAACGCCGAGGTCGTCATGTCCGGCCGGACTTTCGCCGATGTCGCGGCCGAGTTCCTTGCCGAGCAGGGACTCGCCGACCCCAGACCTCGACCGGGAAACGCTTTATCGTCGAGCCTGCTGAGAAATACCTTGATACATCTCAAGCTCGCGAGCATTGCGGTCCTGGCGGCTACCGTGATCGGCTTGGGGCTTGCGCTGACAGTTTATCGCTCCCACGCGGTTTCCAAGGTAGTGCTGTACTCGACCGGACTGCTGCAGACCGTGCCGTCCATTGCGTTGCTGGCCCTGCTGATTCCGATCGCGGGCGTGGGCCAGGTGCCCGCCATCATCGCGCTGTTTCTGTATTCTCTGCTACCGATCGCCCGTAACACGATCACAGCGCTCATCACGATTGACCCGCTATTGCGGCGCGTCGCCGTTGCGCTCGGGCTTACACAGATGCAGCGCCTGCGTACGATATACCTGCCGCTTGCGCTGCCCCACGTGCTGGCTGGAATTCGCATCGCCGCCGTGGTCAGCATCGGCACGGCCACGCTCGCGGCGTTTATCGGCGCGGGCGGCCTCGGGGAGCCTATCGTTACGGGCCTCGCGCTCAATGACACGAACCTGATACTGCAGGGCGCGGTCCCCGCTGCTTTGCTCGCGATTGCCGTCGAGCTCGGCTTCGAGGCGCTAGAGCGATGGCTCGTTCCTGCGCACTTGCTGACGCGTCACGCGGTGTCCTGAGCCGCGCCGGTATCCGGATCGGTCAACAGCTCGTTAACGCGCCGGACGAACGCGGCCGGGTCCTCGAGCTGCTGACCCTCTAGCAGCAGCGCCTGCTCGAATATCAGGCGCGAGAGTGCCTCAAACTGCGGCTCCTGCTTCTCGGCGGCAAGCCGCGCAACCAGCGCGTGCGCTTCGTTGAGTTCCAGTGACGGCGCTGTCGTCGGCGCTTCATGACCGGACGCTTTGAGCAGCTCGCGCATCTGAAAGCCTAATTCGTCCTCGTTGAACACGAGACACGCCGGTGATTCTTTGAGCCGGTTGCTGATGCGCACCTCATCGACAGCGTCGCGCAGCACGCGCTTGACGCGCTTGAGTAGCTGCCGCTGCTCTTTCGTCTCACTCCCAGCGGCGTCGGCTTCCACTCCGGATGATGGCCCCGGGCTGCCGCGCGCGACGTCCTTGAACTGCTTGCCTGAAAACTCGCGCAGGTACTGCATGACCCACTCGTCGATGCGGTCGGAGAGGAGCAGCACCTCGGCACCTCGGTCTCGCAGCGCTTCGAGATGCGGGCTGCCGCGAGCGGCAGCAGGCGACTCGCCGATCAGGAAGTAGATCTCACTCTGCTCGGAAGGCGCCGAATCGAGGTACTCTCTGAGACTCCGGTCCTGCGCAAAACCGTCCGAGCGAGTGCTATTGAAGCGCATCAAGCCTGCAATCTTCTCGCGATTCGCCGTATCCTCGGCCAAGCCTTCCTTGAGCACTGTGCCGAACTCCTTCCAGAACGTCACGTACTTTTCGGGCTCTTCCTGAGCGAGCTTGTCGAGCATCTCAAGGACTCGCTTCGTAAGCGCGCTCTTGATTGCGGCAACGTTAGGATCCTGCTGCAGCAACTCTCGGGACACGTTCAAGGAGAGGTCGTCAGCATCGACTATGCCGCGTATGAAGCGAAGAAACAGCGGCAGGAACTGGGTCGCCTCGTCACTGATGAATACTCGCTGCACGTAAAGCTTTACGCCTCTCGGTGCTTCGCGGTTCCAGAGATCGAAAGGCGCGGCGGACGGCACGTACAGCAGGCTCGTGTATTCACGCTTGCCCTCGACGCGGTTGTGACTCCAGATCAGCGGCGCGGTGAAGTCATGCGCCGTATGCTTGTAGAACTCGATGTATTCCTCGTCGCTGATCTCGGTGCGCGGCCGCGTCCACAACGCCTTACCGTCGTTGACCGCCTCGGCGGGCGCCGTAAAATCGCCAGACTCGCTCAACCGCACAGGGAAAGCGATGTGATCGGAATACTTGTGGATTAGCTGCCTGATCATCAGCGTATCGAGGAACTCCCTGGCATCGTCCTTGAGCTTTAGCGTCACCCGAGTGCCGCGGTCTGGCTTATCGATCTGCTCGACGGTGTACTCGCCCTGACCGTCAGACACCCATCGGACGCCGTCGCCAGCGGCGAACCCGGCACGGCGACTCTCGACTTCGACCTCATCAGCGACGACAAAGGCCGAATAGAAGCCGACCCCAAATTGACCGATTAGCTGAGCATCGTGGCGCGCCTCTCCGGTGAGCTTGTCGAGAAACTGAGCCGTGCCGGAATGCGCAATCGTGCCAAGCTGGGCGACGATATCGTCGGCGCTCATCCCGATGCCGCTGTCGGTCACGCTCAGGGTGCCGGCCTCGGAATCGAGCATGACTCGAATCTCCAGCTCGGGCCGATCCTCCAGCAGATCAGGAGTCGCCAAGGCTTCAAAACGCAGCTTGTCGTTGGCGTCCGAGGCATTGGAGATAAGTTCGCGCAGGAAAATCTCTCTATTGCTGTAGAGAGAGTGCACCATGAGGCGCAGCAGCTGTTTGATCTCCGCCTGAAAACTGAAGGTCGTCGCCTGATTCTGAACGGTCATCTCTTTACCCGGGTCGCGATGGATCCCAGCTTAGATTGGGGAGAGATGCCAGAATTTCAAGCGTTAGGGCTGGCCGCTCGGTGCACAGCAGCGCCGGCAAGCCGAGGCAGCTCGCAGATCGTGACTCCGATGACCCACAGCAGCACACTGCCGAGCGCTACCCAGACGAGCGCCGGGGCCAGCCCGGGCAGCACCTCGGCGAAGCTCACGACGACGAGACCGCACGCGGCGGCGAGGCCAATCTGCAGGCACGGCCGGCGCAGGCGCTCGACTGCCGGGACCACCGCGAATACGCTGTCATCCAAGTCGTCTAGCCACTGCAGAATGATTTCCATATCGGCCTTGCGTGTAGCTTCCGTGGTTCCACGAGAAGCCCTATCGGGAACTCTATCGAAGCCATGCGACGGGCGCCGTGACCGAACACTCAGAAGGCAGATCTCGTTGAGGACAACCATGATTCGGTATAGTAGCTTCCTGACTTAACGTGTTGGGCGGCACCTGCCTAATGAAGCGAATCATCGTATTGAACCCGAAGGGTGGTTCTGGAAAGACCACGCTGGCAACCAACCTTGCGGCAAACTTCGCTGTCGCGGGATACCAGCCTGCGCTCATGGATCTAGATCCGCAGGGATCGAGCATGCGCTGGCTCAAGAAGCGGCCGAATGATCATCCCGCTGTTCACGGTATCGCAGGCTTCGAGCGATCCGCTACCGTGACTCGGAGCTGGCGGCTTCGCGTGCCCGACAACTGCGAACCGCTGATCATCGATACGCCTGCCGCACTGGAGTCCCATGACCTTCCGGAGATAACACGCGGCGCCGACGCGATTCTTGTTCCGGTCATGCCCTCGGACATCGATATTCATGCGGCAGCCAAGTGCATCGCGGATTTGCTGCTGGTCGCGAAAATTCGGCGAGCCGATGAGCGCCTTGGGATCGTGGCAAACCGGGTACGCAGCAACACGCTCGTTTCGCACACATTGATGCGTTTTCTGGGCAGTCTCGACATTCCGCTAATCGCGACACTCAGGGACTCGCAGAATTATGTGCGCTGCTCGGAATCCGGGCTGGGCTTATACGAGCTACCGAAGTGGCAGGTCCGTCAGGATATCGATGCTTGGGATAATTTGATGCGCTGGCTCGGCGCGAACCAGCCGACGCTGCATGACGAGCGCGCCGGCGTGGTGATGCACGACGCGCTATAGGGTGTTCAGGATTCGTCGGGCTCCCAGTTCTGTCTGATCTTGTCGGCCCAGTTGTTGTAGCCGCGCCAGCTGTAAACTGAGACATCTCTTGTACCGCGCCGCGCAGGCTGCATGCTCACGCGGGAAAGCCACTTGCGGTACGCCTCCCAGCCCTGCTGCTCACTCGGTGCCGAGCTTTGGGGCTTCGCGCCCTTAGCCGGTGCCTCGTCGCTATTCAGACCGCCGTTGTAAAGCGGCGGGCGAAAACGATGGTCTTTTCCGTTGCTCATGTTGTTTCCGAAATGCACTAAGGCTCGGAACATAAGTATCAACGGCGAGCAGCCTCTTCTCCAGGAACTAAGTCACAATCAAGTTACATAAAAACACATATAAAACAAAATCTTAGAGTCTGTTTTACGTAATGGGGAAGGCTCAGGCCCGTGCGCCGCAACAGCGGCACTCGACGCTCAGGGTCTAATCTCGATCGGCGTCCCTTCTGTCGTCATGAGCCATATGTCGACCATATCCGAGTTGGAGACGGCGACGCAGCCATCGGTCCAATCGAGCCCCTGGTAGCGGGTCTCGCTGTATTTGGGCTCGTTCGGCTGACCGTGAATCATGATCTGCCCGCCAGGATTCAAACCTTGGGTCCGCGCCCGTTCGAGATCCTTTCCATTCGGGTAGGAGATTTTCACCGACAGGAAGTAGTCACTGTTTGGATTCTTTGCCTCGAGGAAATAGCGGCCTTCCGGCGTGCGGAAATCGCCCTCGCGCTGCTTGGGACCCTCAGGCATGAGCCCGAGTGCCACGTCGAAATCACGCAGAACCTCGCCTTCCTTGAGCAAATAGAGCTTGCGCTCTGATTTCACGATCAGCAGGGTATCGGCCCGCTCATAATGCGGACTTAATGTGTCTCCGGCCGCAGTCCCAACCGTGACGATCGAGAGCAGCAACGCCGAGCCGACCAGCTGATTCCACCTCATAGGGTGATAACTCTAAATCAGCTCCTCGAGAAAGATCAATGCGCCAGCCCGCAAATTCACGCTACGCAGAGCCAATGCGGCGGCGGACCCGCAAAGGTCGGCTGCGCGTTTCAGGCCGACTGCGGCTGCCGCAGCAGCCCCCAACCCGGCGCAGGGGAGGACTCTGCTCTGAGCGCTAGACCCTCTGCAGCGCGGCGATGCGCTGCTCCAGCGGTGGATGGGACATAAACAGCTGCCGCAGTCCGGTCGGGCGACCGGAAGATATCCCGAACGCCTGCATCGACTCGGGTAGCTGTGACGGCTCGTGTGTGCGGCGTAGCTTCTCCAGGGCCTGGATCATCTTGTCCTTGCCGGCCAACTTCGCACCGCCGAAATCCGCGCGGAACTCGCGCTGTCTGGAGAACCACATTACGATCATCGAAGCCAGAATACCGAGCACGATCTGTGCCACGATGCTCGCGATGAAGAAGCCTGGCCCATATCCGCGCTCGGTCCGAAAGATCAACCGGTCGACGACAAAACCGACGACCCTGGACAGAAACACGACGAAGGTATTCACAACACCTTGAATCAAGGCGAGCGTCACCATATCGCCGTTCGCGACATGGCTGATCTCATGGCCCAGGACTGCCTCGACCTCATCCTTGTCAAGCCGCTGTAAAAGTCCTGTGCTCACCGCGACGAGCGCGCTGTTGCGGCGTGCACCCGTCGCGAACGCATTGATGTCGGGCGACTCGTAGACGGCGACTTCGGGCGTGTCGATTCCAGCAAGCTTTGCCTGTCGCTGCACGGTGTTCAGCAGCCAGCTCTCGACCGCGCTACGCGGCGTGTCGATGACTCGGGCGCCCGTGAGTCGCTTTGCCGACCATTTGGAGATTGCCAGAGAGATAAATGAGCCGGAAAAACCCACGACCGCGGAGAAAATCAAAAGCGCCTGCAGATTGAGCTGCGTGCCCTGTTCTGCAAGCAAGGAATCGATTCCCAGCAGCCTCAGGACGACCGACAATACCACCAGTACCGCGATATTCGTGCCCAGAAACAACAGAATTCTTTTCATGTCTACTCCGCTAGCTCAATCTCAACTGCCTGACTGAGATCGGGGCTCCATGCGCTTACTTCAAGACCCCGATTGCCAACACCATCATTCTCGCGGCCCGTTACCACACAATTGCCACGCCGCGGCTGCGTGTATCCTTTGACACCAGCCAGCTGCTAAAATTTCCAGCGTCGATCCAAGCCACACGCCGTTCCGCCGCGATCTACGATGCCTGCCGAAAGACCTTCCCTGCTTCATTTCTTGACCCCGAGGTACTGGCTGACGTGGCTAGTCTACGGGTATATGCGCTCTATCGTGCTGCTGCCGCTCTCGTGGCAGCTCGCGCTCGGTCGGGTTCTCGGCCGTTGCACGAATGTCATGCTATTTCCAAAGCGCCGCATTGCAGACCGCAATCTCGCGGTCTGTTTTCCAGAGCTCTCCGCTCAGGCCCGCAAGCAGCTGCGCCTTAAGCACTTTGAATCTATGGGTATGGCCGTGACGGAGATGTCCATGGCCTGGTTCGGCTCCGAGGCGATCATGCGCCAGGTTACAACAATCAACGGCGCCGAACATCTGCAATCTGCACTGAGCAGAGGTAAGGGAGTCATACTTTTCTCCGCACACTTTACGACGCTCGAGTTTCCCTTTGCGGCTCTGCGGCCGTTATGCCCAAGATTGTGCGGCATGTATCGCGAACAGCGTAATAAGATGTGGAATGTTCTAATGTACAGAGGACGTAGCCGCAACGTCGATGAGCTTTTTCCAAAGGACAGCGTTAGAGCGATGGTCAGGGCGCTCAGGGAAAATGCCGTCGTCTGGTATGCCCCCGATCAAAGTTACCGGAGAAAAAATAGCGCGCTCGTGCCATTCTTCGGCGAACCTGCCATGACTAATACGGCAACTAGTCGGATAGCTGCTATTACCGGTGCTACAGTGCTGCCCTTCTTCTGTCGCAGGCGCGAAGACAACTCAGGCTATATCATCGATATCGGCGAACCATTGGAAAATTTTCCTACCGATGATCTCGTTGCCGATACGACACGCCTGATGCACCTGCTCGCGGACTATATCCGCGGCTGCCCTGACCAGTATTTCTGGATGCACCAACGCTTCAAGGGGCGGCCTGAACCCTATCCGGATATTTATGGCGCTCCGGCATCATGATCGGCAGGACGGTAGGACACGCACGCAATGCGTTCTCAGCCGTCTGAGTATTCGCTGCGACGGTTCTGGAAACCGCGTTACTGGCCTGTCTGGCTGGTCTGGTGCTGGCTGCAGCTATTGGCGCGCCTGCCCTTCTCCTGGCAGATACGCATCGGCAAGCGCGTTGGTCGGTTCCTCATGCCGCTGCTCCGCAGGCAACGCCAAGCAGCGGAGCGCAATCTCGCGATCTGCTTTCCGGAGCTCGACGATGCCGAGCGCCGCGCTCTGCTCGTCAAGCATTTCGAAGCTTATGGCGCCTCGCTGAGCGAGATGGCGCTGGGCTGGTACGCGCCAATCTCCAAGCTCAGGGCACTCGTGACCGTCGAGGGAAAAGAGCATCTCGACGCCGCCGCTGCACGCGCCAAAGGCACGATTCTCTACATGGCACATTTCACCTGCTTGGAGGTCGGCGGTGCGATTCTGGAGGACATCTGCAACCACTGCGGCTGCATGTACCGCCCGCAGCGTGACGCGATGTTCGATACGATGATTCTGCAGGGGCGCAGCCGGTTCGCGAAGCAGCAGATTGACAAGAACAACATCCGGGGGCTGCTTAAGGCCTTGCGCAATAATATGGCCGTGGCTTATCTGACGGATCACACGTACACGGGCAGTCAAAGCGAGCTCTTGCCATTCTTCGGTGAGCCGGCACTGACGAATACGGCCACGAGCAAGATCGCCAAGCTCAGCGGCGCGGAGGTATTACCTTACTTCGTCCGGCGACGCGCCGATGACACAGGCTACGTCGTCGAGATCCTACCACCATTGCCTGGCTTCCCCTCGGACGATTCGGCCGCGGATACCCGACGTCTCGTCGCTCTTCTCGAGAAACAGATCCGGCGAGCCCCTGAGCAGTATCTCTGGACCTATCGCAAGTTCAAAGGACGGCCTTCCGGCTACGCGGACGAGTACGCGCGGCGCTCGTAGCCAGCCTCGATCCGGCGCCAGACTTCCTCGTCATACGGTATCCCGGTCTCGAGAGCCGTCTTTCGCAACGAGCGCTGCAAGCGCTTCAGGTTGCCTTGTTTCCAGGCACCGGGGCCGCGCAACCGCCCCTTGTCGAAGTCGATAAGGAACACGCGACCCTCATTATCGATGAGTATGTTCCGCACGTTGAGATCGCTATGGTCCACACCGTCGTCGTGAAACTCGCGCAAGGTCCCACCGATGACCTGCCATTGATCACCAAGTGACTCTCCGGCGTGCAGCATGGAATCAACCGACCGCGTGCCTTCGAGATAAGCCGTGAGAATATCGGCTGTATAGCTCAGGCCATACCGGCACACGCGCGCCGCGATCGGCCTCGGCACAGGCAGGCCGCGCGCGTGAAGCTCGGCCAACAGGCGCCACTCGCGAAACGCCCGGGTCCCATTGAGTCCGTGCCAGATGTAATAGTCGTCGACAAACCGTGCCATGAAGCCGCCACGATGATAGTGCCGAAGCACCCATGTCTCATGCTCGGCAGCCACGAACGTTGCAGAGCCTCTGCCAGCCGCCACGCCTTGGATACGTTCGCGTTCGCGCCAATATCTGGGCTCGAACCACTCGCTGAAGACGTCGTCGAGCAGAGCGCGGTCGAACAAAACGGTGCGGTGGCCGACGCGTTTGATTGCGGGTTCGGCTGTGCACGAGGCTCGGTTGGACTTAGACATGAGCGCGCTAGTCTAGCACCGCCCGCCCGACAAGCTCGGCATCATCCGCACGGCGCCGCGCAGCTTCACGCGTGAGGTTCATGACCGGCCTCACGGTTGGGCGCAAACAGCGGCTCGCCGAGCACGGTGCCCGCGACGCTACAAACCTCATCGACGGATATGTCGCGCAGGCAGCGCAGGTGCCCCAATGGGCATTCACGCTGAAAGCAAGGGCTGCAGTCCAGGTCGAGATGAAACACATGCTTTCTGTCCGTCAGCGGTGGTGTCATAAGCGGAGAGGAAGACCCATAGAGGGCAACGACGTACGTCCCAACTGCCGCGGCGACGTGCATGAGGCCGGAATCATTGCTTACCGCCACGCGCGTTGCGCCGAGCAAATCCACGACCTCCGCCAGAGTCGTCTCGCCGCAGAGATTACGGACACCGGAGTGTGCGGCGGCGGCGCGGATCGACTCTCCGAGAGGCCGCTCCTTCGCCGAGCCGAGTATCCAGACATCGACGCCGACACGCGCTAGTCGCGCGGCCAGTTCGGCGAAATAGTTGGCCGGCCACTGTTTGGCAGAACCGTACTCGGCTCCCGGCAACAGCGCCACGACGTCCGATGCCCGCGGGAGCCCCAGACGCTCCAAAGTGCTCGCTTGCGCTTGGGCGTCGATTCGCAGCCGGGGCACGGGCGTCGGCGGCAGCGCGCTCTCGCCGGCATCCAGTCCCAACGCAATAAACCGTTTGACGGTCTGATCCAGCCGCTTCGCATCATATGCGCGCATGTCGTTAATTAGGCCATGGCGCCACTCGCCGCGAAATCCGGTCCGAATAGGAACCTGCGCGAAATACGGCACGAGCGCCGACTTCCACGACCGCGGCAGCACGATTGCATGCGAGTAACGTTCCGCGCGCAGCGCGCGGCCGACGGCGTAGCGCTTGGCCAGACCAGCTCGGCCATGGGCGATCGGCAGCTCTACCGCGCGACGAACCTCTTCCATGCGGTTTAATATCGGCAGTGACCAGGCCGGTGCGACGACGTCAATCTCAGCGAGTGCCTCGCGCTCGCGCAGCAAACGATATAACGACTGCGCCATAACCATGTCTCCGACCCAGGACGGGCCGATGACGAGAAATTTCTTCGGCGGGCTAGCCCGCATATTTTATTGCGGCTCCGCGGCCAAGCGGTCGAGATAGGCCTTGATGCCAGCCGAGACGTCCATGAACTCTGCCGCATAGCCGGTCGTGCGCAACGCTCCGATGTCGGCCTCCGTAAAGCTCTGATAGGCATCCTTGAGACCCGGCGGAAACGGGATATAACGTTTCTCTCCCGCACCATGCCAGCCGATTACGGCGTCGGCCAGCGCATTGAACGTAGCCGCACTGCCGGTCCCGACGTTAAAGATTCCGGAACGGTCTCGGTGCGCGTAGAACCAAAGATTGACGGCGACCACATCATCGACATAGATGAAATCGCGGCGCTGCTCACCAGCCGCATAGCCGTGACTGCCCTCGAATAGGCACGCCTCGCCGTTATCGTTGATCTGGCCGTTCAGGTGAAAAGCGACGCTCGCCATCGAGCCCTTGTGCGCCTCGCCGGGGCCGTAGACGTTGAAGTAGCGCAGCCCCACGACCTGCGACTGCGCCTCATCGAGACGACGCCTCACAGTCTGATCGAACAATAGCTTGGAATATCCGTAGACATTGAGCGGTCGCTCCGCAGCAGGGTCCTCTACGAACCGCTGCCCCCCACCATAGACAGCCGCCGATGATGCATATATGAGCGGCACTCGCTCGGCCAGGCAATAATCGAGCAACTCCCGCGAGTAGGCGTAATTGATATCCATCATGTACCGACCGTTCCACTCCGTGGTCACGGCGCAGGCACCTTGGTGAAAAACGCAGCGTGGCGGCGTCGTCAGGCCGTCACGCAGCCGTGAACGAAACACCTCTAGGTCCTCGTAATCTTGGACGTGGCAGTCGACGAGATTAGCGAACTTGTGACCGTCACTGAGGTCATCGACCACGAGGATGTCCTTCTCGCCGAGAAGATTCAGTCCGCGGACAAGATTGCTGCCGATAAAGCCGGCTCCGCCAGTGACAATAATCATGTCGAAACTGGGCTCCTCAGAAGATTTGTGGCGTCTCGGCGCGAGGGCGCGCCGCGATCACTGTCCCGGCTCGGAGATTAGCTCGTAGCTCGCGCCGCAATAAGGGCATTTGGCCTCCCCGGTCTGCTCGATGGGTAAGTAGACCTTCGGGTGAGAGTTCCATAGATAAGTCCCCGGCATCGGACAATGCAGCGGCAGCATCTCACGCCCGACCTTATACACTCGCTCGGCGTTCGCCGTCGCAAGCTCCTGATCCACTTCGCCTGTCCGCTCGCGCACCACATCGCCTCCCAGAAACACAAGCCACGATTATAACCACTCGGCCGCGGCACTCATGCGTCTTTCGACCACTGACAGCGCCGGCCATGACCGGACATCACGACACGATCGGTTGCCACTCAGTCCGCGAACACCTCGTTCCAGACACCCGTGACCCACGCCCGCTCGGCCTCGAGCTCGCTCGCGGGGACGACCCGGCCGCGGTCATCGAGCGCGAGCTCATGAAGCCTGCCCCGAATCTTGATATAGATGTCGATCAGACGCCTGCATCGATCCGCGGGCACCAGTCCGGCCCGATCCAGAGCCTCGAGCTGCCTGATGTTGTCGGGGAACTCAGTAAGCTCCGGATACTTGGCCGCGGAATCGAGGATCCAGTAATCAACGAGGAACTCGATATCAGCCAGGCCGCCGGGGTCCTGTTTGAGATCGGCCTCTCCTGTCTTGCTCTCCGCCAGCTCCGAACGCATACGCTCGCGCATTCTCTTAACCTCATCCCTGAGCTTGCCGCAATCAACGTGATGCGCCAGTATCTCGCGCCGCTCGGCCTCGAAAACTGCCCGTGTGGCCTCCGGACCCGCGACCGAGCGGCTGCGCAATAAGGCCTGATGCTCCCAGACCCACGCTTGTTCTCTCTGGTAGCGGCGGAAAGTCTCGAGGCTCGCGACAAGCAGTCCCGACTGGCCGCTCGGACGCAAGCGCGTATCCACCTCGTAAAGCTTGCCCGAGCTCGTCTGAATGCTCAGATAGTGAATCAGGCGCTGCGCGAGACGGACGAAGAAGCGCGTGTTGTCTACCGAAGCGGTCCCATCGGTCTCTTGATCCGGACCGCTCGAATCGTGCAGGAACACAATATCCAGATCCGAACCGTAACCGAGCTCAAGGCCGCCAAGCTTACCGTAGGCGACGATGATGAAGCCGGCTTCGCGGCGCGCCTGCGGCGGTCCGCACATTGGTTTACCGTATTTCTGCGCGAGCTCCTCCCGCGCCATCGCGAGCGAAAAACCGAGCACGATTTCGGCGGTGTCGGTCAAACGATCGCTGACCTTCATGAGCGGCAGGTGACCGAACTGGTCGGCGATCGCGATTCGAAAGACCGCCGTTCGTTGAAACTGGCGCAGATGATCCAGCCGTAACTCGACGTCGTCGGCGGGCGCACCGCGCATCGCGTCCTCGAGCATCTGCTCGAGCTCGGCGCGGCTCGGCGGGGTCTCGAGGACTCGCGGATCGAGGAGCTCGTCGAGCAGCATCGGATGGGCGGCCACCTGCTTGACCAGGAACTCGCTGTGTCGTGCCAGAGTCATGAGGCGCTCGAGCGCGGCCGGATTCTCCATTAGCAATGCCAGATAAGCACTCCGGCGGCCTATGGCCTGCAGCACAGGCAGCACACGATTTAGCAATGCGGCAGGCTCGTCGGCCTCGGCAAGCAGGGTCGCGATGCGCGAGATCACGGCAGCCAGGCGCCGGCGCGAGAGCTCGTCCATGCGTCGATACAGCGAGCTCTGGCTCAAGGCAGTGAGCGTTGCAACGAGCTCGGAGGCCTCACCGAGGCGATACTCGTCAAGCACGTCGCTGAAATCACCGCTTTCCCAGGCGGTCGCCCACGAGGGCTCGGCCGAGACGCTTGGCGCACCGCGCGCGCTGTCGAGCGCCATCTCCCGAAACCATCGCTCCACAACGCTTCGTTGCATGGCGATCTGCCCGGCGAGGCCATCCCAGCCTTCTGCGCCCATCGCGCGGGCAACCCGTGCGCGGTCCAGCGCGTCGGTGGGCAACTCATGCGTCTGGCGATCGTCGATGGCCTGGATGCGGTTCTCGAGCCGGCGCAGAAATCGGTAAGCGCCCTCGAGCTCAGCCGCGGCCGACGCGGGTAGCTGGCCGGCATCCACGAGCAGAGGCAGGACGGTGAGCAGCGATCGCTCGCGCAGCCGTGGGTCGCGCCCGCCGCGCACGAGCTGCAGGGCCTGCACGATGAACTCTATCTCGCGGATCCCACCCGGACCGAGCTTGATGTTGTCAGCCATATCGCGGCGCGCGACCTCTTTGCTGATCAACGCCTTCATCTCACGCAGCGCCTCGAAAACGCCGTAATCGAGGTAGCGGCGATAAACGAACGGTATCAAAGTCTCCTCGAACAGCTCCCGAGCGAACTCCAGTCCGGTGATCAAGCGTGCTTTGATATACGCATAGCGCTCCCAATCGCGGCCGTGCCTGCTTAGATACGCCTCGAACGCCGCAAGGCTGACTGCCAGCGGCCCGCTCGCACCGAACGGCCTCAAGCGGGTATCCACGCGGAACACAAAGCCGTCCTGCGTGCGCTGGTCCAGCAGGCGAATGATGCCCTGAGCAACTCTGCGGAAATACTCCTCCACGTCGATGCCGGCGCGACCGACGATGCTTCCGCCGTCGGGATACAGCAGCACCAGGTCGATGTCAGAAGAGAAATTCAACTCGCCGCCACCGAGCTTACCCATACCCAGTATCAAAAGTGGCAGGGCCGAGCCGTCAGCTGCCACCGCGCGCCCGTAACGCGGCTCGAGCGCCGCCACGGCGTAAGCAGCCGCTGCGCGCACGGCGCTGTCGGCGAGCAAGGACAACGCTGCGAGACTCTGCTCCAAGGTCGCCGTTCCGCTTAGGTCCTGCCACGCTATCCGCGCCATCTCCCGATTGCGTATCGTGCGCAAGATCGCCATCGCCTCGGCCTCGTCCGGGCAGGCGCTAAGATCGAGTTGCTGCGAGAGAAAGC
This sequence comes from Rhodospirillaceae bacterium, assembly GCA_024640695.1. Lineage (GTDB taxonomy): Bacteria > Pseudomonadota > Gammaproteobacteria > Steroidobacterales > Rariloculaceae > JAHEEM01. The sequence goes on along the minus strand of JAHEEM010000007.1, from coordinate 15,025 downwards.
CGGTGGTGAGCGGCGCGGGATCGGACAAACGCTCGAGCAGCTGCTCAGGCTGGCGCTCGAGCACAGCAACGACGAAATCGCTGCACGCTGCGACCTGAGGCAAGCTCGCAGCAAGCCCCGGCCCAAGCTCGGCGACTCGACCCTGGAGCTGACCCAGGCGGTCACTGATACGGGCCCATTGCGCGCTGAGCTCGGGCGGTAAGTCTGGCGGAGACGACGTATTCAAGAGTGGCGCTGAGGCTGGTGATTGTTCCCACGACTCTAACTTCAATCGCGGCGCTGCGGATAGCCCACGCCAAAAAAAGGCCCCGCACAGGGCGGGGCCAGTTCTTAGTCGTTGACGCTGAAAGCGACTTACATCATGCCGCCCATTCCGCCCATGCCGCCCATATCCGGCGGCATACCATGCCCAGCGGACTCTTCCTTAGGCTGCTCGGCCACCATGGCCTCGGTCGTCAGCAACAAGCCGGCGACAGAGGTCGCGTTCTGCAACGCGAGCCGGGTGACTTTGGTCGGATCGATGATCCCGAACTTGACCATATCGCCGTATTCGCCATTCGCAGCATTGAAGCCATAGTTACCCGTGCCGGAGACAACCTCGTTCAGCACAACGGCGGGATCGGACCCGGCATTGGCGACGATCTGGCGCAGCGGCTCTTCCACGGCACGACGCAGGATGTTGATGCCGACGTTCTGATCGTCGTTGTCGCCCTTGAATTCCTTCAGGTTCGTCAAGGCCCGCAGTAGCGCGACGCCACCACCGGGGACGACCCCTTCCTCAACGGCTGCACGCGTCGCGTGCAGGGCGTCTTCGACACGGGCCTTCTTCTCCTTCATCTCGATCTCGGTCGCCGCACCAACCTTGATCACGGCTACGCCGCCGGCGAGCTTGGCAACCCGCTCCTGCAGCTTCTCGCGATCGTAATCGGAGCTGGAGTCCTCGATCTCTTTGTTGACCTGATCAACGCGCGCCTTGATGTCATCGGGGCTGCCAGCGCCGTCGATGATCGTCGTGTTTTCCTTGGTGATATGAATCTTCTTGGCCTCACCAAGATCATCGAGCGTTGCTTTCTCGAGCGACAAGCCTACTTCCTCGGAGATGACCTGGCCACCCGTGAGAATCGCGATGTCCTGCAGCATGGCTTTACGCCGATCGCCGAAGCCAGGGGCTTTGACAGCCGCGACCTTAACGATGCCACGGATGTTGTTGACGACCAAGGTCGCGAGCGCCTCGCCCTCGCAGTCCTCGGCGATGATCAGCAGCGGCCGGCCGGACTTGGCGATGCCCTCGAGCAGCGGCAGCAGCTCGCGGATGTTAGAGACCTTCTTGTCGTGAATCAGGACGTAAGGATGCTCCAGCTGAACGGACTGGCTGGCCTGGTCGTTGATGAAGTACGGCGACAGATAGCCGCGGTCGAACTGCATGCCCTCGACGACCTCGAGCTCATTCTCAAGTCCGGAGCCTTCCTCGACGGTGATCACGCCTTCCTTGCCAACCTTGCCCATGGCCTCGGCAATAATGTTGCCGATTTCCGTATCGGAGTTGGCCGAGATCGACCCGACCTGAGCGATGGACTTGTCGTCCTCACACGGCTGCGAGAGCTTCTTGAGCTCTGCGACGATGGCAGCCGAAGCCTTGTCGACACCGCGCTTGAGGTCCATCGGATTGAAGCCGGCTGCAACGGCCTTGAGGCCCTCGCGCAAAACTGCCTGAGCCAGCACGGTCGCGGTCGTCGTGCCGTCGCCGGCGAGATCGGACGTCTGCGATGCGACTTCCTTGACCATCTGCACGCCCATGTTCTCGAACTTGTCCTCAAGCTCGATCTCCTTGGCGACAGACACGCCGTCCTTGGTGACAGTCGGCGCGCCGAAGCTCTTCTCGAGCACGACGTTGCGGCCCTTCGGGCCGAGCGTTACCTTGACGGCGTTCGCCAGCACATTGACGCCCTTGAGCATCCGCTGGCGAGCGTCATCTGAAAATCTTACTTCCTTAGCCATTTCGGTCTCCCTAAGAATTCTAAAATCGATAAACTGCTGCAGTCCGGCGGCTAGCCTTCGATGACGGCCATGACGTCGTCTTCACGCATGACCAGAAGCTCTTCGCCGTCGACCTTGACCTCGGTGCCGGAGTATTTTCCAAACAGCACCTTGTCGCCGGTCTTGAGATCGAGCGCCCGAATCTCGCCGCTATCGAGCACCTTGCCCTTGCCGACGGCCACAACCTCGCCCTTGATGGGTTTCTCGGCCGCACTGTCCGGAATAACGATGCCGCCGGGGGATGTGCGCTCTTCCTCGGTGCGCCGAATGACCACACGATCGTGTAAGGGACGGATTTTCATACAGGGATCTCCCTTGAAACTTATTGATTTGAAAAAGAAAACAGCCTGATAGCCGAAACTTCTTGTTAGCACTCGACCAAACTGAGTGCTAATGATAGGGGCGGATCGCGGTATTTCAAGAGGCTGTGCGCGAATTCCATGACAGCACCAGGGCACGGAGCTATTCTTTGGGCCCAGACTAAGGTGGCAGAGGACCGAGTCGTGGCCGGCGGGGCGATGCTAGTTCTAACGACCTGTGCCAGCACAGAGGAAGCCGGCAGGCTTGCGGCGACACTCGTCGGCGACCGGCTGGCTGCTTGCGTGAACAGCTTCAGCAGCGTCCTGTCCACCTACCGGTGGCAGGGGGCAGTGCATACCGACCAGGAGGTACTGTTGCTCATCAAAACGACCGAGGAGCGGCTTGCGGCCGTAGAAGCCGCGATTCGCGCGCAGTCCGGATATGAACTCCCGGAGTGCATTACGGTCCGTGTTGAAGGGGGGACGCCGGCTTATCTCAAGTGGCTTGCTGACGCCGTTGCCGAGCAGGGAGTTTAGGATGCGAACGTTTTCCAGCTGGAGTGCTGTGCTCACAATAGCCGCGCTCGCAGTGATCAGCACCACCGCATGCAGCCAGCAGAGCCCGACGTCGCAAGACGAGATTCTGCGGCCGGAGCAGGCCTTCCCCTATACGCTCGACGCAACTGGCGAGGAGGTCCTGGTACGGTTCGATATTCCCGACGGCTACTACCTCTACCGCCAGCGCTTCGAGTTTGGTACCGAGACGCCGGGCGTCCAGCTAAGCGCGCCCGCCTATCCCGATGGCGAAATTCACGAGGACGAGTTCTTTGGCGTCGTCGAGACCTATCGGCATCGGCTCGACATTCCCATTCCTTATCAGCGCACGGCCGACGTCGCCGAGCTCGACCTCGATCTCAGAGTGCAGGGTTGCGCGGACATCGGTCTTTGCTATCCGCCCCAGGACTGGAGCCGCAGCGTTGCGCTACCGCCGGCCGACACTGCACGAGCTTCTGTGCTCACGAATCTGCTGACAAGCAGCAATCAAACCCGCGCAGATGCTCCGCTGCCCGACGAGGAAGCGTTCGTCATGAACGCCCGCGTCGAGGGTCCGAACGAAATCGTCGTCGGCTGGACCATCGAACCCGGCTACTACATGTATGCGGACAAGTTCGACTTCCGCAGCGACGGGCCGATCCAGCTCGGCGCCGCTCGGCTGCCGACCGGAGAGCCGCACGACGATCTCGAGTTCGGCAACGTCATGGTCTTCTACGGCTACGTCGAAGCGTCGGTGCCATTCTCGCGGGCGAGCCCAGACGCAATCGACCTGACGCTGACCGCGCTGGCGCAGGGCTGCAAGGTCGGCAGCATCTGTTACCCGCCCATGGAACGGACGATGGCCCTGACGGTTCCGGCAACCTCCGAGTTCGCTGCAACATCACCGAGCGCGCTCCAGATGTCGGAGCAGGACAAGCTTGCGGCCATGGTAGTCAACGAGCCCTGGTGGCTGGTATTCGGCACTTTCTATGGTTTCGGTCTGCTGCTCGCGTTCACCCCCTGCGTCCTGCCGATGGTCCCGATACTGTCGGGGATGATCGCCGGCCATGGCCGAGAGACCACCGCGATGCGTGGCTTCACGCTGTCGCTGGCCTACGTCATGGGCATGGCCGTGACCTATACCGCCGGCGGCGCGCTCGCGGCGGTGGCCGGGGCGCAGATCCAGGCGACGTTCCAGCAGCCCTGGATACTGACCCTGTTTGCGGGCCTGTTCGTGCTGCTCGCGCTCGCGATGTTCGGCGCATTCCAGATGCAGATGCCCGCGGCAATCCAAACTCGGCTCGCGGCCGTCGCGAACCGGCAGTCCGCGGGCTCCTATCTCAGCGTCGCCGTGATGGGCGCACTCTCCGCGCTGATCGTGACGACCTGCGTGGCACCCCCCTTGATCGCCACGCTCGCGGTCATCGGTCAGACAGGCGACGTGCCACGCGGCGCCGGCGCGCTGTTTGCGTTGAGTCTCGGCATGGGCTCGCCGTTACTCGTTGTCGGAGCGTCGGCCGGCAAGCTGCTGCCGAAGGCCGGTCCCTGGATGAATACGATCAAGGCCGCCTTCGGCGTCATGATGCTTGCCGTTGCGATCTGGATGATGCAGCGCGTGCTGCCGGGCTCGATGACGCTCGTGCTCTGGGCCTTGCTCGTGTTTCTCACGGGGGTGTTCCTCGGCGCCTTTGAGCCGCTACCGACGGGCCCCACGCCTGCGCAGCGGCTGCGTAAAGGTCTTGGCGTGCTCGCCTGCCTGTATGGCGCGCTCATGCTGATTGGCGCCTCTCTCGGCGGCGAGGATCCGCTGCGACCGATACCGCGCAGCCTCTTTGCATACACGACCGGGCAAGCAGCACCCGCAGCGGCGTTAGAGTTTACAGTGATCAGGTCTGTGAACGAACTCGAGGCTGCCTTGGCGGCTGCTGCCGCCTCAAGCGCCCCCGTCATGGTCGACGTCACCGCCGAGTGGTGCGTCTCGTGCAAGGAGATGGAGCACTACACCTTCACTGACGCCACAGTCATCGCAGCGCTCGAGCCCTACGCGCTGCTCAGAGCCGACGTGACCGAAAATAACGATGACGACAAGGCACTATTGCGCTATTTTGGAGCTTATGGGCCACCGACGATTGCGTTTTTCGACCGTTCCGGTCAGCGGCACGAAGCCTACGACCTGGTCGGTTTCGTGCCCGCCGATGACTTCAGCGACCACGTCCGTAGTTTCTCTGCTCTTTAGCTGCCAGCCATGGCAAGCTCGATGAAAAACTCCGCGCTCATTGCGCTCGCGCTGAGCGGGGCCGCGATTCTTGGCTACGTCGCCTATCGGGCCATCCCGCCCGAGCAGGTCGCCGCACCGGTTGCTGCAGACACCGCAACGGATGAACTGGAGCCTACCACCAGTGCCTTAGGTGTGCTCCCAGAGTTTTCGCTCGCCACGCTGAGCGGTGAGCAGCGCTCCATCCTCGATTGGCCCGATCGAGCGCTCATCATTAACTTCTGGGCCACCTGGTGCGCGCCATGCCTCAGAGAGATTCCGCTTCTGAAGGAATTTCAAACCACGCATGAGGATGACGGAGTTCAAGTCGTGGGGATTGCCGTCGATCGACTGGAACCGGTCAAGGCCTTCGCTGCCGACATGGGCTTCAACTATCCGCAATTGATCGGCGAGGCGGATGCGATGGAGGCGGCAGCATCATTCGGCATCGACTTCTTCGCGCTACCGTTCACAGTCTTCACGGATCCAGACCGGAACGTGCTCGGCGTGCACACGGGTGAGATTCACCCAGAAGACCTCGAAAATCTCGCCGCCGTGCTTGCCGACCTTCGCGCTGGAGCGATCGAGCTCGACGAAGCGCGCGCACGCGTGGCCGGCCGGATCTAGCCGACCTCGACCGGACCTAGCCCACAAATCAACATTATCCCCCGTTATCTGCGGCGATAATATGTAGAATAGCGCCAATCAGGGTGCTATCTTGCGCTATGTCCCGAATACTGCTTCTAAATGGCCCCAACCTGAGTCTGCTCGGTCAGCGCGAACCGTCGGTGTATGGCCGTACCACGCTGGCGGAGATCGAGCAGCGCCTCGCAGGGCTCGCGACGGCCCACGGTCAGGAGCTGACCTGCTTTCAGAGCGACGCCGAGCACGAGCTCGTCAAGCGCATCCATGCCGCTCGCGAGGAGGCCATCGACTTCATCTTATTCAACCCGGCGGCCTTCACGCATACCAGCGTGGTGCTGCGCGACGCGCTCCTGGCGGTCGGCATACCATTCGTAGAGATTCACCTGTCAAACGTCGCCGCGCGCGAGGATTTCAGGCAGCGCTCCTACTTCGCCGACATCGCGGTCGGCACCGTCACCGGCTTCGGCATCACGAGCTACGAGCTCGCGTTGATCGCAGCCGAACGTCACTTGGCTAAGTGAGGACTCGTAGTGGATATCCGAAAAGTAAAAAAACTCATAGAGCTGCTCGAGGAATCCGGCATCGCGGAGATCGAGATCTCCGAAGGAGAAGAGTCGGTTCGCATCAGCCGCTATTCGCGCGAGGCACCAGTCTACAGTCTACCCACGATGCCGCAGGCCGCCGTGCTGGCTGCGCCTGTAGCGTCGGCGGTAGCCGCCCAGGAAACCATCTCGGAACCGCCGAATCGAGGCCACGAGATCAAGGCACCCATGGTGGGGACGTACTACGGCGCGCCAGCGCCGGGCGCCAAGCCATTCGTCCAGATCGGCTCTGAGGTCAAAGCCGGGGACACCCTGTGCATCATCGAGGCGATGAAGATGATGAATCAGATCGAGGCATCGGTTTCCGGGAGGGTGGTCAGCATCCTGGCCGATAACGGTGAGCCGGTCGAGTTCGACCAAGTACTTTTCATCGTAGAAGACTGATGCTCGAAAAAGTTCTCATCGCCAACCGCGGGGAAATAGCTCTGCGGATATTCAGGGCGTGCAAAGAGCTCGGTATCAAGACCGTAGCCGTGCACTCCACCGCCGACGCGAATCTCAAACATGTCCTATTGGCCGACGAGACGGTCTGTATTGGACCGCCCGCATCGACTCTGAGCTATCTGAACATGCCGGCGATCATCGCGGCTGCGGAGGTCACCGACGCAACCGCCATCCATCCCGGTTACGGCTTCCTGTCGGAGAATGCCGATTTCGCCGAACGGGTTGTGGAGAGCGGGTTTACCTTCATCGGCCCCAAACCCGAGACGATTCGGCTCATGGGCGACAAGGTCTCCGCCATCCGGGCCATGAAGCAGGCCGGGGTCGCCTGCGTGCCGGGCTCCGACGGACCGCTCACGGATGATGGCGACGACAACCTCCGGCTCGCGCGCGAGATCGGTTACCCCGTAATCATCAAAGCCGCCGGCGGCGGGGGCGGCCGAGGCATGCGAGTCGTGCACAGCGAGGCATCGCTGCTTAACGCGATTGCGATTACCAAGAGCGAGGCGCTCTCCGCGTTCGCTAACGATCAGGTCTATATGGAGAAATTTCTCGAGACGCCCCGCCACATCGAGTTTCAGGTTCTCGCCGATCACCATGGCAACGCAATCCATCTCGGTGAGCGCGACTGCTCGATGCAGCGCCGCCATCAGAAAGTCGTCGAGGAAGCGCCGGCGCCTGGCATCACCGAAGATGTACGCAACGCGATCGGCGAGCGCTGTGCGCAGGCCTGCTCCGACATCGGCTACCGTGGCGCCGGGACGTTCGAGTTTCTCTACCAGCACGGCGAGTTCTTCTTTATTGAAATGAACACCCGCGTGCAGGTCGAACATCCGGTCACGGAGATGGTCACAGGCTGCGACATTGTCAAGACTCAGCTACTCGTCGCGAGCGGCGAGCGGCTGCCATGGTCACAAGGGGATATCCACTGGTGGGGACATGCAATCGAATGCCGCATCAATGCCGAGGACCCGAAAACCTTCATGCCCTCGCCGGGCACCGTGCAACTATGGCACGCACCGGGCGGACCCGGTATCCGGACGGACAGCCACATCTACAGCGGCTATGCCGTGCCGCCGTACTATGATTCACTGATCGGCAAGCTCATCGCGCACGGCGAGAACCGGCGCTCCGCGATCGCCCGCATGACGACCGCGCTCAGCGAGATCGTTATCGAAGGTATTCGAACCAACGTGGCCTTGCATCAGGAGATCTTCCAACATGCCGCGTTCAAGACCGGCGGCACCGATATCCACTATCTGGAAAAACGGCTCGGGCTCAAGTAAGCGGTGAGCTCGCACCAGCCCGCCCAGACTGGCGAGATCTTTGGTTTCGAGCTGGAGCTGCCCGCGCTGCAGCTGCCGCAAGCCGAGGCGATGCTCGGCTTGCTGGGCGCCCTGAGCCTGACGCTCCTGGGTGCCGGCAGCGACGAGGTCCTCGAGCCCGAGCCCGGCACGACGCCGGTCTGGAGACTCACGCGCATTCGCGCATTATTTGCAGACGATGTCGATCTTACGCGGGCGAAGCGTGTGCTGTCGCAGAGCCTGGGTGCCGATATCAATATTGCGATAGTGACACTCAAGGACGCCGATTGGGCCACCGCTTTGACCGCCGCCCCGCCAGAGATCCGGCTCGGCCGACGGCTCATGATCACGGCGGCGCAAGCCACGCATCTACCGGAGGATCGCACCGTCGTGCGTCTCAACCGTGGCCTCGGATTCGGAACAGGGGAACACCCGACGACGCGGCTGTGTCTGGAATGGCTCGATGCAGAGCTCGTCCCAGGGGCCACGGTGATCGATTATGGTTGCGGCTCGGGGATACTCGCGGTTTCAGCAATGTGCTTGGGGGCCGCCCGCGCATGGGCGGTCGACATCGAGCCTCAGGCCCTCGAGGCAACGACAGCGAATGCGGCACTAAATGCCGTAGACGCGCAGATCTGGGTCGGGCGCCCCGATGAGCTGCCTGCCACGAGCGCCGACATCGTGCTCGCGAACATTCTGTCCGGACCGTTGATCGAGCTCGCGCCGCGGCTGGCAGGGCTCGCAGACAGCTCGGGCACGCTCGTCCTGACAGGTATCCTGCTCGAGCAGCACGCTCAGGTTCGCGCGGTGTATGCGGCGCATTTCGCTCGCCTCGAGACGCGCGAGCGTGAGGGCTGGGCCTGCCTGATAGCAAGCGACCCGCTGCGTTGAGCGCCAGCGGACGATACTCGAGCTGACGCACGGGCGATCTCGAGGCGATATAGTATGCGGCCTGAGCCGCGACAGACCCGATGAGGGCCCATGCTGTTTACGCGCTGCCCTAGCTGCCAAACGACCTTCCGCATCTCCGCCGACACCTTACGGGTCGCCAACGGCGCCGTGCGCTGTGGCAGCTGCGCCACCGTATTCAGCGCCTATTCGGGCCTGCGCCAGGACGCCCTGGACGAGGGGATGCGGAACGATGACGAAGTCCTATCGCCCACGCTGCAGACCAAAGAACTCGCCAGCATCGAGGAGATCTCGAGCCCAGATCTCAGCGACGCCGACGAGGTTATCGGGCTCGAATCGCCGGCCGAGGACTTAGCGTCGGACGCCGATACAGATGCTGCCGCAGAGCCGGCCGATACCCTGCCACCTGAGCCGCCCGAGAAACTTAGGCTCGACCCAGCTGCGGCGTCCCCGGCGGAGTCGCCCGCCGAACCGGGCTCCGCTCAAGCCTTGGAGCCGGAAGCGACGGCGGAGCCTGCGCTTACCCCACAGACCGCAGACGCGGTCCAGGAAGAGCCCGAATCGCTGCATTTCGAAGCGCCAGTCGACGAGTGGGCTCAGCTGCTGAGCGAGATCGAACGCTCAGTGCCGGGCAATGCCCCGGCAACCGAAGAGGTCGTGGCTGAGCGGGACGAGGCGACGCCGACCGAGCAGGCAGAAGCAGTGCCGGAGGACTTGGATGCCACCAGCGAGCCTGAAGATCCCAAGTTTTGGGTTCTCGGCGAGCAAATCTCGCTAACTTCCCAGGATTCGGGCGAGCGTGAAACCCTGCTTTCGGTAGCGGAGCACGACCAGATTCCCGGTAGCGCCGAGCTCGGTCTACCCGAAGCCAGCACGGCACACGCGCGCCAGGCCCAGGAGCCGAGCATCGAGCCTGCCGATGAGCTCGACGATGAGCTCGATACCGAGACCATCATCAGCGCCGAGGAAATCGACGCGACGCTATCGGCCGAGCCTGATCTCGTTGCCGAACTCGAGGCAGAGTTCGGGCAGCTGCGGCCCGCCGACCGAGCATCGCGGCCTTGGATCATCGGCGCAGCCGCTCTGGCACTGTTGCTGGCGCTGCAGGTCGTGCACCACAATCGCACCGCCCTGGCGAGCCGGCCCCTGATCGGCGGAGTCATGCAAACGACTTACGGTCTTCTAGGGCTCGAGATCCTGCCGGCATGGGATCTCCAGCAATACGAGATTACGAACTGGGCCGCTACCGCCGGACCCGACGATACGGGTGCCGACAATCTGCACATCACCGCGCAGATTCGCAACCGGGGTCCCAAGGCTCAGCCCTATCCGAGTCTTCAGCTCGAGCTCAAGGATCGCTGGGAGGCCGTGATCGGCAGCCGCGTGTTTTTGCCGAGCGAGTACCTGGCGTCGGATTCGGACGCCGCGGAGCTCATGACCGCCGGCGCGGCCGTGCCGGCAAACCTCGCGGTCGTCGACCCTGGCGTCGATGCGTCCGGTTTCGAGCTTGACGTGTGCCTGGAGACCGAGGGTGGCCGCGTGCGCTGCGCGGCCGATCGCGTGTTCGAGTAAAGGCAGCACGACCCAATGCGCATTGCCGGTCTGGAGTTTCCGAATAACCTTGCGCTTGCACCGATGGCGGGCATATCTGACCCGCCGTTCCGAGATCTGTGCGCCCGCCTGGGCGCCGGACTGACGCCCGGAGAGATGGTGAGCGCCGACATCGGCCTATGGAACAGCAAGAAATCTCGAAGCCGTCTGCGGCGCTGGGGCACGCGGACGACTCAGATCATACAGATCGCAGGCTACGACCCGGAGATGCTCGCGCAAGCGGCGCGGCAAGCAGCGGATCTCGGCGCGGATGCTATCGACATCAACCTAGGTTGCCCGGCGAAAAAGGTTTGCCGGCGCCTCGCGGGATCAGCGCTGCTCAAGGACCCGGCACTTGTTGCAAGAATATTCGCGCGCGTCGTCAGCCAGGCGGGAGTACCCGTGACCGCTAAGATCAGGACCGGCTGGTCGCCCGAACTGCGAAATGGCTTAACGATTGCGCGGATTGCCGAAGACGAGGGCATCGCCGCACTGACCGTGCACGGTCGAACGCGCGCGTGCCGATTTGCCGGTCATGCAGAGTACGACACGATTCGCGACATCAAACAATCGGTTGCAATTCCCGTCATCGCAAACGGAGACATCGACAGCGCGGCGAAGGCCCGCGCCGTCCTGGAGCACACCGGCGCAGACGGCATCATGATCGGTCGAGCGGCACGCGGACAACCTTGGATATTTCGCGATGTGCTTGCGCATCTGAAAAATTTTCCAGCGGAAAAAACGGATCTATCTTTGTTTAGTGTCCGTGATATCATTCTGGAACACCTCGACAGCCTGTATAGTTTTTACGGCGAGTCCACAGGCGTTCGCGTTAGCCGCAAGCATTTGGTCTGGTATACACAGCACCAGCGTGATGGGCGTCTGTTTCGTGAACGCGTCATGGCTGCCGAGACGGCGCGCGACCAGCTCACGTTGACTCGCAGGTTTTTCGAACAAACATACGGCGAGGCCTTGGCCGAACCTGAGCGTTCATGGGGAGAACGCAGTGGCGAAAACGACAAGCACCAAGAAAACGCCCAAGCAAAGAAAGAAAAAGAAATCCGCGGCACCCACGGCACCGATGGCTGGCAAGAATCAGTCGCTGAGTGCGCTCACCGACGATGCCCTGCGCGGTTATCTTGAGACTCTCAACGGCCACCGGCCAGCAGATCTCTACAAGCTCGTAATGGGCGAAGTCGAGAGACCGTTGTTCAGGACCATCCTGGATTACGCGGGCGGCAATCAGAGCGAAGCCGCAGAGATACTGGGCATCAACCGGGGAACGTTGCGCAAGAAGCTCATAGCTTACAAGCTTCTCGACGCATGAGCCCAGCACCAGAGCAACGCCGCAGAGCTTTACTAAGCGTTTCCAATAAACATGGTCTCGTCGAGTTCGCACGCGAGCTCGTAAAGCTTTCGTTTGAAATCCTCTCGACGGGCGGCACCGCAAAGACTCTGCGGGAAGCGGGAATAGATGTCCTCGACGTCTCTGCGGTGACGGGCTTTCCCGAGATCATGGACGGCAGAGTCAAGACCCTACACCCTGCGGTTCACGGCGGCCTGCTCGCGCGGGCCGGCATCGACGACCAGGTCCTAGCGGAGCACGGCATCGGCCAGATCGACCTGCTCGCGGTCAATCTCTATCCGTTCGAGGCGACCACCGCCGCAGCGGACTGCACATTGGATAGAGCAATCGAAAACATCGACATCGGCGGCCCGGCCATGCTCCGAGCCGCGGCAAAGAACCACGAGCGGCTCTTCGTCGTCGTGGATCCCGACGACTACGGCCGAGTGATCGCCGCGCTGGCGTCAAACGATGATACCGGCCTGCGCCAGCAACTCGCGGTCAAGGTCTTCGCGCATACCGCGCAGTACGACGCAGCAATCAGCGGCTACCTGCACAAGCAGTACTCCCCTAAGGAGCTGTTTCCCGAGACGCTCGTCCTCGGCTGGCGCCGGACGCAAGAGCTGCGCTACGGCGAGAATCCTCATCAACAGGCTGCCGTTTATCGTCACGGTGACGCAGCGCCCGGCACGATTACCGGAGCACGGCAGCTGCAAGGCAAACCGCTTTCGTTCAACAACATTGCCGACGCCGATGCGGCACTGCAGTGCGTAAAGTCCTTCGAGGCAACGGCTTGCGTGATCGTCAAGCATGCCAATCCTTGCGGCGTCGCTCTCGCTGCATCGCCATTAGAGGCCTATGAGGCTGCGTACCGCACCGATCCGACCTCCGCGTTCGGCGGAATCATCGCGTTCAACCGTGCGCTAGACGAAGCAACAGCAGCTGCTATCGTCGCGCAGCAACTCGTCGATGTCATCGTTGCACCCGAAGTCGAGGCCGGCGCCCGTGCCCTGCTTAACAAGAAAAAGAACACGCGTGTTCTGGAGACCGGCAGCACCGATGCCATGGCAGGTCAGCGGACCCTTGCCTGGGACCTACGAACGGTCGAAGGCGGATTGCTCGTGCAGGACCGGGATACGGGCACGCTCGCCGACGTCGAGGCGCTCGTCGCAACCAAGCGCGAGCCGAGTCCAGTTGAGTTGAAGGATCTACGCTTCGCCTGGACTGTCGCCAAGTATGTAAAGTCAAACGCAATTGTCTACGCGAGAAATTGCCAGACACTGGGAGTTGGCGCCGGCCAGATGAGCCGCGTCGTCAGCGCACGGATCGCCGCGATGAAGGCTGCCGATGAGGGTCTAGAACTTCGCGGCGCGGTCATGGCCTCGGATGCGTTCTTCCCATTCCGGGACAGCATCGACACGGCGGCCGGCAACGGCATCACTGCGGTGATCCATCCGGGCGGCTCCATGCGCGATCAGGAAGTGATTGATGCGGCAAACGAGCATGACTTGGCGATGATCCTCACGCATATGCGCCATTTTCGGCACTAAACCCAATGAAGATTCTGATCGTGGGCGGCGGCGGTCGCGAGCATGCGCTGGCATGGAAAGTCGCCCAGTCGCAGCGCGTGAACGAGGTCCTGGTCGCGCCCGGCAATGCGGGCACGCATCGCGAAGCCAAGGTCCGCAACGTCGCTGTCAGGGCCGATGACTTGGCGGCACTCCTCCTTCTTGCGCAGAGCGAGCGCGTCGATCTGACAATCGTAGGCCCTGAGCAGCCACTCGTAGCCGGCATCACCGACCGTTTCGAGGCTGCCGGCCTTAAGTGTTTCGGACCCACCGCGGCCGCTGCGCAACTTGAAGGATCGAAGGCATACACCAAGGAATTCCTCGCCCGCCACGCGATACCGACGGCCGCATCTGCGTCATTTCAGGAGCTCGCGCCAGCACTGGCCTATATCCACGACAAGGGCGCGCCAATCGTCGTTAAGGCGGACGGACTGGCGGCCGGCAAGGGCGTCATTATCGCGGAGACGGTCGCCGAAGCTGAGGCCGCCGTAGCGACGATGCTCGAGCAACGTGTGTTTGGCAGCGCCGGTGCAACAGTCGTGCTCGAGGAATTTCTCCGCGGCGAAGAAACAAGCTTCATCGCGATGGTCGATGGCACGGCCGTTCTGCCGCTCGCAAGCTCGCAGGACCATAAGACCCGCGACGACGGCGACCAGGGCCCGAACACCGGCGGTATGGGCGCCTACTCGCCGGCGCCGGTTGTAACCGAGCAGATGCACGAGCGAATCATGCAGGACATCATGCGGCCGACGGTGGAGGGTCTCCAGGCGGATGGTATCGCCTACCGCGGTTTTCTGTATGCCGGCGTCATGATCGGCGCGGACGGTGTGCCGCGGGTTCTGGAGTTCAACTGTCGCTTCGGAGACCCGGAAACACAGCCGATTCTGATGCGACTGCAGTCCGACCTCGTCGAGCTCTGTCTGCGCAGCTTCGACGGTACGCTCACGAGTGAGCCGGCCCAATGGGACCCACGCGCAGCGCTCGGCATTGTCATGGCCAGCGCCGGTTACCCGGAGAAGTACGCCAAGGGCAGAGAGATCCGCGGTCTGGATCAAGACTTCGGCAGCGACGTCAAAGTCTTCCATGCGGGAACTCGCATGGAAGATGGCCGCGTTCTCACCGACGGTGGTCGCGTCTTGTGCGCGGTTGCGCTAGGCGAAACCGTTACCCTCGCGCAGCAGCGCGGCTATGCGGCCGCTCGAGCAATTCACTGGGACGGGGTCTTCTTCCGTACGGATATCGGCTACCGCGCGATCGCGCGCGAACAGCAAGGCTAGACGCCCGCACAGTCCGGCGCAATACAAGCCAAGAATCGGCGACCAAGGACAGCTTACAGGGGGGGGTCGATGCGCTGTGTGAGCCGATCGTGAGCGCCGAACTGTGCCGCGTGTTTTCTTCTTCGGCTAGCGCTTCATCGATTCAAAGAAGTCGGAATTTGTCTTGGTATCCTGCAACTTGCTCAGCAGGAATTCGATCGCCGCTAGCTCGTCCATCGGA
>JAHEEM010000302.1 GCA_024640695.1 Rhodospirillaceae bacterium | reverse complement strand
ACGATACTGTCGAACACCGACTGGCACCTGATCCGCGAGTGCCCTGCACCCTTGTATCTGGCCAAGCCCAATACAGTCGCCAAGGTGCCGAGCATTGCCGCCGCTGTCGATCCCCTGCACGAGCACGACAAACCCGCCGAGCTCGATCACAAGCTCGTAACGATCGCGAAGGATCTCGCGGCTGCGACCGGCGGGCAGCTGCACATCGTGCATACCTATCCGCTGCCTCAACCCATGAGCGTGCCCGAGGGCGCGCCGATCATCGATCTCAGCGAGGAGGTCGAGGCCGAGCACCGCAAGGCATTTGACGAGTTCCTGAAACCCTACTCGATACCGGCGAGCCACACCCACCTGCTCGAGGGCTTGCCGCACCAGCGGCTCCCGGAGCTCGTCGGCAGCCAGCACATCGATATCATGGTCATGGGCGCCGTGTCGCGCCGCGGCCTCGACCGAATATTCCTCGGCAGCACCGCCGAGCGCGTGCTCGATCGGCTGCCGTGCGACCTGCTGATCGTCAAGCCCGAGGGGTTTCAGTCCTCCGGAAGCTAGTCCCTTCTGAAGGAGGGAGGCGCTGAGGCGGCTAGGCCGCGCATGGTGCAACTCCCTATTGCGACGTCTGCACGGGTAGCCGAGCACGTATGCCTTAGAATGGTGCCATGCGCTCGCAAATTTTTAGATTATGCGCGTCCTGAGTAAGCACGACATCGACGGCCGCTTATGAAAGTTCTTGTCACCGGCGCTGCCGGCTTCATCGGCTTTCATACGGCCAACGCGCTGCTCGCGCGCGGCGACGAGGTTGTCGGTCTCGACAATCTCAATGACTATTACGACGTCAACCTCAAGCGCGCGCGGCTCGAGATCCTCAAGAAGCAGCCGGCGTTCCGGTTCGTTAAGCGAGACCTCGCGGATCGGCTCGGCGTTGCCGAGCTCTTCGCGCACGAGCGTTTTGATCGCGTCGTGCATCTTGGTGCGCAGGCGGGTGTGCGTTACAGCATCGAGAATCCATTTTCCTATGTAGACAGCAGCCTCGTCGGCACGCTGACCGTGCTCGAGGGCTGCCGGCACAACGAGGTCAAGCATCTCGTCTATGCTTCGACGAGCTCGGTCTACGGCATGAATACGCACATGCCGTTCTCGGTCCACCAAAACGTCGACCACCCACTGTCGCTGTATGCGGCGACGAAGAAGTCGAATGAGCTCATGGCGCATACTTATGCGAGCCTGTATGGCTTGCCCGTCACGGGGCTGAGGTTCTTCACGGTCTACGGCCCCTATGGCCGGCCGGACATGGCGCTGTTTATCTTCACCAAGAAGATTCTTGCCGGTGAGCCGATAGACGTTTTCAACTACGGCAATCACCGCCGCGATTTCACCTATGTGGGTGACATCGTCGAGGGCGTCGTGCGCTCGCTCGATCACGTCGCGACTTCGAATCCAAAGTGGAACAGTGATGATCCGGACCCGGGCACGAGTGTCGCCCCGTATCGGCTCTACAACATCGGCAATCAGCGGCCGGTCGATCTGATGAAGTACATCGCGCTGCTCGAGCAGCACCTCGGCCGCGAGGCGCAGAAGAACCTGCTGCCACTGCAGCTCGGAGACGTGCCCGATACCTGGGCCGACGTGGAGGACCTCGTCGCGGACGTGGGTTACCGTCCCGAGACGCCCGTCGAGGAGGGTATCAAGCGCTTCGTCGACTGGTACGCCGAGTACTACAACGTCCAGCTCTGAGTCGGTGCAATGGTCTGCGGACCAAACCGCCCGTCCGCCGCTTACCCGCTGTAGACAACGTGCTCACGTTTGCAGCTGGCGCCTGTGCCGTTGCTGAGAGATTCGGGTCAGACCCCAATTACAGGGATCGAATTCTGAACCCGATTCGTAGCGCAAAATTGGGGTCAGACCCCAATTTTCCGATCGCTGAGCGAGCTATGGCCGAACGAGATATCGGCCTGATTACGCGAGCTTGCTCGATATCAGCCGGTTTAGGCTGACTCCGGATTCTGCAGCTTGAATAGCCAACATGCGATGGACCTCCGGTGGGACCCGAACCATGAACTTCCCGCTGTAGGGCCGCGTCGACAGCGGCTCGGGTACCGGTTCGTTGTTGCGTTTTAGATCCGCGAGCACTTTGTTGACTAGGGTTCGGATACCTTGCAGCGCCCCTTCCGGCGTGGATTCGAGCCAGCTTACGCTCGGAAATTCAGCACACAAGCCAACATGCTCCTGGTCCTGTTCGGACCAGGTAACCCGATAGGTATATCGATCAATCGTTTTGGCCATCGTCTTTCTCTGGCCGCTCAATTGCCCATAAGACTTGCCGCACTTGATAGGCTTTGGCTTTGCCCTTCGAATTCTGAACGTTGACGCGAGGGTCGCCCTGCCAAGGCATGCGATAGACCCGGTGGCTGGTGCCCTTCGATCGCGCCTTGCCAAAATAGTGCTCACACACCTTGCAGAGGTCGTTGAAGCGAACGCCCTTCGGGTTTTGTCGCATCGCCCTCAAGATGTCGCCCACGGATGCCATTGAATTATAGTATTAATATTGGTACTAAGAAAGACTAAGCAACGCTCGGCCTGCCTGGGTGCCCGGCTCCCAAGCCGGGTCAGACGAGTCACTTTGGGCGTGGTCCGGCAAAGTGGCCAGGCCGAAATTGGTCTGGAGCCGCAAGTTTTCAGTGGGTAGGTACCGGCGAGCCTCGCGCTAGCAAAATCGATGCGGTGGCGGAGTAGACCCTCTAAACTTAGCGGCATGCCCGAACCGCAATACGCACCCCACACGTCCGCCTGGAAGGCCCTAGAAGGCCACGCCGGGCGGCTAGCGCAGCGACGCATAAGACATCTGTTCGATTCCGATCCAAGCCGCGGCGTGGCGTTCTGCCTCGAGGCCGGCGGCCTTGTGCTCGATTACAGCCGCCAACGCCTTGATGGCCTCGTCGTCGACTCACTGATCACGCTTGCCGAGCAGACCGGGGTTTCCGAGGCGATCGCGGCGATGTTCGCTGGCGCGCACATCAACAACACCGAGGATCGCGCGGTGCTGCACACCGCATTGCGCCGGCCGGCGGCTGAGGCGCTCGAGCTCGACGGCACGGACGTTATGCCGCTCGTCGAGGCCGAGCGCGCCAAGATCAAGGCGTTGGCCAACGCGCTGCATGCGGGCGAGCTCAAGGGCTATACGGGTCAGCCGATCACGGACGTCGTCAACATCGGCATCGGCGGTTCCGACCTCGGCCCGGTCATGGCTACGGAAGCGCTCGCGGAGTACGTCAAGCCGGGCCTGGACGCCCACTTTGTCTCCAACGTCGACGGTGTGCAGCTCGCGCACGTGCTCGCGAAGGTCGATCCGGCGCGGACGCTGTTCGTGATCTGCTCAAAAACCTTCACGACGCTCGAGACGCTCGAGAACGCTAAGGCGATGCGTGA
>JAHEEM010000006.1:39231-42224 GCA_024640695.1 Rhodospirillaceae bacterium | reverse complement strand
CTCTTGATAGGCATCAGCTACGACGATGATATCGGCCGGGCAAAGGCCCTAATACAAGGTGTCATCGCTAAGGATCCGAGGATCCTCGAGGATCCGCCGTCACAGCTCCTGCTCATGGAGTTAGGCGCTAGCAGCGTCGATATCGCCGTGCGTGTCTGGGTCGCGACGTCCGACTATTGGAACGTCAGAGGTGATCTGCTTGAGAATATCAAGCGAACTTTGGAAGGCGCGGGGCTCTCGATTCCATATCCTCAGCGGGATATACATATCGTCAGCTCGGTAAGCGGTAACGTGTGAAGGCCTCGATCGAGGAAAAGTTATCGCGGCTCGTTGAACGCTACGAGGAAATCTCCCATCTGCTCAGCGAGCCGAGCGTGATTTCCGATACCGACAAGTTCAGGGATCTGTCGAAGGAGTATGCGCGCCTGGAGCCCGTCGCGAAGGATTTCGAAGAGTATAAAGTTCTTACGCGCGAGCTCGGCGAGGCGCGCGAGATGTGCGATAGCGGCGACGACGAGCTTATTGCGCTCGGGGAAGAGGAGATCGAGGCGCTGTCGGAGAAGCTCGAGTCGCAGGAGCAGTCGCTGGCCTTGCATCTGATCCCTGTTAACCCCGACGATGATGCCAATCTATTCCTCGAGGTCCGCGCCGGCACGGGTGGCGATGAAGCCGCTCTTTTCGCGGGCGATTTGTTTCGCATGTACAGCCGCTACGCTGAAGGTAAAGGCTGGCGCGTCGAAGTGTTGAGCTCGAGCGAAGGAGAGCACGGCGGCTATAAAGAGATCATCTCGCGTGTGGTCGGTAAGGGCGCCTATGCGAAACTCAAGTTCGAGTCCGGCGCGCACCGTGTGCAGCGCGTACCTGTGACCGAATCACAGGGGCGAATACACACCTCGGCCTGCACGGTGGCCGTGCTCGCAGAGCCCGCTGAGCTTGAAGAAGTCGAGATCAATCCGAGCGAACTACGCGTCGATACGTATCGTGCATCGGGCGCCGGTGGTCAACACGTAAACAAGACCGACTCGGCCGTGCGCTTGACGCATATGCCGACCGGCATCGTCGTAGAGTGCCAGGACGAGCGCTCGCAGCACAAGAACCGCGCGCGGGCCATGGCGCTGCTCAAAGCCAAGCTCAAGGATGCCGAAGTCACGCGGCAGGAGACCGAGACCGCGGAGCGGCGCCGCAGCCTTGTCGGTAGCGGTGACCGTTCCGAGCGCATCCGCAGCTACAACTATCCTGAAGGCCGTGTGACTGATCACCGCATCGATCTCAAGCTCTATCGGCTCGACGAGATAATCGGAGGTAACCTGGACCTGCTAATCGAGCCGCTGGCCAATGAGCATCAGGCTGCGCAGCTTGCGGCAGTCGGCGTCATCCAGTGATTGGCACAACCTCCGCGCGTACGTCTGCGTGCCGAGGAACCCTTGGCGAGCTCGTCGAGTGGGGTCGCAGTAGGCTCTCGGCTGGAAGCGACAGCGCGCGGCTCGATGCACAGCTGCTGCTCGCACATGCGGCGGGAGTCAGCCGGAGCACGATCTTGGCATTTCCCGAGCGCGCCATTGGAGCCGCGGACCGCCACGTGTTCGAGGAGCTCGTCGAGCGCCGGCGAGATGATGTACCGACTGCGTACCTTATCGGTAAGCGCGAGTTCTATTCTTTGAGTCTCAAGGTCGGTCCGGCGGTGCTCGTGCCTCGCCCGGAGACCGAGCTCGTCGTCGAGACTGCGCTGGAGCTGCTCGCCGATGACGCCCCGGTCGATGTGCTCGATCTTGGCACCGGGTCGGGCGCGATCGCGCTTGCGATCAAGTACGAGCGGCCGCAGGTTCGTGCAATAGCCGTCGATGCGAGCACGGCAGCGCTCGCGCTCGCGCGAGGCAACGCCGTAGCCCTTGGTCTTGATATCGAGTTCGTGGAATCGAATTGGTTCGAGGTGCTCGGCGGGCGACGGTTCGACGTGATCGTTGCGAATCCGCCCTATGTTGCTAGCGACGATCCTGCGTTGGCCGGCGCGCTGCGGCACGAGCCCGCAGCGGCGCTCGATGGCGGGCCCGATGGCCTCGACGCGGTCCGCGCGATCATCGGCGCGGCTTCTGACTACCTATTGCCAGGTGGCGCGCTGATTCTCGAGCATGGTGACGCGCAGGGCGAAGCGGCACGCGCGATTGCGTTTGGCAGCGGCCTTACCGACGCGCAGACGCGCAAAGACCTTGCAGGCCGAGACCGCGTGCTGGTCGCGAGGCTGTTGTGAGCGACAATACGCGCGCCGCGCGGCATATCGCGCTTGCGGAGATCGGCAGGCCAGGTCAGGACCGGATTGCGGCCGGGAAAGTGTTCCTGGTCGGGCTCGGTGGCCTGGGTTGCCCCGCGGCGGAGTATCTCGCGGCCAGCGGTGTAGGCACGCTCGTGCTCAATGACTATGACCGCGTCGATGCGACGAACCTGCAGCGGCAGATCCTGTACAGCCCGAGCGATGTCGGTAAGCTGAAGACCGATGCGGCCCGAGCGCGGTTGGAGACCGTAAATCCCGGTATCTCGATTCGCTGCATTTCAGAGCGTCTCGATCCGGATCGTCTCGAGGCGGAGTTTCGCGGCGTGACGCTGGTGCTCGATGGTAGCGATAACTTTGCGACGCGGCTCGCTGTGAGTCGTGCAGCCGTGCACGCGCAGGTGCCGTTGGTTTTCGGCGCCGCGACCCGACTCGAAGGCCAGATCGGCCTGTTGCGCAACGACGGCAGCGGCCCGTGTTACCACTGTCTCTATGACGATGCGGACGAGTGGCTCGGCAACTGTCAAGGAAACGGCGTGCTCGCACCCGTGCCCGGCGTGATCGGTACGCTCATGGCGGTCGAGGCGCTGAAGCTACTCGCCGGGGTGCCGTCGGGCTTGGTCGATCACATGCTGCTTTGGGATGCCAAGCACGGTGACTGGAAGCGTATCCGTCTTGCGGTTCGACCCGACTGTCCGGACTGTCAGCAAGCTCACGGAGCTTGTTA
>JAHEEM010000006.1:25683-39221 GCA_024640695.1 Rhodospirillaceae bacterium | reverse complement strand
TGTTAGCGCGCAAACGGCCGTTTGCCGACCCCGTGCAGGTCGAGGAACTCCCGAATGGCCGTATAGATCCGCAGCATCTCCGGGTCGGAGAAGCCGCCGTGACCGCCACCGGGCACCGTCACGAGCCGGTTGGGTACCCCTGCCGTGTCGAGCGCCGTATGCAGGCGGCTGGCTTGGTCGGGCGGAACGATCGGATCGTCGAGGCCGTGGATGGTCAGGATCGGCGGTATGCCAGGCCGCACGTAGGTGATCGGAGAAACTCGCTTTGCAATCGCGTCTCGGTCCGGGGAGCTGCCGAGCCAGGCTTCGGTGAAATTGCCCGAAATTCCAGGCTCGCGGTGGGCGAGGTCATAGACGTCGCTTATGCCGTACCAATTGATGATTGCGGCCACCTTGAGCTCTTCCGTCGAGGTGGTGCCGGTAGACCAGGCGCGACGACGGTCGCCAGGGCACTGCCGATCGAGGCCCGCCGACGCCGGCAGCAAGCCGGTTGTAAGCGCCAAATGGCCGCCGGCCGAGTTGCCAGTCGCCACGATCGCCCCCAGGTCGAAGTTGTATTCTGCCGCATTCTGATAGACCCAGCGCAGCGCGCAACGGCAGTCCTCGACGGCGGCTGGTGCATGAGCGTTGTCTGCCAAGCGGTACTCGACATTGACGACTGCCCAGCCCATTTCCAGGTAGGGTAAGAACGTCAGGGCGGAGCTTTCCTTGCTGCCGTTAGTCCAGCCGCCGCCGTGCATATAAATGAGAGTCGGCGTTGGCGCTGTCGCGCCGCGCGGCTGATAGACGTCGAGCTTGAGATCGACACCGCCCGCGCGCAGGTAGGTGATATTCGGTACCAGGCGGTAGCCGTTCGCTACGTTCACGAACGTCGTTGCTGCATCCATGGTCTGCGCGACGGAGAAACTCGGTGCTCCGATCGTCAAGAGCCAGGTCACGCTGAGCACCACGGTAAAAGTACTTTTCATGGCAGTAGCCTCACTTTCCAACAGACTCGAGTTGTCTCGGCCGCTTATTCCGTATCTTCGCCCCGCTTTGACAGTATCCCGAACCGCGTCGGGTATCTACGGTAACTGCGTTCGGGCATGAAGCTGTCTCGCGCACTCGGATTCCGGTGCGTGGGGCGCCTGGATTTAGATGCTCAGCATACCACCGCTTTCCCGACTGATCTGTCAGGGCAGCAGGGCAGGGTGCGAGCCTGCGTATGCCCGTGATCAGGACGCGTCATGTCAACGATCGGACTGGTGGTCGTTTCGAAGAGTTCCGTCTAACTGGTCAGACCAGCGAAAGTCGACGATTCTATTTAGGTGCATGTGAGGCGGGCTTTCCGAGTAGGCGCATAAGTCCTACCATGCCGAGATGCTTGAACTGCGCTTGCGGGCATCGTTTCGTCCATTGCTGTTGCAAGGCGCACGCTATTGAGTGTGTCTAGCAGAACATCTGCTGGCTGTAGGCAATCATTTATTGACCGTTAAAACGTAGATTTCTGCATAAATTTCGTGAACATAAAATATCTGTCGGTTCCTGCTGTTCTCCAATCTTCGTCACGAAAAAAGGATTCTGCAGCTGGGCCATTGTTCGGAGGCCCAGGGAGCGCAAATTGAATTCAGGAATCTGCTATACATAGGAGAACTTCCGACTACTGCAAAAATAAATGGGGACTTGGAGGGGGTGCTGCGCTTCTATCCGCACTAGCGATTAAACTAGCCTAGAAATTCCCTGAGTTTTCCTTATGGCATTTGGTTTTATTGGCGCGATACTTGGCCTTGTCTTTGGAGGTACCCGTGGCTTCCTGCCAGGAGCGATTATTGGTTATGGAGTCGCCTGGGTTTTGCGTGCCACCCTCGGGAGAGGGGTTCGCGCCATGCAGGCGCAGTTTCTCCAGTCCACCTTTGCCATCATGGGCGCCATCTGTAAGGCCGATGGGGTAGTAACTCGCGACGAAATCGGCGTCGTGCAGGCGACGTTCGACCGACTGCAACTCTCCAATCAGCAGCGCGAGACAGCAAAGGCGGCTTTTAACCGAGGGAAGGCGACTGATTTCGATCTGGATGCCGAAGCTGACAAGCTAGCGCGGATCCAATTTGGTCGTGCGCCGCTTTTTCAGCTCTTCCTTCAGATTCAGTGTATGGCTGTCGCTGCTGATGGCAACGTGCATCCAGCAGAGCACGAGATGCTCGTGCGGGTGGCGCGCCGCCTTGGGCTGGCCGAACGAGATGTCGCTCAATTGGAGGCGCTGTTGCGGGCCACAGCGACCGGGCGGTCCTCGACCCCTGCCTTCGGCGCCCGGCTCAACGATGCTTATACAGCACTCGGTCTGACTGCGGGGGCCAGTGTCGCGGAAATCAAGCGCTCGTACCGTCGCCTCATGAGCAGAAATCATCCAGATAAGCTGGCGGCCAAGGGGCTTCCGGACAGTATGCGCGAAGTCGCCGAGGAAAGGTCGCGTGAGATCAACGTGGCCTACGAGATCATCAAAGGCGCACGTAAGTTTTCCTGATGCGCTTATAGCCCAGATCAAGCGTGAGCTGAGCGAGAATTCCTGCCAAGCTTGCAGATTGGCGATTGATGGTACGTCTGGCACATGGCGCATGGGGGTATGGGCTGTTGTTTTGCAACGCACACTAGTCCAGCCATTGCACTTAATTTTTAGTCGTCAGATGGGCCGCAACCCGAGGCGATCACTACAATGCAAATACTTCGGAAAATGGGTCAATGGAGCACGCAGATCAACAGGGCAGGGACGGTGGCTTGCCTAAATCAAACCGAAAGGGGCTCATGATGTACTTCACTCCAAGAGATTTTTTCGCGGTCGGGTTCGTGCTGGGTATTCTTGCCGCACCAGCTTCAGGTCAAGATGCGGATCCCGAGCTGGTTGAGCAGGCGCGAGCATTCGCCGAGCCGCGTTCAATGGCTACCTTTGAACGACAGTGCACGGTTACCCCGGCGCGTTTCCCGGGCCTTGGAGAAGGCGTCGCGGCGACGCCTAAGCAGCTGTTCGATAACTTGTATTACGTTGGACGCACGGATGTCGGCGCCTGGGTGATCGAGACGTC
Organism: Rhodospirillaceae bacterium; assembly: GCA_024640695.1. Taxonomy (GTDB): domain Bacteria; phylum Pseudomonadota; class Gammaproteobacteria; order Steroidobacterales; family Rariloculaceae; genus JAHEEM01. The sequence goes on along the minus strand of JAHEEM010000006.1, from coordinate 36,165 downwards.
TGATGGTCTGGCCCTGATCGACACGCTGTATACGCCCGAGGATGCCGAGCAGATTATTGTCCCTGGCATCCGGGCGCTAGGGCTCGACCCCGATTCGCTCCGGGTCGTGTTTGTCACGCACTTCCATCGCGACCATTCAGGGGGCGCGCCTTACTTCAGCGACCGTGGTGTGCGCGTCATGCTCTCGGAGGCGGACTGGGCTCAACTCGGCGGTCCGCCGGACGCGGAGAGCATTGCCCGCGATGGACAGACTGTCATGATCGGTGGCACGCCCATCACAATCGTGCTCACCCCAGGGCATACGCCCGGCGCGATCTCGCTCGTCTTTCCCGTATTTGAGAACGGTGAGCGTCACCTAGCCGCCGTTATGGAGCTCAGCCCGAGGGGCGGGGTCGACGTGCATCGCGAGGCCGTAGCGGGTCTTGAGCATCTGGCTGACTATGCTGAGAGTGTCGGCGTGGATGTCGGTCTGCATCCACACGAGATGATCTTCGACCCCACGGCGCGCGACTTCATCATGTCGGATGCAGCTCGGCCGGCGGGTAGCCCGAATCCTCTCGTGATCGGAGCCGACAGTGTTCAGCGCTTTGCCGATATGGTGGTCACCTGCTGGAAGGCACGTATCGTAACGATGGAGGCGAAGGAATAGCCGAAACTGGGCCCCGGAACTTCGCCGACTGACGCCGCTGCCGGCTGGGAGAGGGCATCAAGCTTGTGTGCTTGCGACGATTCTCACTCGGAAGACGAAGGACATACAGCAGTGCTGACACCAACACCCATGTCCAACCCGACGATTATCCCTGCGCTCGGTTACGCGGACGCGGCGGCCGCGATAGGCTGGCGATGCGCCGCGCCCGGGTGCCTTCCGTCGCGGCATGCAGACGAATTCCGAAGGCGTGCCAAGGCACGTCGCACGCTACGGAAACAGGATCGGCCGTGTCGCTACGCAAACCGGGCGCTCCCAGACGCGGGCAACCCGTTCAGCCGGGGGCGGCGTCCGCAGCATAATGGTGACTGCCGACGACAAGCTCGTGCTCGCTTGCAGCGCTGTCACCTGCGTCGCCCTGGTCGAGATCGAAGGCCGAGCCAGCTCGCCGTACACAGTAGACAGTTAGTGGAGTGCTGAGATGCGATACGGACTAATGTTTCTGGTTACTGCAATGACTGCATATCTTGGTTTGCCTCAGCCTGCGCTCGGGCAAGGGTTTGGCACGGGAAAAGGGCTGCCCAGGCACGAGATTACCAACCTGACTGGTGATTTGTATCGCTTCAGGCAGGTCCGGCATTTCGGGATGTTTCTGGTGACCACAGACGGCATCGTCGTTGTGGATCCGACGAACTCCGAGGCCGCCGCGTGGCTCAAGGATCAGTTAGATGAGCGATTTGGCCTGCCGGTGAAGTACGTAATCTACAGCCATAGTCACAACGATCACTCGAGCGGCGGTGAAGTGTTCGCGGACACAGCCACCATCATAGGTCACGAGAATATGCGTAAGAATTTGGTGTCGCCAGCAGCCGATGCCGCCTTGCTGCCGCGCGAGCAGCTCTGGGATACGAACCACGACGGTCTCCTTCAGAAGACGGAAGTCGAGGGGACGGCTTTAGCGAATGGCTTCGCGGCACTGGACTCGGATCGCAACGGTGGTCTGTCCCGCGCGGAGGTCTGGGTGCGGCAGTTCGGTGGCGAGCAAGTCCCTCCGGATATCTACTACGCGGACCGTGCATCCATCAACCTTGGCGGAAAGACCGTCGAGCTTCATTACATGGGCCGCAACCACAGTGACGATATGAGCGTCGTATTGTTTCCCGAGGAGCGTACGATCTATACGGTGGATTTTCTAACGCCTAAACGCCCGCCGCGTGCTGATCTCGGCGGCGGCTTCCTTCCTGACTGGGTCGCTTCGCTTCGGCGGGTCGAGCAGCTGGATTTCGACATTATTTCCCCAGGGCATGAATTGCCGGGCACGAAGGCGGACGTCATCGAGCAACGGCATTATCTCGAGGAGCTGGTGGAGGCCGTATCCGAAGGGATTGCTGCAGGCAGGACGAAACAGCAACTCGTCGAGACGATTCTCATGGAAGACTACGATCATCTGATCGAGTACGACTTTTCCCGGGCGCGTAACGTCGCTGGAGCCTACGAGATATTGATCTCAAACGAATAGACCGCAAGTTCGCAGGCGTCTCGCTAAGAATCCGAGCATGGGCTGGCTGCGGATGAGGCGGTGAGCAACTGCGCGGCGCGCCGCCCCCCGGCATGGTTCAGCAGTCTCTTATGATTCTGGACGAATATGGAGATAGAGTTCGCTACGAGCTCGATGCGGACGGATACCGGTCGCGTGTGCGCGTCACGATGCTGGAATAGGCTGCGCTTTCTTTGTAGAGCACGAAGGGTTCGTGCGCGTCGGCAGGGCTCAGTGCGCAGCCTCCGTGGAGGGCGGACTGTGCGGCCCCTCGCCGATACGCCGTCCAACAATTCGTCCGAGCCACTGTTGAAAATCATCGACTACCGTGAACATCGCCGGCACGATGAACAAGCTCATGATCGTCGACACGAGCAAGCCGCCGATTACCGCCACGCCCATCGGTGCGCGAAAGCTTGGGTCACCCGCCCAGCCCATCGCCACTGGCGTCATGCCGGCGCCCATTGCGATAGTCGTCATGACTATCGGCCGAGCGCGCTTCGAGCATGAATCCACGAGCGCCTCAAAACGCGTCAAGCCGCGATCGCGCTGTGCCATGATCGCGTACTCGACAATCAGGATTGAGTTCTTCGAAACGACGCCCATGAGCATCAACAGCCCGATGAGCGAATTGATGGCGAGGCTGTAGTCGAAGATCAACAGCGCAACTATTGCGCCCGCCGCGGAGGGCGGCAGCGCCGTCAAAATTGTGACGGGCTGGATGAACTTGTGGAACAGTATCACGAGCACGGCGTATATCGACAACACGCCGATGGCCATTGCAATAGCAAACTGCTGGAAGATCTCTGCGATCCACCTCGCGTTGCCGGTCCGCAGCTGGCGCACGCCCTCCGGCAGATTCTGCATCGATGGCAGCGCCTCGACCGCCTCGAGCACATCGCCGAGCGCCGCACCGCTGAGGTTGACGTTTAGCGTTACGTTACGGCTGCGGTCAGTGCGTCTGATCTGTGCCGGGCCGGCGCCGAGCGACACCTCGGCCACGTTCATGAGTGGCACGGGTCCGTTACTGCCGGGTACGGGTAACAATTTCAACCGCTCGAGGTCGCCGCGCGAGGCATCGTTGAGCCGCACGCGGATTGGAATCTGGCGATTGTCGAGATTGAACTTGGACAACCCCCGGTCGACGTCGCCACTCGTTGCGATGCGCGTGACGAGGCTCAAGGCTTCCGTGGTGACACCGAGCTCGGCAGCGCGTTCGGGCAAGGGCCGAATGACGATCTCGGGCTGCTGCAGCGCCGCGCTGCTCGTGATCGTGCCGAGCCCAGGTATGGTGCGCAGTTCACGCTCCACGTTAGCCGCTGCGAGCGCCAGGCGATTCGCATCATCGCCCGCCAGGGTCACCTGGAGCACATCGCCGCCGCCACCACCACCCTCGAACTGCAGCCGCACGCCGGGCACGTCGCGCAACAGCTCAGTGGCCTTGCGCTCGAACAGTTGCTGCGCCCCGCGTGTGCCGTCTTTGTTGTCGATCTGAATGGTCAGTTGGCCGCGACGCACGGATCCTGAGGAGCCGCCTCCCCTGGGGCCGTTGCCGCGCCCTTGAGTGCCGATGGTCGTGTAAATGCTGGCCACTTCCGGCAAAGCGGCTAGCCGCTTGCGCACGGTTTCGCTGGCGGCGAGCGTATCCTCCAGTGAAGCGCCGGGAGCGAGTTCGACAGCGAGCTGCGTAAAGCCGCTGTCGCCGGCTGGTGAGAACGCTGTGGATAGCAGTGGAAACAACGCCAGCATCGAGAAGATTATCGCCGTGGCGGTGCCGAGGGTCTTCCAACGATTAGCCAGACACCAGCGCACTCGCGCTAAGTACCAGGTCATGATCTTCGCTTCGCCTGCGGGCTCGTCGTGCGGTTTCAGGAAATAGGCCGCCATCATCGGCGTAAGCGTTCGCGCCACGAGCAGCGAGAATAAGACTGCCACGGTTACCGTGAAACCGAACGGCCCGAAGAACTGTCCCGTGACGCCGCTCATGAACGCGACTGGAAGAAATACAGCACAAATCGTCAGCGTAGTCGCGATCACGGCCAAGCCGATCTCAATGGCCGCATCCATGGCAGCTTCTTTCGGTTTCTTGCCCATGCGCAGGTGCCGAACGATGTTCTCGACCTCGACGATGGCATCGTCGACGAGAATGCCGACGACGAGCGTCAGCGCCAGCATCGTTAGAATGTTGAGCGTGTAGCCGAGGAGATAGATGACCCAGAACGTCGGAATAATCGATAACGGCAGCGCCACGGCCGAGATCGCCGTCGCGCGCCAGTCGCGAAGGAACAGCCACACGACGATGATGGCCAGAATTGCGCCTTCGATGAGCATCTCCATCGAAGCGTCGAACGACTCTTGTATATAGCCCACGGTGGAGCTCGCTTCCGCAAAGCGAATCTGCGGATACTCGGCTGCCAATCTCGTGACGATCGCGCGCCCGTCCTTGGCGACATCCAGAGCGCTCGCACCCCAGCTGCGCACGATCTCGAAGCCGACAACAGGTTGGCCGTTCAGCAAAGCGATCGAACGGCGCTCGCTAGCCTGGTCCCGGACGTCGGCAATCGTTTCAAGCCGCACGCTGCGTCCGTCCGGCAGAGCAACCGGCAGGGCCTTCAGATCGTAAACGGATGTGATCGTGCCGGTTGTGCGAACTGTTTGCTCGCGGTCGCCGATGCGACCTTCGCCACCAGGATATTCAGCCTGGATCCGGCGCAGCTGGCGCGACACATCGCTGGCGTTGGCGCCGAGCGCGGCCATGCGATCAGGATCTAGATCGACGCGAATCTCGCGCGAGACCCCGCCGACACGCGTAACCCGGCCGACGCCTGGCACGGAGCTCAGCTCGCGTGTGACAATGAGGTCCACGAACCACGATAATTCCGTGACGCTCATGTTGTCGGAGGCCACGCTCCAGGTGACGAGAGCGTCACCCGCCGTGGTCACGCGCGACACGATGGGCTCGTTGGCGTCCGGCGGCAAGTCGGGACGAATTCTCGTCATCGCATCACGAACGTCGTCGAGCACAGCCCCGAGATCGGTGCCGAAGAGAAACTCGATCCTCGTGGTCGATGCCCCCTCGTCGACCGTGGAGGTCATCTGCTCGATACCGGCGATCGTGGCGACGGCGTCCTCCACCTTGCGCGTGATCTCCGACTCCATTTGCGTTGGCGCTACGCCGGCATAGGTGACGGTGACCACGACGGCTGGAAACTCGATATCCGGCCGGTCTTGCACGCCGAGCTTCGGGAAGCTCAGCAAGCCCGCAATCGTGAGCGCGACGAACAGAACAATGACGGGGACGGGATTGCGAATCGACCAGGTAACGAAATTCATGTGCCGCTGGCCGTGCTGACATCGACGAGATCACCGTCTTTAAGAAAGCCGGCACCCTTGTTGACGACCAGATCGCTGGTCTCAAGGCCGCTTAATACCTCGATCGAGCTGTCGTGCAAGGCGCCGGTTTCGATGCGGCGCCGGGTTACCGATTTGTCGGACTGCAGTACGAACACGTAGCTATAGCCGTCAGCGCTCACCACGCTTTCGAGTGGCACCATGGCGGATAGGCCGCGGCCAACTTCGATCTCGCCGCGCGCAAACATACCGGGGCGCAAGCGCTCGTCGGAGGGTAAGTCGACGTAGACCAGGCCGGTGCGGTTGCCGCTGGAGATTGTCGGCGAGACTACGCGAATCGTGCCGTGGAACGTTGTACCGTCCGCTGTCGTCAGGATTACGGTCTGGCCCGGCGCGAGCTCTGCAAGCCGCGCCTCCGGCACCTCGCCGCGCCATTCGATACGGCCGTTACGCAGCAAACGGAGCATTTCGCTGCCCGCCTGAGCGATTTGCCCGACGGTAACCGTCCGCGACGTGATGACACCATCATCGGGAGCCGTGATTTTGGTGAACTTCAATCGCAGCTCTGACGTATCGAGATCCGCGCGCGCAGACTCCAAACGCGACTGCGACGCGAGCTGCTCAGAGGTGAACCGATCAAGATCTGCTCCGGACAGCAGGTTCATTTCGGCAAGTGACTGGCCACGCTCGAGGGCCGACTCCGCGTTGGCGAGCTCCGCGCGCCGCTGGTTGACCATGGCCTGCTTGGTCGCCACTTCGGCCTCGAGCAACTCCCTGGATAGCGATACGAGCTCTTGATCGCGATTCACGCGATCGCCAACGTCGACGAGCACCTCGGCTACGCGATAGCCGCCAACTTCGGGTGAGATAATCACGTCTTGCCACGCATAGACGGATCCGTTCATCGTGATGGTGCGCGCAAGCTCCACGCGCTGGAGCGGCGCGGCGGTTACCGTCATGACCGCTTCGCGGACCCTGCCCGAAGTGCCTGCCTCGTTGGACTGCTCGCCTCCAGGTCGCGAGCACCCGGCGAGCAATATCAACGCTGCGCCAAGTAGCGCTGCAGAGGCCGCGCGTTTTGCCGGGCGTTTGTGCGGCGTAAGTCGTTGCATCGCGTTAGGTTGTCCTAAGATAAGCAGCGGAGGCGCTAAGTCGCCATATTACGGGTCGAGTGAGGCCGTGTAGGCAGCGAGCTGCAGAACATCCGCGTCGGTCAGATTGGCGACGACGGCCAGCATCAGCGCTGATGACGGGCCTGCACGTACGCCAGCTTTGATGTCCCAGAGCTGGCGCGCTAAATAGGCGGGTGAACGGCCGGCGATGCTCGGAACAGCGCCGAGCCCCTTGAGGTCCGCCCCATGGCAGATGCTGCATTGGATCGTTCTGCCGCCGCCCGCGGTCGCGAGCTCACGACCGGCGTCGATGCTGCCAGGTGGCACGTAGGCAACAAAACCGCTGTGTGAATCGCGCAGCTCCGCGCGATGGGAGTCCTCGGGAATCTCGATAATGCGTTGGCCGATCGGTTCCATGTCGCCGCCGGGCTCAGCATGACGCATATTGCCTGCCCCGACGTAGGTCTGCGGGACCGAGTCTGCCTCAACGACAGTCACCCACTTGACCAGCTCGAGCTGGGCGAAGTACTCCGCCGCCGACAGGATCTCTTCGTCGGTAATCTCCGAGGCGATCTCGCGCATGCTGTTGTGGCGCCGGCCATCGAGGCTCGTTCGCGCGCCGCTGTTGTAGTCACGCATCTGCTGGACCACGTAGTCGGCAGGCAGTCCAGCCATCGACGAGGACTCGGGATGGCCCATGCCATGCGGCATATGACACTGCGCGCAGGCACGCACGAGCGGCGGGCGCCCGTGCGCGACAACCTCGGGCATCGGCGGATGCTCGTCGGGGTACCAGTCTGGAGGACTAAAGCGATCGTCGATCTGCGTTTGCGTAAACCGCAGGTCGCTATCGGGCGTGCTCAGCAGCGTGCCGTCGTCGGGCCCGCGGCCGCGGCCTTCTTCCATGAGAGGGTAGGCCCAGGCGGGCGCGGCGACGTTCTGCGCTGCCGCAGCGCTACCGCAAAGCGCCGCAATTGTCGTAAGGATTCCCGCTAGGCAATTGTGCTTGTTATGCGTCATAGTTTGACCCTGGTATCCCCGTCAGCGGGATTATGCCCTGAGACGGCCGGGAGCTCAGCTTGCGGCCAGCCCAGTCGCCGCTCGCGCAGCGAGTCCGACGTGGTCGATAGTACCGCTAAGCAGCCGATGTGCGGGCCAGCGTCGGCGTTAAATCTGCCGGCTCGTAGCCTAAATTCGGCGCAAGCCAGCGCTCCGCCTCAGACATACGCCAGCCCTTGCGGCTTGCATAGTCCTCCACCTGGTCGCGGCCGAGCTTGCCGACGGCGAAGTAGCGGGCTTCGGGATGGGAGAAATACCATCCGCTGACTGCCGCGGTAGGCCACATCGCGAAGTTCTCAGTCAGCGTGATGCCGGCTGTGCGCTCGGCGTCCAATAACTGCCATAGCGTGGCTTTCTCGGTGTGGTCGGGACAGGCTGGATAGCCGGGCGCTGGGCGGATGCCGCGGTATTGCTCTGCGATCAACGCGGCGTTATCGAGCCGCTCATTGGTTGCATATCCCCAAAGCTCGGTGCGCACCCGCTCGTGCAGGCGCTCGGCAAACGCTTCGGCAAGGCGATCGGCGAGCGCTTTGAGCAAGATGGCGCTGTAGTCGTCATGCGTAGCCTCGAGGCGGGCGACATGCGCATCGATGTCGATGCCAGCCGTTACGGCAAACGCACCGAGGTAGTCCTCGGCGGTGCCGACGGGTGCGATGAAGTCAGCGAGGCATTGATTCGCCAAATCCTCGCGCAAGCGCCGCTGCTGGCGAAGTTGATGTAGCGTCGCAAGCTGCTGTGTGCGGGCGTCGTCGGCGTAAAGCTCGATGTCATCACCGACGGCGTTGGCGCGGAAAAAGCCGACAACTCCCGCCGCACCGAGCCAGCGTTCGGCGATCACCGTATCGAGCAGGCGCCGCGCATCGTCGTACAGCGAGCGCGCTGCCGGCCCGGCCTTTGGGTCGTCGAGTATGTCCGGGAAGCGGCCGCTGAACTCCCAGGCGTTGAAGAACGGCATCCAGTCGATCGCCGTGGCAAGGTCCTCCAAGGGGTAATCGGAGAGTATCTCGATGCCCAGTTGGGTCGGCCGCGGAGGCCGGTAGTCTGACCACTCGATTTTGGCTTTGTTGGCTCGCGCCTCACTAATAGAAAGCTCAGGCCCTTGGTTGCGTTTGCCCGCATGCCGCTCGCGGCGCAGTGAATGCTCGACCTCGATTTTGGCGACGACGGTATCGCGCTCGGCGCCTATCAAGGACTGCATGACGCCGACCGAGCGTGATGCGTCCTTGACGTAGATAACCGGGCCCGAGTAGGCCGGGTCAATCTTCACGCTCGTGTGCGCAGGCGAGGTCGTCGCTCCGCCGATCAGTAGCGGCACCGTGAAATTTTGCCGCTGCATCTCGGCAGCGACATGCACCATCTCATCGAGCGACGGCGTAATTAGGCCAGAGAGCCCGATGATGTCGGCGCCGACCTCCTGAGCCTTTTCGAGGATGGCGTTGGCAGGTACCATCACGCCGAGGTCGATGACCTCGAAATTATTACATTGCAGCACGACACCGACGATGTTTTTGCCGATATCGTGGACGTCGCCCTTGACCGTGGCCAGCACGATCTTCGCTTTCGCCGATGCCTTTCCTTGGCGCGCCTGAATGTATGGCACGAGATGCGCGACGGCTTTCTTCATGACCCGCGCGGATTTTACAACCTGGGGCAAGAACATCTTGCCATTTGCGAAGAGATCACCGACGATGTTCATGCCGTCCATAAGCGGTCCTTCGATGACGCTCAAGGGATGGTCCGTCGCTTGGCGGGCGAGCTCGGTGTCATCGACGATATGCGCGTCGAGACCCTGTACCAGGGCGTGCTGGAGACGTTTCTCGACGGGCCAGCCGCGCCACTCCTGAGTCACCTTGGCGCCGATCGACGTGCCGTCCTGCCGAAAAGACTGCGCGATTTCGAGTAGTCGCTCGGTCGCATCGCTGCGACGGTTCAGGATCACATCCTCGACGGCGTCGCGCAGTTTCGCCGGAATATCCTCGTAGACGGCGAGTTGGCCAGCGTTGACGATTCCTAAGTCCATCCCGGCTGCGATCGCGTGGTACAGGAATACGGAATGCATGGCCTCGCGCACGGGGTTGTTGCCGCGAAAGGAGAACGACACGTTGCTGACGCCGCCGCTGACGAGAACATGCGGGAGGCGCTGCTTGATCTGACGGGTCGCCTCGATGAATGCGACACCGTAAGGATCGTGCTCGGCGATGCCAGTCGCCACGGCGAAAATGTTCGGATCGAAGATGATATCTTCGGGCGCGAACCCGACTACGTCGACGAGTAGCGCGTAGCAACGCTCACAGATTGCGAGCTTGCGCTCGATACTGTCGGCCTGGCCTTGTTCATCAAAGGCCATGACCACGACTGCGGCACCAAAGCGCAGGACCTCGCGTGCCTGCTCGAGGAAAGGGGCCTCCCCTTCCTTGAGGCTGATCGAGTTCACGACGGCCTTGCCCTGCACGCATTTGAGCCCGGCACGGATTACGCTCCACTTGGACGAATCGAGCATGATCGGCACACGCGCGATGTCGGGTTCGACAGCGACGAGCTTGAGAAAGCGCTCGATCGCAGCCGCTGAGTCGAGCATGCCCTCGTCCATGTTGATGTCGATGATCTGCGCCCCGTCGGCCACCTGATCGCGGGCGACGCTGAGGGCTTGCTCGTAATCGCCGGCCTCAATGAGCTTGCGGAAGCGCGCGGAGCCTGTGACGTTGCAGCGTTCGCCGACGTTGACGAACAGGCTGTCGGGGCCGATGGTGCAGGCCTCGAGTCCTGCGAGCCGCGTC
>JAHEEM010000006.1:0-25673 GCA_024640695.1 Rhodospirillaceae bacterium | reverse complement strand
CTTTTCCCCGACCGCCGCTGCAATCGCGCGGATATGATCGGGGGTCGTGCCGCAGCATCCTCCCACGATATTCAGCCAGCCACGTGCCGCAAAGTCTCCGAGGACACTCGCCATGTGCTCGGGCGTGTCGTCATACTCACCGAACTCGTTCGGCAGGCCCGCGTTCGGGTGCACGCTGACCCAAGCCTCGGATATTTTCGCCAACTCTTCTATATACGGGCGCAGATCATCGGCGCCGAGCGCGCAGTTGAGCCCGATCGCGAACGGCCTGACATGGCGGATCGAGTTGTAGAATGCCTCGAGCGTCTGGCCCGACAGCGTGCGCCCGGACGCATCGGTGATCGTCCCGGAGATCATGACGGGGACTGCCGCGCCGCGCGCCTCGAACAGCGTCTCGAGCGCGTAGATAGCGGCCTTGGCGTTGAGCGTGTCGAAGATCGTCTCGATGAGTAAGAGATCGACGCCGCCATCGAGGAGCGCGGTGGCGGCTTCTCGGTAGGTGGCGGCTAACTCATCGAAAGTCACGTTGCGAGCGCCGGGATCGCTGACGTCCGGCGACAGCGAGCAGGTCCGGTTGGTCGGCCCGAGCACGCCCGCGACGAAGCGGGGCAGGCCGGTGGCCACCGCGACTTCGTCAGCGGCCTGGCGCGCAACGCGCGCGGCCGCCGAGTTGAGCTCGGCGACGAGATCGCCGAGGCCGTAGTCGGCCTGCGATGGCCCGTTGGAGTTGAAAGTGTTCGTGCAGATTATGTCGGCGCCGGCCTCGAGAAACGCTCGATGAATTGCGCCGATGTGGGCCGGCTGCGTGATCGACAGCAGATCGTTGTTGCCCTTGAGTGCTTGCGCGGAGTCCGCGAAACGCTCGCCGCGAAACGCCTGCTCGTCGAGGCACAATTCCTGAATGCTCGTGCCCATTGCGCCATCGAGAATCGCAATGCGCTCACCGAGCAATGCCTCAAGTTGCGTGCGTGCGTCAGCCAACGGCAGACTCCTGTGTGCGAGGGATACCCAGCGCCGCGCAGACTGCGAGCGTAAGCTCGGCGCGATTGAGCGTGTAGAAATGGAACTCGTTGACACCTTCCCGGCGCAGCGCTGTAACCAGCTCGATGGCGGCCGCCTCGGCGATCCGGCGCTGCGCGTGAGCATCGTCTGCGCTGGCGACAAAGCGCTCGCGCAGCCAATCCGGCACGCTCGCCCCGCAGGCCCCTGCGAAACCGAGCATCCGAGTAAAGTTCACGATCGGCAGGATGCCTGGAACGATCGGAACATCGATACCCTCAGCGGCGCAGCGGTCGCGAAAACGCAGATACACGTCGACGTCGAAGAAGAACTGGGTGATCGCGCGGGTCGCGCCCGCATCGAGCTTGCGCTTGAGGTTGCTCAAATCGAATTCAGCGCTTGGGGCTTCCGGATGTGTTTCCGGATACGCCGCAACTGAGATGTCGAATGGACCGATCTCGGTAAGGCCCACGACAAGGTCGGCCGCGTAGGCGAAGCCGTCGGCGCGCGGGACATAGCGGCCGGCGTCCTTCGGCGGGTCGCCGCGCAGGGCAACGAGATGACCGATGCCGTCCTGCCGATAGCTTGCCGCAAGGTTGAGCACCTCGGCCCGGCCAGCGCCGACACACGTCAAGTGCGGGGCGCAGGTCAGACCTGCTTCTTGTTGGATGCGGCGCACGATGCGGTGTGTGCGGTCGCGCGTCGAGCCGTCAGCACCGTAGGTCACTGAGACGAAACGCGGCGCGAGTGGCGCGAGCGCCTGAACCGCCTGCCAGAGGGTGTCTTCCATCGTCGGTGTCGCCGGCGGAAAGAACTCAAAAGAGATGAGCGGTTGCATCGTCGGATGCCTCACATCAAACCGGCGGCCGCGGGCTTGTGCGCAAGCGCGACGCATGCGACGTTGTCGACGCTGCGCCGGAGGGCTGCGGTTGCGAGCCCGGCCGCGTCCAGCCAGCCGATAAAAGTCCGCTCGTCCGCGGCCGATAGGCGGGTCTCGACTATTAAGATACTTCCGCCCGGCTTGAGCATCCGGCTGGCTTCGGCAATAGCATCTCGCGGACGGTCCGCAACGCCGAGAACGCGGTCCATCGTCACGGTATCGAAGGACCCGGTCGGGAAGCTCAGAGCGTACATGTCGCCGTCCTGCACCGTGCAGTTCGCCAAGCCGCGAGCAAGTACACCCGCACGTGCGACGAGCCGCATTTCGCGGGAGCGGTCCACCGCGACGACGTGCTCGGCACGCCCGGAGAGCAGCTGCATCATCGTGCCGGTTCCGGTGCCGATGTCGAGCAAGCGGCCGAGCGCGTCAGGGCTAAGCAGCGTGTTGCCGGAGAAATCTTGCAGGAGCGTGTCGATCGTGGTCGCGACGTCGCGGGTGGTTCGGGCATCGATGACCTTGATGCCAAGCTCGCTGAGCAGCTCCTCGGCACGGGCGCTGCGCTTGTCTAGGATGTTTTGCAGGCGTGCCTGATCCTGGGCAACCGCCGGATCTTCGGGAGAGAGCGCCTCGAGCGCGTGTTGCACGAGCACCCGCCGGTCCTCGTCGGTATTGGTTCGGTAGTAGACCTCGTTCTGATCTCGGGCGCGACGCAGGACGCGGGCGTCGCATAGGAGCTTGAGGTGCCGCGAGACTCGCGGCTGGCTTAGGCCCGTGACCTCGGTGATCTCCCCAACGGTCAACTCCCCTTGCTCAAGCGCATGCAGCAGACGCAGTCGGCTCGGGTCCCCAAGGGCCCGCAGGAGGTGCGCAAGCTGTTCCGTGCCTTCCATTGCAATAATATGAATATAAGGATGTCGTTATATAGATTATTTTGTTACGGCTGTCAAAGGCTTGTTGCAGAGTTTCTTGAAATTGCACCGGGGTGCGGGCTGCTGGGCCAAAGGCTGGCACGGCGAGCCCGGGCCCAGCAAGGGATTATGTCCAATTGCCTCGATCGGGTCGGGGGCGCCTTATGAGGCTTTAGTGCGTTGGCTGCTGCGGGGCGCCCCCTGCAAGGATGGCCGCGACAGCGGTGTCATCGTAGCTGAAGCAGCGGTTGCAGAATTCGCAGGTCAGCTCGACCTTCCCGGTTTCTCGCAGCAGGTCGTCGAGCTCTGCTGCGCCGAGCATTCGGACGATCCCGGCGAGATGCTCGGCCGTGCAGCGGCAGTCGTGTTTGACCAGTCGCGGCTTGAACAGCCGCAGGGTGTAGCCGCCGAACAGGCGCTCGAGCAGCACTGTGGTCGGCAGCCCGCCAAGCTCCTCGGTCGTGACCGTGGCCGCGAGCGCGCCGATCGTCTCGAAAGCGTCCTCATCCGTTTGCTTCGCGGGCAGCGCCTGCAGCAGCAGACCTGCCACGCGGGCTTCGCCGCACCTCAGAAAGAGTCGGGTCGGCAGCTGCTCGGATTGCTTGAAATACGTCTCCAGGCAGGCGTCTAGTGAATTGCCAACCAGGGGGACAATGCCCTGAAACTGCTGGCCGCCCTGACCGGTATCGAGATTGACGGCGAGCCTGCCGGCGCCGAGCAGGGGCTCGCCCTGACGCTCAGCGCGCCATTGCGCCATGCCCCGGACCTCGAACTCGCCCGAGCACTGCACGAGCAGCAGCTTCACGGGTCCCTCGCCCTGCAGTTGCAGGGAGATTCGCGGTTGGCCCTTTAGGCCTGTCGCAAGCAGCACGGTTGCAGCCGTGCCCTCGCCGAGCAGTCGCCGCAAGGCTTCCGGATAGTGATGTTGTGCGATGACCTGCTGCCAGGTTTCTGCCAGGCGGACGATCGCGCCGCGAATACTTAGGCTCTCGAATACGAACGTCTGAATTTCGTTCAACAGCTCATTCCAAGAGCAGGCGTCTCAGGACCTCGTTCACCTGCTTCGGGTTGGCCTTGCCCTGCGAGGCTTTCATGACCTGGCCGACGAGGAACCCGATGACCTTTTCATTGCCGTCGCGAAACTGCTGTGCCTGCTCAGGATGATCGTCGATGACGCCGGCGACGAGCTGCTCGATCGCGCTGCTGTCGGTAATCTGCTTGAGGCCGCGCTGCTGGATGATCTCGTCGACCGTGCCTTCACCCGTCCGAAGCGCATCGAAGACGTCGTTAGCAAGTTTGCCGGATAGTGTGCCATCGGCGATTTTGTCCAGTAATGCGCCGAGCGCGGCCGGGGCGACTTTTGACTGGCTGATCTCCAGACCGTCTTCGTTGAGCGCGGCGATGACCTTGCCCTGCACCCAGTTGGCAATGAGCTTTGCTGGTGCCGTGCGTGCGGCTGCAGCTGCGGACTCGAAGTAATCCGCTAGACCGGCGCTTGATGTCAGCACGTCGGCATCGTAGTCCGACAGCGCGTACTGCTCGGTGAAGCGCGCGCGTTTGGCGTCGGGCAGCTCGGGCAGCTTGGCGCGAATCGATTCGATAAGGGACGGCTCGATGACGACTGGTAGCAGGTCAGGGTCTGGGAAGTAACGATAGTCGTTGGCTTCTTCCTTGCTGCGCATCGGCCGCGTCTCGTTCTTGTCAGGGTCATAAAGGCGCGTTTCTTGGACCACGCTGCCGCCGTCGAGGAGTAGCTCGATTTGGCGCTCCGCTTCGACTTCGATTGCCTTTTCGACGAATCGGAACGAGTTCAGGTTCTTGAGCTCGGTACGCGTGCCGAGCTTGGTTTCGCCGACGGGTCGAACCGACACGTTGGCGTCGCAGCGGAACGAGCCTTCCTGCATATTGCCGTCGGAGATTCCGAGATAGCGCACGAGCTCGTGAATCTTGCGCATGTAGGCGCCGGCTTCAGCGGCCGAGCGCAGGTCGGGCTCCGTGACGATCTCCAGCAGCGGCGTCCCGGCCCGATTGAGGTCGATGCCGGAATAGTCGTGAAAGTTTTCGTGCAGCGATTTGCCGGCGTCCTCTTCGAGATGCGCTCGCGTGATCCCGATGGTCTTGAGCGCACCATCGCTCGTCGGAATTTGAATATAGCCAGAATGCACGATCGGCAGCTCATACTGCGAGATCTGGTAACCCTTTGGCAGGTCTGGGTAGAAGTAATTTTTGCGCGCAAACACCGAGCGCTTAGCGATCTGGCAGTGTGTAGCGAGGCCGAATTTGACCGCCATGACCACGACCTGCTCGTTGAGCACGGGCAGCACGCCGGGGTAGCCGAGGTCGACGAGGCAGGCCTGGGTGTTTGGTGCCGCGCCGTAAGCCGTCGCGGCGCCCGAGAAGATCTTGCTGCGCGTAGCGAGCTGGGTATGAATCTCCAGGCCGATCACGATTTCCCAGTCCATCCCGGCCTCCCTTACGCGTAAGCGGCCGGCAGCCGGCGGTGCCAGTCGGTTTCTAGCTGGAAATAGTGGGCGGCCTTGAGTAGCCGGCTCTCTGCGAGGTGTGGGCCGATGAGCTGCAGCCCGACCGGCAGGCCGTCGACGAAGCCGCAGGGGACCGACATCGCCGGCAGGCCGGCGAGGTTGGCGCCGATGGTATAGATGTCGTTGAGATACATCTGGATCGGGTCGCCGACTTTCTGGCCAATAGGGAAGGCTGGTGTCGGGGTGGTCGGTCCTGCGAGCAGATCGACCTCGGTGAACGCCCGAGCAAAATCTTCGGCAATGAGCTGCCGGACTTTTTGGGCTTGGAGGTAGTAAGCATCGTAATAGCCGGTCGATAACACATAGGTTCCCGTAAGAATGCGGCGCTTGACCTCCGCACCGAATCCTTCGCCGCGCGAGCGCATGTAGAGCTCGAGCAGGTCGTCGCTGCCTTCGGCGCGGTAACCGTAGCGAACGCCGTCGTAGCGCGACAAGTTGGATGATGCTTCCGCCGGGGCGACGACATAGTACGCCGGCACCGATAGATGGATGTGATCCAGGCGAACGTTCTTGATCGTTGCACCGAGTTTTTCGAAGACCTCGAGGCTTGCGCGCACAGCCGCGGCGTTGTCGGCGTCGAGGCCATCGTCGAAGAAATTTTCCGGCACACCGATGCGCAGCTTCTCCCACGGCGTTTGCAGCTCGTCGGGGTAATTGGGCACGGGGTCCGGTAACGACGTGGAATCGTTTGCGTCGAAACCCGCCATCACCTGCAGCAGGAGTGCCGCATCGGCGGCGCTGCGTGTCAGCGTGCCGGCCTGATCGAGGCTCGATGCGAATGCGATCATGCCGTAACGCGACACGCGCCCGTAGGTCGGCTTGATTCCCGTGAGCCCGGTCAGTGCTGCGGGCTGGCGGATCGAGCCGCCCGTGTCGGTGCCGGTAGCTGCGCTGCAGAGGCTTGCTGTCACCGCGGCCGCCGAGCCGCCGGACGAGCCACCGGGCACGCGCTCATGATCCCATGGGTTGCGCACGGGTCCGTAATAACTCGTCTCGTTGGATGAGCCCATCGCGAACTCGTCCATGTTGGTTTTGCCGAGAAGCACCGCTCCGGCATCCTTGAGCCGCGCGACGACCGTCGCGTCATAGGGTGAGATGAAGTTGTCGAGCATGCGCGAGGAGCAGCTCGTCTTGATGCCGGCCGTGCAGAAAATATCCTTGTGCGCGAGCGGAATACCCGTCAGCGGCGTTGCAGTCCCGTCCGCAATTCGCCGGTCGGCGGCATCGGCTTCCTTCAGGGCCTGCTCTGGGGTGACAGTCACGAACGCGTTAAGTGCCGGATCGAAGCGCTCGATACGTTCGAGGTAGTACTCCGCCAGTTCGCGCGCGGAGATTCGTCTCGCTCCGAGCGATGCGCTAAGTTCTGTCAGTGTGTCTTTATGCATTCCGCGCACCGTTCGACCTGCAGGCGGATGCCGCTTGGGCGGCCGCTCGCCTGGGGTGATTCCCTTAACCGCTACTCAATGACCTTGGGAACGAGATACAGCCCCTGCTCGACGAGCGGCGCGTTCTGCTGGAAGAGCTCTCGTGTGTCGGTCTCGGTCACGGTGTCTGGCCGCAGCCGCTGCGGCCGGTCGAGAGGGTGCGCCATGGGTGCCACGCCGGCCGTGTCCTGGGCCTGCAGTTCCCCGGCCAGCCGGACGATATCCGAAAGCTTGGCCGACAGATCGCCGATTTCCTCGGGTCCGATCTCCAGCCGAGCCAGGGTACAGAGCTTTTGGACGTCTTCGGGCGTGAGAGGCACGGCACAGAACTCGCAATCAAAACACATTTTACTATACTACTCGCTTGCTGATTGTCCTACCCGTTGCTAAAGTGCCGGATCGGTTTCCTTAAGCAGCCTTGGCGCTCAATGTTAAAGAGCTTTCTCGGATATTTCTCCAACGACCTGTCGATCGATCTGGGCACAGCAAACACCCTGATCTACGTCCGCGGGCGCGGCATCGTATTGGACGAGCCCTCGGTCGTCGCCATCCGCGAGGAGCACGGCCGCGGTGGCAAAGTGCTCGAAGCCGTCGGTGTCGACGCCAAGAGCATGCTCGGCCGCACGCCGGGCAATATTACGGCTATCCGGCCGCTGAAGGACGGCGTTATCGCCGACTTCAACGTGACCGAGAAGATGCTGCAATACTTTATCAAGAAGGCGCATGGTTCACGTTACTTTCGGCCGAGCCCGCGCGTTCTGGTGTGCGTGCCGTATGGCTCGACCCAGGTCGAGCGGCGCGCAATTCGCGAATCCGCCGAGGGCGCCGGCGCGCGTAAAGTCTATCTGGTCGAAGAACCGATGGCGGCGGCGATTGGTGCGGGCATGCCCGTGCACGAAGCGCGCGGATCCATGGTACTCGACATCGGCGGCGGAACATCCGAGGTTGCGGTCATTTCTTTGAATGGAATTGTCTATGCGGCTTCGGTTCGTATCGGCGGTGACCGTTTCGACGAAGCCATCACGAACTACGTCCGGCGGAATTACGGCATCCTGATTGGTGAGGCAACCGCGGAGCGTATTAAGAAAGAGATAGGCTCGGCTTACCCCGGTCAGGAAGTTAAAGAAATCTCCGTTAAGGGGCGGAACCTGTCCGAAGGTGTGCCGCGCGCGTTCACGCTAAACAGCAACGAGATACTCGAGGCGCTGCAAGAGCCCCTGCAGGGTATCGTCGGCGCGGTGAAGGCCGCGCTCGAGCAGACGCCTCCCGAACTCGGCGCCGATGTCGCCGAGCGAGGCATCGTGCTGACGGGCGGTGGGGCGCTGCTGCGTGACCTAGATAAATTACTGACAGAAGAGACCGGTTTGCCGGTCGTGGTTGCAGATGAACCTTTGACCTGCGTGGCCCGTGGCGGAGGGCGTATTTTGGAGTTGCTTGATGAGTACGGATCGGCTGCCTTTGCGGTGGAGTAACCGACCCGACGTCGAGCCCGCGAGTTAATTTAGGAGTGGCATACGCCATGAGTCCTTCAGGTGGATCCGGCAGCGATTTCATCCGAGGTGGCGCGTCTCTGAGCCTTCGCTTTATCCTGGTTTGCATCGTCAGCTTCTTGCTGATGTTGCTCGATCAGCGTCAGTCGCATTTAGACACGATACGCCGAGGTTTCTCCGTTCTGATTTACCCGATCCAGCTGGCTGCCGACCTGCCGGTGCGTGGCTGGCGTTGGATGGACAGTGCAATTGCCGAACGCGGCGAGCTGCTGGCAGAAAACGAGGCGCTAAAGCTCGAGAGACTCGGCGCGGGTGCGCGGTTGCAGCGCCTCAGCGCGCTGGAGGCCGAGAACCGCCGCTTGCGCGCAATGCTGGACTCGAGCGCCCGGGTGGCCGACCGCGTGCTCGTTGCCGAGATCCTATCGGTCGATCTCGATCCTTACCGGCAGCGCTTTACGATCAACCGCGGCGTTTCGGATGGCGTTTACGTAGGCCAAGCCCTGCTTGATGCTGATGGCCTGATAGGCCAGATCATGCGCGTTGATCCGTTCACATCCGAGGCCGTGCTCATTAGCGATGCCGATCACGCCTTGCCCGTCGCGATCAACCGCAACGGGCTGCGAACTATCGTCATCGGCACGGGTGATAGCGGCCGGTTGCGCATGCCGTATCTGCCCAATGCGGCCGATGTCGAGGTCGGAGATCTCGTGATTTCTTCGGGTCTCGGCGGCGTCTTTCCGTCGGGCTACCCGGTCGGTTACGTGAGCCAGGTCGAGCGTCGTCCGGGGCAGGGCTTCTCCGAGATCTTCGTCGACCCCGCCGCAAAACTGGACCGCGCGCGCGAAGTGCTTTTGGTATGGACGGCCGACGCGGAACTGACGGATCGCGGCGGCGAAGAAAGCGAGACCAGCCTCGCAGAGGCGCATTGATGCGCGGTCGGCAGATGGGCTGGGGTTTTCCGTTGCTGACGCTGCTGATGGCTCTGGGCTTGACGGCTTTGCCGTTGCCGAGTGTCGTGGCGCCGTACCGACCCGAGTGGGTGCCGCTCATATTGATTTTCTGGAGCCTGCTCGCGCCGGAGCGGTTCAGCTTGCTCACGGCTTTCTGGATGGGCTTGTTGCTGGATACGCTGTCCGGCGCATTGCTCGGTCAGCACGCCCTTGCGCTCGTAGTCGTGGTCTATCTGACTATTCGCTTTCACCTGCGTATTCGCGTGTTTCCAGTCTGGCAGCTAAGCATGACGGTCGTGCTGCTGCTCGCGCTGTACGAATTTGTGCTGTTCTGGGTCGACGGCGTCGTGGGCAGGACGGTGCCGCTGGTCGAGCGCTGGGCGCCGCTGCTCGCAAGCGCGGTCGTCTGGCCGCTGATACTCGGCTACCTGGAGCACTATCGCCGCGATGCGCAGGTACGGGTTTAACAAATGAGCGCGGCTGTTCCCCTGAAGGATCACTGGAAGGAGCAGCGGCTGTTCATATCGCGCCTGGTTGCAGCCGCAGTGATTCTGCTGCTGCTGACCGGGTTGCTCGTCTACCGGCTCGTCCAGTTACAGGTCGTCAATCATCAGGTATTCGCGGAGCTGTCGCAGGGGAATCGCCTGCGTATCGAGCCACTCGCGCCGACCCGCGGCCTTGTTTTCGATCGTAACGGCAAGGTGCTCGTTGATAACCTGCCGGCTTGGGAGCTCGTGCTGATCCCAGAGCAGGTCACCGATCTGGACGCGACGCTCGACTCTCTGGTCAATCTCGGCCTCGTCGCCGACGAGAATCGCGCGGCACTGGTCCAGCTCGTTCGCTCACACCGACGATTCGAGCGAGTGATGCTTAGCAACCTCACCGAAGAGCAGGCCGCTCGCTTTGCCGTCCGCCGCCATCAGTATCCTGGCGTCGACATTCGCGAGGGCCTGATCCGACACTATCCCTACGGCGCAGTGGCGGCTCATGCCATAGGTTACGTCGCAAGCATCTCAACGGCCGATCTAGAGCTCATAGAACGGCGGGAATATGCGGCAACGTCGCACATAGGCAAGACCGGAGTCGAGCGCGGATACGAGCACAAGCTGCACGGGACGGTGGGTTATAGGCAGCAGATCGTCAACGCGCAAGGCCGCGTCCTGCTCGATCCCGCAAGCCGTACCGAGGCACCATCGGCGGCAACCGGCGGCAGCGCGTTGGAGACGCTATGGCCGGTGCCCGGCGAAAATATGGTGCTGAGCCTGGATATCGACTTGCAGCTTGCCGCGGAGGCCGCGCTGGCTGGCTCGCGAGGCGCGATTGTGGCGATCGATCCGCGTAACGGCGACGTGCTCGCTTTAGTGAGCGCGCCGGCTTTTGATGCGAACCAGTTCGCGACGGGTCTGAGCCGGCAGGACTTTCGCGAGCTAAATTCCGATCTGGACAAGCCATTATTTAATCGCGCGTTGACTGGAAGTTATCCGCCGGGATCGGTCATCAAGCCCTTCCTCGGCCTGGCGGCGCTGTATCACGGTATCGTCGATCCGACCAGCCGCGCAATGTGTCCGGGTTATTTCGTTTTGCCCGGCCACGCACACCGCTACCGGGATTGGCGGCCGCAGGGGCACGGCCTCGTCGACCTCCACGATGCCATCGTTCAGTCCTGCGACGTTTACTATTACCGCCTGGCTGTAGAGCTCGGCATCGATAATATCGAGCAATTCCTGAAGTCCTTTGGCTTCGGCGCGCCAACGGGGCTTGCTATCAACGGCGAGCAGCGCGGTGTCGTTCCTTCGCGAGAGTGGAAGCGGCAGAACTTCTCCCGGCCCGAGGATCAAGTCTGGTTTCCCGGTGAGACCGTCATTGCCGGAATCGGGCAAGGCTTCACACTCGTCACGCCGCTTCAGCTTGCGCATGCCACCGCTACGCTCGCAAGCCGCGGCACTATTTTCCAGCCGCGGCTGGTCATTGCGTCGGAGGACGGCGTCACGGGTGAGCGCGAAGTTATAGAGCCGATAGGTATGGGTCAGCTCGACATCGAGGACGCGCAGTGGCAGTACATCCACGATGCCATGCTCGGTGTTACTGAGGAGTTGCGCGGCTCGGGGCACACGGCGATGCTTGGCACTCCCTATCGCGTCGCGGGCAAGACAGGCACGGCACAGGTTTTCTCGATTGCGCAGGAAGAGAAGTACGACGCTGAGAATGTCGAAGAGCGCCTCCGCGACCATGGGCTCTTCATCGCCTTCGCGCCGGTGGAAAATCCGGTGATTGCCTTGGCGGTCGTTGTCGAGAACGGCGGTGGCGGTGCGAGCGCGGCGGCGCCCGCGGCCCGGGCCGTGCTCGATGCGTTCTTCATAGGGACAGAGTATGTCACTCGGGAACATTGAGCTCGGCAGACATCCTGCGTCGGTGCTGCGGCCAATGCGCTTCGGCGGCGTCGCGGTCGACTTCCCCCTGCTCGTAATTATCCTCGCAATTTGCGCCTACGGGTTCGTCGTGCTCTATAGCGCGCTCGAGGAGAACCAGGCGTTATTGTTTCGGCAGGGCGTACGCTTCGGCATCGCACTGACCGCGTTCGGTGTCACTTCACAGATACCGCCACGGCTGTTGCGGATGTGGACGCCATGGCTATTCGGTATGGGTCTTGCCCTGTTGTTGGTGGTAGAAGTCAATGGAGACATCGGTAAAGGCGCGCAGCGATGGCTCGATCTGGGTGTTATTCGGTTTCAGCCGTCGGAAATCATGAAACTGGCCGTGCCGATGATGGTCGCCTGGTTTATGCACGAGCGTACGCTGCCGCCGAAGTTCTCCCAGCTTTTTGTGCTGTTGATCATCGTTTTTCTACCAGCCTTGTTAATCGGTCGCCAACCGGATCTCGGCACGGCGCTTCTGGTTATTGCAGCAGGCGGGATTACGATATTGCTCGCTGGAGTCAGCCTCCGAGTTATTCTCGCATCCGGAATACTGGCCCTCGGTGCGGCGCCCATCCTCTGGTATTACATGCATGACTATCAGCGGGCACGCGTCATGACGTTCCTGAATCCGGAGTCCGATCCCTTAGGCGCTGGCTACAACATCATCCAATCGAAAATCGCGCTCGGCTCAGGCGGCCTTTTCGGTAAAGGCTGGTTGAATGGCACGCAGGCCCACCTGGAGTTCCTTCCGGAGCGCTCCACCGACTTCGTGTTTGCGGTCATGGGCGAGGAGTTTGGCTTGCTCGGCTTGCTGCTCTTGCTTTGCTTATACCTCGCGTTGGTCGGGCGCGGGCTATTCATCGCGATGCAGGCTCAAGAGACATACACGAGACTCCTTGCCGGCGCGCTTAGCCTGACGTTTTTCTTCTACGTTTTCGTAAATGCTGGCATGGTATCGGGGTTGTTGCCTATCGTCGGCGTGCCGCTCCCATTCGTTAGTGCCGGTGGAACTTCTATGGTGACGCTGATGGCTGGTTTCGGTATGCTCGTCGCTATTCAGGGAAACAAGAAGCTGCTGGCACCATGATGGTGATTACGGGGAAGATATTCGTCCAGCCGATCGCAGCGCTTGCGGCGGTATTGATGATTACCGCGCCGGTGGCTCAAGCCCAGGATGTGGCTGAGGCTCGCGAGCAATTTATCGCGCGTATGGTTTCCGACCACGGCTTTACCAGTGCCGAGCTCGAGAGTCTTTTTGCTGGTGTCGAGGTCAACCAGCGCGTCCTCGAGGCAATCTCCCGGCCCGCCGAGCGCGTGCTGACGTGGCACGAATATCGAGATCTATTCATTACCGAAGAGCGTGTGAGCTCTGGCGTCGACTTTTGGTCGAGCCATGCTGATGAGATACGTGCCGCCAGCGAACGCTATGGGGTAGCTCCCGAAATCTTGGTGGCAATTCTCGGTATCGAGACATGGTTCGGTACACGGATGGGGCGTTATCGCGTTCTCGAGTCACTTAGCACGCTTGCCTTCGGCTATCCGCCGCGCTCACGTTTCTTCACCAACGAGCTTGAGGCATTCCTGTTGCTCGCGCGCGAGGAGAAGATCGATGCGGAGGCGGTGCTTGGTTCCTATGCGGGCGCGATGGGTGCCGGGCAATTCATTCCTACCAGCTTCCGCGCCTACGCGGTCGATGCGAACGCCGACGGTCGGCGCGACCTATGGGCGGACTGGCAAGACGTGCTTGGCAGCGTGGCCAACTATTTCAAGGTGCATGGGTGGCGCGCGGCGGAGCCTGTTGCCGAGAGGGTCACACGCCGGCCGGGCGCCACCGCGCAGGAACCTGCCAATAGCCTGGACCTGAACGATACTGTGGGCGCGCTCGCGAAAAGCGGCTACGTCTTTGCTGCGGCGCTACCGGATGCCACTCCGGTGACCGTGCTCGGCCTTGAGGGTCGTGAAGGCACGGAATATTGGGTTGGGTATCATAACTTTCACGTGATCACGCGCTACAACCGCAGCGTCATGTACGCGCTCGCGACCAAACAGCTTGCCGATGAAATTTCCATGGCAATGCAACGCACGGCGTCGGCGGTGACCGAGAAGACTGGGGAGGATCCAGCATGAACGGTAAACTCGCCGCAATCGGCACTGCGGTGGTCGTAATGCTCGGCGGCTGTGCCTCTGGCGGGCCGGAGCGCGCGGTGGACGTCGAACATGAGGCGATCATCAGTCCCGAACGGACGCGCGCCGGAAACCCTCCCGTATACGAGGTATTCGGCGAGACTTACTACGTCCAGAACTCCAGCGACAACTATCGCGAGCGCGGCGTTGCGTCATGGTATGGCAAGGATTTCCATGGGCGCTCAACTGCCAATGGCGAGACCTATGACATGTATGCGCTGACCGCGGCGCATAAGACCTTGCCTATCCCTACGTGGGTTGAGGTCACGAATATCGCCAACGGGCGCCGTGTGATCGTCAAGGTCAATGATCGCGGCCCCTTCGTGGCCGGCCGCATCATCGATTTATCTTACGCTGCCGCGACGGAGATCGGCATGGTCAATGCCGGCACCGCCAGCGTCGAAGTGCGCGCGCTTGGCGTGCCTGTCGGCGGCGATTTGACAAGTGCACCGCGCTTCGCGGATCGTAGCTTCGAATCGCCACGTTCGGGGTTCTCGCTGATCTCGGAGGCGGCTGCGGCCGAGCCGGGGCCGGGCGACAGGCCGATGCAGCAGGTATTCGCCCAGATTGGCGCGTTTTCCGATCGCGACAACGCCGCAAAGCTCGTGAGCCGGCTCAAGGCTGGCGGCCAGCAGAATGCATTCGTGCTCTCGCAAACGGTCGGTTCTAACGAGTTGCATCGGGTCCGCATCGGTCCGTTGAGCGATGTCGCTGCGTTCGACGACGTGCGGCGCGACCTCATCGCGCTGGGTGTTCGTGAGAGCCTCTTGGTCGTCGTCAACTGAGCGCGCGGTCGCGCAGCCGTCGATCAATTAGACTATGACGTTTCACAGGAGGACATCGATGACTCGAGTGTGGACGACCCTGCTTGCCGTGCTAGCGGCAGCATCCAGCTTCGCTGCTGAGATACCGATTCCCGCGGCACCGCAAATCGGCGCGCGGAGCTACTTGCTCATGGATTTCTCGAGTGATCGTACCCTCGTCGAGGAGGCCGCCGACGAACCTGTCGAGCCCGCGAGCCTGACTAAGCTCATGACGGCTTATGCGGTGTTCAAGGCGCTGGAGGAGGGCCAGATAAGTTTGACCGACCAGGTTCGTGTCAGCGAGAAGGCTTGGCGCACCCAAGGATCTCGTATGTTCATCGAGGTCAATACGGAAGTCAGTGTCGAAGACCTCATACGCGGCATGATCATACAGTCCGGCAATGACGCAAGCGTCGCTTTGGCCGAGCACGTTGCGGGATCCGAGGATACGTTCGTCGGACTGATGAACCAATACGCGCAGATGCTCGGCATGACCGGCAGTCACTTTCAGAACACCACCGGACTGCCAGGCGACAATCATGTCATGACAGCGCGCGATGTCGCTTTGTTGTCGCAGGCCATTATTCGCGAGTTTCCCAACTTTTATGGCTACTATTCTGAGCGCGAATTTACCTATAACAGCATCAAGCAGCACAATCGCAACACACTACTGTGGCGGGACAACTCGGTCGATGGGCTGAAGACTGGATATACCGACGCTGCCGGGTACTGTCTCGTGACCTCCGCAGAGCGTGACGGAATGCGCTTGATAGCCGTCGTGCTCGGTGCGGCGAGCACCGAGGCTCGAGCCGATGCGACGCAATCTCTACTCAGCTATGGATTCCGGTTCTATGAAACGCACAGGCTCTATGCGAGTGGCGAGGAAATCACGACTGCGCGCGTATGGAAAGGTGACCCGCAGGTCGCTACGCTCGGGCTTACCGATGATCTCTATGTGACGATTCCACGTGGTCAATACGAGTCGCTATCTGCAGTGATGGACTTCAGCACGGACCTTGTTGCGCCGCTGACGAGTGACGCCGCGGTTGGCACCGTGCGGGTATCGCTGGCTGGCCAGTCGGTCGCGGATATGCCGCTCGTCGTGCTCAAGGACGTCGCCGAGGCGGGATTTTTGGCGCGGCTGAAGGACGAGATCACGCTCTGGCTGCAGTAAGCGGCGCGCGATGTCGGAGGAGTCGCTGCTTAGCTTTCCGTGTGAGCTCCCGATCAAGGTATTAGGGCGCAACGACACGGTTTTCCGCGAAGCGGCGTGGAGCATCGTTCGTACTCATTACGAGCATATTGGCGAGGCTCACGTTACCGAGCAGCAGAGTCGGCAGAATGCCTACCTGAGCCTTACCTTCGTTGTCTACGCGCAGAGCCGCGATGAGGTCGACGCGCTTTATCGCGAGCTCTCGGCCAGCGATGACATTATGCTGGTGCTCTGACGCGCGGGTAGGGCGCGAGAACGCAGACGCTGGAAGGCCGCGCCCAGCGATGCGGCAGATTAGTTCTCGGCTCGCGCCGCCGCACGAGAATCTCAAGTATGAGGCGGGGCGCTCGGAGGCGGCTTTCGATACAGGAAGACCGATGAAGTTTCGTGATCTCGGCCATCAACCGCTGCCGGTGATCTGGGCCGAGATGCGCAGTTTCACCGATGCGCGGACGCGGGAGACTCCCGACGAGGTCTGGTTTGTTCAGCATCCACCGATTTATACGCTCGGCATGAATGCAGACCCGCGCCATGTCTTAGAGCGCGGTGACATTCCAGTGCAGCAGATCGATCGCGGTGGTCAGGTGACCTATCATGGGCCGGGCCAGCTCGTCGCCTATACATTAATCGACTTGCGGCGACGCGGCCTGACGGTTCGAGACCTCGTCGATCAGCTGGAGTCCGCCGTCGTTGATGCGGTTGCGCTCTATGGTGTTACGGCGCAGGGTCGATCTGATGCGCGCGGAGTCTATGTTGGCGGCGCCAAGCTTGCCGCGCTTGGACTCAGAGTGCGGCGGCATTGCTCATACCACGGTATTGCCGTGAACGTGGCCATGGACCTCGAGCCCTATCGACGAATCAATCCGTGCGGCTACACGGCGCTTGAGGTAACTCAGCTTAGCGATCTTTGCGGGATGGCTTCGATCCCGCAGCTGCAGTTGGATTTGCAGCGTGCGCTGGAAAGGAGGTTTTCGGAGTAACGCGAGGCGCTGTTATTGCTTGGCTGCGGTCTGTGATTGATAGGCTGCCGGGGCCTCGGCAGCCAGAAATTCGTACTTGCGTTTCCATTTTTGCTGGGCTTCGCTGAGCTCGGCGATCTTGGCTTGCAGCTCTGCCTCGCGCGCGTCCGTAAGCTCGCTACCCTTGGGGCTGGACTGTTCCGCGCTCTCGATCATCGCGCGCAGCTCAGCATTCTCCCGCTCCAGGATGTCAATTGTGGAGCGATCTTTCTCAGAAATCGCTTTAAGCCGCACCGTCTCAGACTCGCTGCCACGAAGCTTGGCGAGCTTGCGCTGCTGTTCGTCTAGATCGGATTGGAGACGGGCGATAATCGTGTTCTTTGTCTCGAGCTCTTCATGCAGTTGCTCGACCTCGCTGTTCTTCTCCGCAGCGTCATGCTTATAAATCTTGGCAGCCTTGACGTCGTTCTCGAGCGACTGAATGAGCTCGGCTTGCGTTACCAGCCGTTCCTGCAGGGCGGCGACCTCACCGTCATTCATGCTGATCGGCTGTTGAGCTATCGTCGCCGCCGCGGCCTCGAGTTCCTTGATTCGCGCCTTCGCGACACCGAGCTCGTTTTTCACTGTCTCCAGGCGCATGAGCAGCTTCTGTTGGGTTCCCTCGACCATTGCTTTGTTGGTGCGCAAGCTGTCCAGCCCGGCCTTCAACGCGACCATGGCCTTGTTTTTGCCCCTGAGCGCCGCGATGAGTGAGGTGATCAGGCCTTTACGTCGAGCGACGAGGCGCTGGAAGTACATCGCCTTATCTAGTCGCCAGAGTGCGTCTTCAAGGCGCTCGTTGGCTTCGTCGACGCCGTCCTGAAGCTTGATGACCTTGTCCTGTCGGCTGTTGGCCAGCTCGCTGAGATTCTCGGAGTACTCTTTCTCGTCTTTTAGCTCTGCTCTTAACTCAGCGACGATGGCGTCCGCTTCAATTGCTTTTTGCTCCGCCGCCGCGATCGCGTCATTGAGTGCCTGAGTAGCGTGCTCTCGCCCCTCAGAGGCGCGATTGATTTCGTCGAGCTGCGCACGCAGTGTCGCCTCTCGCTCACGTGTGGCGTTGAGCTCGACCAGCGCTGCTTGCTGGCGGCGACCCGCCTCGGCTGCGCCGGCTTGCTCATTGTCGATTCGGCCATGCAGCTCCGCAAGCTCAGCTGCGAACTCTTCGCAAGTATCGCGCAGTTCTGCGAGTTTGGACTCGGACTGGCTCAACGAGCCTTGTAGTTGGCCAGCCTCCTGTTGCGCGCGCGCAAGTTCGGCTTTGAGCTCCTCGGTGACGGATTCTGGCACGGAGGCCTCCGCCTGCCGTTGCTCGCGGTCGGCCAACGCCTGCCGAGTCGCATCCAGATCGTTTTGCAGGGCGGACTCGCGGCTGCGGGCCTCTTCGAGCTTGGCGGTTAGAATCTGCTGCTGCTGTGCGGAGTCTTGGTGCTGCGAGCGTTCACCTTCGACCTGATATTTGAACTCAGCGAGTTCGCTAGCGAGATCTTCACGCGCGCGGCGCAGCTCGTGTAAGCCTGCCTCGGATAGTTGTAGTGACGAGCGCAGCTCAGTGTTGTCTGTGCGCACTCGCTCCAGCTCGCTGAGTTCGCCTTCGAGATTCTGGTGCGCACGCCGGAGTTCTTCTAAGCCTTTTTCGGCGCCCTGCAGCGAAGACCGCAGCTCGGCATTCTCTGTGCGTACTCGCTCGAGCTCGGCAGCCAGGCCGGTGTCTTCTGTCGTTTGGCTCTGGGCTTCGCGCTCGACTGCCTCCAAGTGCTCGCGCAGGGCGACGACCTCCGACTCCAGGTGCTCCCTGTTGGCGTGAGTCTCTGCACTTACGGTGTTGAGACAGATAATCTGTTGGCGCAGGTTCTCGATCTCAGTCTGAGCTGCGCTGAGCGCCTCTGCGTCGTGGGGCTCGGCGTTTCCTGAAAGCTCAGCAGCCAGCGGGCTCGGGTGCCCGGATTCCAGCAACTGCTCCTTCTCGCGGAGATCGCGCTTCAGCGCGGTGATCCGAGACTTGTAGATGTTGATCTGCTGATCGAGCTTCCCAGCGTTCGCTCGCCAGTAGTTGATTTCTTTCTTGGTGAGCTTGTCAGGCCCGGATTCGGCGATCTCGAGCTTCTTCTTTAGCGTGTCGAACTTTGCGCGCTCGTTCGCTAGGACTTCTTCGAGCTGCTGCGTCTCGCGCCTCCAGCGAGCGCATTCTTCTTCAATGCTCTCGAGCCGATGGCTCAGGACGCTGACTTTGTTTTCGAGCTTATCCTTGCTAACGGGTTTGCGCGCGAGCTCCTCGTTGAGCTTCTCGGCGCGCGCTTCGGAGCTTGCTAGCGCGCTTTGCAGCATGCTGAATGCTTGTTTGGCTAAGTCGCCCGGATCTGCCATGGACATTGAGATGATGTTCTGGAAACCTGAAAACGCAGTAGATGCTAGCCAAATTTTCCGAGGGCAGCCCGGTACTCAGTCACGTTTTGACATAAACAACATGCCATACTTACGACCTCGAAGCGAGGGTCCGCCTAGTGTCTGGAAGCAATACGACGGCAGAGTCACTGCGCCGAGGCGATGCTGAAGTAGCCTCTCGGTTGGCGCAAGGGCTAATCAAGCCATTTAACAATAATCTGGTGCCGCGCCCATGGGGCGGGACGCGTATGCTCGGCTACAAGGGCATGACGATCTTGCCTGAAGCGCTCGCGATCGCACGGCAGCCGGCCGGAGAAGCCTTCGAGCTGTCAGCTTACGACGCCGATGCCGAGTCCGAGCGCCACCCGAGTCTGGTGGGGCTGGCCGATGGCTCCGTGATCGAGCTGCCCGATTTGCTGGCGGCCAACGGTGCGGCGCTGCTCGGCCCGGCGTTCGTCGAACGCTACGGCGCATGCATGCCCTTGCTCCCCAAGACCCTTGACGTCAAGGAACTCCTGTCGGTACAGGGTCACCCGCCGGGCAACACGGAGGTCTACGTTATTATTGAGGCCGATCCGGGTGCGACGATCCGTCTCGGCTTCAGTTCCGACGTGGATGCCCCGCGCCTGCGGGAAGAATTATCGGCGGGGCGTCGCCAGCAGATGGAGTTCGCGGCGCTGCTTGGCGGTGCGGTGGCGGATCGCGATGGCCTGCAGGGTATCGTCGCGCCCTGGTTCGCTGCGCGAGGCGCACCGCCTGAAGATATCGCCGCACCACTCGCGCGCCGACTCGAGTCCGCGAGCGACTGGCAGGCAGCACGCGCCCTGCTAGAGTCGATGAAGCGTCTTTACTGGCGAGTGCTGGATGGGCTCAACGAAGTGCCGGTGAGCCCTGGCCAAGTGATCTATAACGCCACGCCGGCTCGCCTGCTCGCACAGGCGGGCGACCTACCCTCAGCTGAGGTTCATGCGCTCGGTAATCCGGAGGGTGGAGAGATACTCGCGCTCGAGGTGCGGCGTCCGGGCCCGACGTTCAGGGCATGGGACAATGTGCGTTTTCCGATCCGCGAGATCGACATCGACGCTGCGCTGGACGCGCTCAACCTTCGCGCAACCGCGGCGGACGAGTTCGTGGTTTTTCCGGATCTCGTGCCCGGGCGGCCCGGCGTATTCTGTTCTGTGGATTCGGCGAGCTTTCGGGTCGAGCATTTGCGGCCGAGCGGTGCTCCCGGCGAAGGTGTCGATGTGCCCGACTCGGGCCCACACTGTCTTCATGCAATTGCCGGATCCGTAGACTTGCATACAGTCGGCGGCGCACCAATCGGGCGGCTCGGCCGCGGCGAGTCCGCGCTCGTGCCGATAGACGTCGGCGCATATGTCATTACCGCTGCACAACCCGGCGCGGAGATCGTCAAAGTCGACCTGCCGCTGCGATAGCGCATCGCCCCCGTATGACGTACTCTGTTTGAAGCTGCGCGATGACAGCATCCAGCTCAACACAGTAGGTTGTTCCCATGGAAGGCTTCGAAAGCATGACCAATGTCGATGGCGTTATCACTCGAACCGAGGATGCGCGTGTGCCCGTCATGGACCGCGGTTTCCTGTACGGTGATTCGATATACGAAGTTTTCAGGACCTATAGTGGTGTGCCGCTGTTTTATGACGAGCATTGGGCTCGGTTCGAGAATTCCGCCGCACTGATATCGCTGCAAGTCGAGCTCAGCAAGGACCAGATGGCGGAGGAGATCAGGCAGACTGTTAGAACGACCAAGGCCGCAGAGACAGGCCTCGACGTCTATGTCCGTTTTACGGTCACACGCGGCGAGGGCCCGATCGACCTGTTTCCGCGAGCTGATCTCCGGCAGCGCTATGTGATCATAGTCAAAGCGTTGCAGCCCTGGAAACCGGAGTTCTACAACGAAGGAGTGCGGCTTGCCGTCACGGAAACAAAGCGCAACCCCAAGAACGCGCTCGATCCGAACATCAAGGGCGGAAACTATCTCAACAATGTTCTCGGCGTCATCGAGGCGCGCGCGCTTGGTGCTGACGATTGCTTGATGCTAAATGCCGTCGGGTGTATCACCGAGGCGTCCAATAGCAATGTGTTCTTCGTTCTCGATGGCAAGCTCGTCACGCCCGCGGAGTCCTCAGGGAATCTGCGTGGTTTGACGAAGACTGCGTTGCGGCAGGCGTGCAAGGCAAATGGGCTTTCGACCTTCGAGAAGGAGATCGGGCCGGCAGCGGTGTTCGAGTCGACCGAGTGCTTTCTTACGAGTGCGACACGCGAGGTCATGCCGGTGAAAAGCCTGAAGCTAACCGATGGCACCGAGCTGGAGTTTCCCTCGGGCGGCGGTTCGCTGACGCGACAGGCGCAGACGTATTACAAGGAGTTTGTCGATGCCTATGTGGCTGCCAATGAACACCGGTCGATGTTCTAGCCCAGACGCTAAGCTAGATGCTGCCGTGAAATTGACAGCCTAGCGATGCCCAGCGTCCGCGAGGAGTGCCTCGATGCGTCGAGACAGCGCGCGGATCTGTCGGCTACTCAGAACGTCTCCCAGCGCTGATTCCAGACGATTCTGATCGAGTGCCTGCAGTGCCTCTTGCCATGCGGGGCTGAGCTCAAGCGTCGCGCTCCGAAGATGCTGAGGACGCCCGCGCTGCGTCGCGAATGTTCGCGCATGTCCTAGCAGCACGAGATCGAAGCTATCGGTCTCGTAGGCGATCTGCTCGAGGCCGCGACCCTCGTTGAAGACGAGCGTGTCGAAAATATACATCGCAGGATACTGATCGCGCAGCGGGCACCACGCAGATCCGCCCGTGCCGAGCGTGCTGCGTTCGGTCTCGGTTATTAGATTGGATGGGGCAAACTGTAGTGTACCGGCGACGCCGTCGAGGTCTCGTGCGACCGTCACCGGCACCATGCCCAGGCCGAGCAGGCGGTCTAGCCGATACGCGGCAACCTCGGGCCGGATAGCCGAACGTTCCGTAGGATAAAAATCCGCTTGGATTTCTATGCCGCTGTCACGTAGCGTGATGCGGCTGCGGTTTTCAGTGACTGCCTGGCTGACGATCTGCGCGTCACGGAGCATGAGTTCAAGCTGGTCATCCGTGAGCCTGCTCGGCCGGCCGCCGACGCGCCGCGGTTGCGGGGTTGGGGCCATGGCATTTGCCTCGCCGGCGTAGATAACCGCCAGCTCGTTATCTTCGATAACCAGCGCTGCCGCCTGCCCACCGTAGAAACTTGCGAGCATGCCCGTGTCGACGCGCACGATTCCGCCGTCCATGCGGCTGAGCACGAGCGCATCGGGGGTCGGCGTGTGCCCGACGACAATACGGTCGACGCCGAGCCGCTCGAGCACACTTCGCCAGTGGTCCTGCTCGACGAGAGGGCTACAGCTGACCATGCCGCGATACCAGATTGGGCTTGCTAATGCGAACAGTGCCGAATTGTTGAGCTCCTTGATACGCTGCGCTGGCGCTTCGGCGCCCTCCGGCCAGATCGCATCCCCGGCAGCGACGCGTTGCTCGAACCGCTCGACAATCGCCGGATGATCGTAAAAGTCATCGGCCGCGGAGAGTATCCCGACGGTAACTAGGGATTCCATTGCGCTGACGTAGTCGCGCAGCTGCTGTTTGAGCTCGTGGTTGATGTCCTCGGCGGCGGCCTCGCCGTGGGCGCGCGAGATCCCGCCATGCGTGAATGCGGTATCGCCGGCGATCAGCAACAGCGGCTGCTCGAGCAGCCAGGACCCGTAGGCGCCGGTGCTCGAGAAGGCTGCGCGATGCCCGAAGAAGCCGGGTGGGTAAAGACGATCGAACTCCGCCTGGGCGCGCGCCGGGTCGCCCGATTCGCTGCGCTGCTTGACGAAGCGGGCAAGTTCAGACGCCCTGACGTCAGCTGAATCCGCGCTCGCGAACGCCGCGAAGTCGCTCGCGGGAACGTAGCGCAGATCGCCCACGATGTTCATGATCTCGTGATTGCCGAGTACGAAGTTCACATCGCCGCCACTCGCACGGGCTTGCTGCTGAAGAGCGATGACCCTATCAAGCGATTGGAGCGATGCCGGACCGCGGTCGAGCACGTCGCCGACGATCACGAGCCGATCGTTGCCACCACGCCATGCGCCGCTCGCATCGATGAGACCGCTCTGCTCGAGGATCGAGATAAAAGCATCGTACGCGCCGTGGATGTCAGCAACGGCGACGACGCGGCCCGGCGCCTGGACGATCCAGGGTTCCTCGCCGAAGACGGGCGAGGCCAGCACGAGGCAGGCTAGAAAATTCAGCGACTTGTGGCGGGACGGTCTCATATGCCCTCCGTCGGCCAAGCTATAAGTAATGGTAAACTATCACGCTAACCTTGGGGCTTGCAGCAGGGGAGTTAGTTGCAAACGAATCTCATTAAGCCGAAAGCGTTGGCAGTGCGGATATTCGTTTACTTTGCCTTCTTGATAGCCGCGCTCGCTTTCCTGGCGAACTTCGTGCCTCGGAGTCAGCAGTTCTTGCCGTTCGGTGGTAGCGCGGTCGATATATCAGACACGGCGCAGCAAGTTTTTTCGACCAGCAGCCCAACCGA
Source organism: Rhodospirillaceae bacterium (assembly GCA_024640695.1). GTDB lineage: Bacteria > Pseudomonadota > Gammaproteobacteria > Steroidobacterales > Rariloculaceae > JAHEEM01. The sequence continues at coordinate 1,901 of JAHEEM010000006.1, read as the reverse complement.
GATTCAGGTCGGTGAGACGGGCGGTAGTGGTCCGGGGGGATGGTCGGCGCGCCTGGATGCTGCGTTATTTTTGATTGCAGGCCTGTTTGGGACGATCGTGCTGATGATCCCGATAACGTGGGTATACATGGCTATCAAAACGCCCGAGGGTTATCGGAAGTCTTTCGTCGAGGCGCTGATCGTTCTGCCGATCTGTGCGACGACCGTCGTGCTGTTGATACAGGATAGCCTTGCGCTGGCATTCGGTTTGGCAGCGCTCGTGGCGGCAGTGCGATTCAGAGTGCGTCTGCCCGATGCCCTCGATGGAATTTACGTCTTCGCTGCGATTTGCGTCGGTCTCGCGTCGGGCATCGGCTATCTGGGCGTCGCCGTCGTAATGACGATTTTCTTCTGTTTCGCGTCAATAATCCTGTGGGGAATGGATTATGGCGCGAATCCCGTCGAGAGAGCTAAGCAAGCGAAGAAGTTGGCTGCACTCGAGCACACAGATCGCGGCGCGAATTGACCGCGTACGCAGCGATTTAGCTGCGGCAGGCCGCGAGTATGGACTCCGCTCGCTCTTCGTCGTTATCGATCACTTCGTAGAAGTTCTCGACGTATCGCAGGATGCGTCTGCGCGCGCGGTCCCGCACATCCGCAGCCTCGAGCAGCGAAATAATATCCGCACGGGCTGCCCTGAATCGATCGAACGCGCTGCCGAGTGTCTCGTTGTGCGCGCAATAGCCGCGATAGAGGCGCTGCTGAACCGATCGAATCGGCAGCTCGGCAGCCGGCGAGGCGTACTCTGCGTTGACGAACCCGGCCTGGTCGAAGTCGTATGGGAGTATCACCGCCAGCCCATTCGAGTCGCGCAGCACGTCGCCGTTGTGGCAGCAACGCTCCCCTGGCGCGGCGTTGGTTCCTGACCAGTCCGTGTTGCCGATCATGTACTGAAACAGACTCACCAGAGCGGTCGCGCTGGAATTGTGCGCACCGACGTCAAGCGTGTCGATCCTCCAGGTCTCCATGCCGTTGCGCTCGGCGACTTCGGAACCCTGCTCGATCAAGAACGCCGGGCGAGTCTGAGTCGAGTTTCTACGGGCATCGGTGTCGATATATTCGACATCGACCCAGCGGACACGGAAAGAGACATTAGTGAGCAAGTTGAATATCCGGTATACCTCATATTCCAGCGCGAGGGATTCACGATAGCTTGCGATATCCTTGCAAAGTGTCACGAGCTTGAGCCGACTTTGCCCCGCGAACGGCGTGCCTTCGACTTGCCGGCGCCGGAAATTGAGCCGCAGCGGCGGAAAGGTGCAGAGCTCCATGCGCGAGTTACCACGTGTTCGAATCCGCACATCCAGCGTCACGCTGTTGCCTGCTGTGTCCTGGTAGCGGACCAGGCCATCGAGCTCCTCGCGGTCGCGGCGGTTTATGGAAAGGGTGCGAAATGGACCCTCGATCGTTAGGTGCAGCGGCGCGTGCTCGGCAAACAGCGGACGGGCGGCAGGCGAATCTTGACCATGGCTCGATGGCGTTATGCTGCAGAGCAGCAATAAAAGTAGTCCCTGTCCAAGTCTTCTGGGTATCTGGCGCATGACCGAGCGGGTACCTGACTGGATAACTTATCGAGTATAGAAAAGTGAACATGGGATTCAAACTTAGGTCGTGCCGCGGGGGCGGCCACGCACGCGGGGCTCGTAAGGCCCGGCCATTTCGGTAGAATAGCGCCTCAGTCGAGTCCGAAGCTCTGAGCTTCGCAGGCACGGCTTCTCGTAAGTAATTGATTTTTAAGTGCGCGCCCGTAGCTCAGCTGGATAGAGCGCCGGCCTACGAAGCCGGAAGTCGGCGGTTCGAATCCGTCCGGGCGCGCCAAAATCAATAGGTTGCATACCTTTAGCTACTAGGTAGTGTTGGAA
>JAHEEM010000089.1 GCA_024640695.1 Rhodospirillaceae bacterium | reverse complement strand
GAGCTCGATCGCCCGGGCGGCGGTCAGCGTGAGCTCGGTCGCCGCATCGATGCGTAGTGAGGCATCCCCCGGCAACGATAGCGCGACGCGGCCGTTGAGCGTTGTGCGCAGTCGCGTCCCTGCGACGAGCGGGCCGCTGGCGCGGCTGAGTTGACGCCACTCGTTATCGCCTGGGCCGCTTACGCGGACGTCGCCCTGGATGATACCCGCCGAAGCGATGACCGGTGCCGATGAGCCTGGCCTCGTCTGGACCATAAAAGTGATGCCGACGGCCAGGGCCGCGACCGTTGCGGCGAGCGCATATCCCCAGCGGCGCCGGCCCCGCGCGCGCGCTTTGTGCTGCAATGCGCCATGCGTGGGCTCATGCGCAACCCGGGGTGGCGCTTCATGCTTGTCTGGCTCTGTCTCGCCGTTACCGCTTACGCCGTTGTGTCGCTCATCGTCCATCGTATAGTCCTTCAGTGTTCGTTCTCGGGTCGGGTGGCGCATCCATTGCGGCGCTGATCGCCTGCATCGCCTGGCGAAAAGCGCTGCATGCCCGCGTCAGCGAAGACTCTGTTGCCTTCGGGCTCACGACCAACTACTCGGCGATCTCATTGACGGACAAGCCATCGACGTATTTTCACTCGAGCACATCCTCGCAGTGGGCTGGTATACAGTCCAACGTGGCCTGGATCAATCGCATCACATCCATCCGCCTGAGCGCCGCCTGCCGTTGCAGGCCTCGGCCGCGATCGGTAATCGTATTGCGGCAGATCTGGCACATCCATCCGTACAGCGAGGTTTCTGCCCGGTAGGAGTCGAGTCGCTCGAAAGCCTTGCGGAAGGTCTCTTGCGCCACGTCGCGCGCTCCGTCCTCATCGTCGTGCAGGCAGGCCAACGCAAATCGGTACAGCTTCGGAATGAAACTGGCGGAGATCTCGCGGAAACCCGTTTCGTCGCCGTGCAGCAGGCGGCGGGCAAGGGCCCTATCAGTATGCACTATGTCCAAGAATTTGCTCCCTGAACCAGAGATGCGTTGCGGCGTGAAATCCTTCGTGGCGTTGCTAGGACAGCGAGTTTATGACGGGGCAGGTTCCCGGTTGGCGAGACGCTAGCGCTCGGTCCACCAGGCGAGAAACTCGTCGAAGTCAATGGCACCATCATGGTCGGAGTCGATCGCCGAAAAACCGATACGCGCTTCGCCATCGCTGACATAAGACTCAAGCTCGTCGAGCATGTTCTTGAATTCTTCCAGGCTGATCTTGCCGTCGCGGTTACTGTCGTTGTAGTCGAAGCTGTTCTTTAGCTCAGTCGTAGCTTGCCCGTCGTCGTTCATGGTATTCCTCTTGCTTCGAGCACTCTGGCTCGGACTGCCCCTGCTTGTCAGAGTCAAGTATAGTCGGGTTATTGGGCGCTGCTGAAACCTGCGGGGGAATTCCTTGGCTGCAGTTCGATGGAATCAGCTCAGTTTGACTCACTGTGCCTGAGCTGCGCAGATGCCGCTAGGCCTGCAGGCAGCGCTTGCCGTCGCGCCGATTTTGGTCGCGGCGTTGCTGCTCGTGGGGTTTCGCGTGCCGGCGCGCACCGCAATGCCGGTCGTCTATGTGCTCGCGGCGCTGATCGGCGGCTTCATCTGGCGGATGCCATTCGCTCAGCTTGCGGCGGCAACCGTGCAGGGTCTGTTCATCACTTTCGAGATCCTGTTCATTATTTTCGCAGCGATACTGTTGCTGAACACGCTCAAGCATTCCGGAGCAGTGTCTGCGATCCGTGCTGGATTTACGACGATCAGCCCCGACCGGCGCGTCCAGGTCGTCATCATCACGTGGCTGTTCGGCAGCTTCATCGAAGGTGCGTCGGGTTTTGGCACGCCGGCCGCGATCACGGCGCCGCTGCTCGTCGCGCTCGGGTTTCCGGCTATGGCCGCGGTCATGCTCGGCATGATGGTGCAAAGCACGCCCGTAACTTTCGGTGCCGTCGGCACGCCGATCCTCGTCGGCGCGCGTGGCGGGCTCGACAGCCCCGAGGTCGCTGCGCAGCTAGCGGCTGCGGGTCTGGACATGACCGAGTACCTGCGGATCATCACGGCTGACGTCGTCGTCATCCATGCGCTCGTCGGCACTGTGATGCCGCTGTTCATGGTTGTGATGATGACGCGGTTCTTCGGGGCCAACCGGTCTTGGACCGAGGGCCTCTCGATTATGCCATTTGCGCTGTTGGGTGGCGCGGCCTTTACTGTGCCGTACCTGCTGACGGGTATCTTCTTGGGTCCGGAGTTTCCCTCGATGCTTGGTGCGCTCGTGGGCCTCGCGATCATGACCACCGCCGCGCGTCGCGGCGTGCTCGTGCCGCGGGATCGTTGGGAGTTTGCCCCGCGTGAGCAGTGGCCGGCGGACTGGATCGGTCGCTTTGAGGCGCATGTAGACGCCGCTGATATGCAAATGTCAGCCTTGCGCGCATGGATTCCGTATGTGCTCGTTGCTCTGCTGCTCGTGCTCACGCGTTTGCCGCAGCTACCGCTCGGTGGCTGGCTGCGCGGCATGATTTTGCGCTGGAGTGATATATTCGGCACGCAGGTATCAGCGGCGACCGCGCCGCTCTATCTGCCGGCCGCGATGCTGTGCCTGGTCGCCGTGCTGACGGTATTCATTCACGGCATGCGCGCCGCGCAGTTTCGCACCGCTCTGGCCGAGTCGACGCGCTCCCTGATCGGCGCGGGCTTCGTGCTCGTATTCACCGTTCCGATGGTGCGGATCTACATCAACTCCGACGTCAATGCACTCGAGCTAGCGAGCATGCCCATCGCGATGGCCGATTGGGTCTCGGCGCACGTCGGTATGGTTTGGCCGTTCTTCGCGCCGTTCATCGGCGCGCTGGGTGCCTTTATCGCCGGCAGCAATACCGTCAGCAATCTGATGTTCGCGCTGTTTCAGCACGGTGTGGCAACGTCGCTCGGTATGTCGGCGGCGCTCATCGTCGCATTACAGGCGGTGGGGGCGGCCGCCGGCAACATGATCGCGATCCACAACGTCGTCGCGGCCTCGGCAACGGTTGGCTTGCTGGGCCAGGAAGGCGTGACGCTGCGGCGCACGGTACTGCCGACGATCTATTACCTCCTCGCGACGGGCCTAATCGGGCTGATCGCCGTGCACGTGCTCGGCGTCACCGACCCGCTGTCGCGCTGAGGCCGAAAAATTAGCACTTGGGTTAGGTTTGGCGTGGCGACCGCGCGGCGGGATATACGAGCTAACGCGGCGCGCGTCGCTCGCTCTCCCAGAGTTTCCAGATCAGGGCCGCCTGGATGGATGCGCCGGAATTTTGTCGGAACAGCGGGCTAAGCTCGTTCTCGGCGCTGCCGTTGAGATAGTACGACGCGGATACGCCGAAGACGAGCTTCTCAGTGATCTGGCTTGTGAGGGCTGCCGTGAGCTTGGAGCCGAGATAGCCGGCCGCGGCGTCATACGCGGGCCGCTCAGGCGTCGCAAACGCGGGCTCGACCTCGTAGTAATAGTCCATGAACGGCTCGCTAGCCCATGTCGGCTTCCAGCGCAGACTCAGCAGATTGTCACCGCCGAACACTTGATCGCGTCGGTATTCAAGCTCGGGGTTTATCAGGAAGCCGCGTGAGGTTGCGTCGAGGCCATCGAAGCTGACGCCAGCGCGCAGCTGCAGCGCGAGAAAGAACTCGCCCTGCTCGGGGGTGCGACTATCGAGCTTGACCTCGAGTTCCGGTCCGAGTTCTAAAAGAAAGTTGAGATCCGGCATTCCCGCGCGAACTGGGATATCGGCGCTGTCCTCGCCGAAACTAAAATTGAGGTCGATGCCGAGGCGCATACGCTGCGTTTCGCTAAGCTCGCCCCGGGCAACCTGATCGAGGTTCTCGCCGAAGTTTAGAAAGGAACCCCGATAGACCGGAATCGGCAACGGGAGCAGATTCAGGTTGTTCTTGTCAGCTGCGGGGTAGGTCGGCGAAGATCGGCCAAAAGCGGCGAGGCGAAACTCCCAGAGAGCCGGCGCGTTTGCCGCGTCGGTGTCCTGTGCGAGCAAGCTGCCGGGCAGGAGCGTGCAGGCGAGAAACCCCCAAACAGCCCGGATCAGGCGCAACTCACGATGTACATGGTTGAGATTCATCGGCGGATCATCATCGGTCTGCGGCAGCGCGGGAGTCGATCGGGACTAGCATAGCAGTAGCTATTCGGTCTGCGAGAGAGGATTGTCGCACGACAGCGCGACTACCTATCGGCACCACTCAATACGCCATTGCGTAGCAGTCGCGGCGGGCATCAGCGCCGGCAATTCGGTTGCCCGTGCGCGGGTCGAGCATGACAATCGTGCCGCAAGATGGTATGCCCAGCGCCGGTGCACGATAAATCTCATGGCCGCGTGAAACGAGCACGCGCAGCACCGCCAGCGGGATCACCGATTCGGCATTGACGCGGTTAAACCCGGTGTCGTGCGGCCAGAAAGACTCATAGAAGTGCAGCGTCTGCACGCGCGGCTGCGCGATTGCATCGTGCAGATTCGGGTACCACAGCTCTTCGAACTCGACGATGTTCAGGAAGGTCTGCAGAATCGTCTGTTCTTGGTTGTCGCCACCCGGCGTCCCGATTGCTAGGAACGGCTCACCGTCGCGCAGCACGATGCTTGGCGTCAGCGTATAGCGCGGCCGGGAGCGGGGCCGGAGTTGAGCGGCCCGCGTTGGGTCTAGCCAGAACTGCTCGCCGCGCACGCTCATGCCGATCCCGGTGTTGCCGAGCATGACGGCGCCGCCGATCCAGCCTCCGCTCGGCGTTGAATCAAAGATGTTGCCATCCTTGTCGATGATGGCAATGTGGGTCGTATCTTTGACCGTGCTCGGATAATCGATGCCAACGAGTAGCTGCTCTCCGCTCGGGGCACCGATCCCCGCAATCCAGTAGGGCCAATCCTTGACCTGGCTATCGTAGGCAAACGGGTTCCCGGCCGTGTACTCAGTCGAGGCGCTGCGCATGTCGATAAGCTTTGCACGCTCTGCCGCATAGGCCTTGGATAACAGACCTTCGGTCGGAATGTCGACGAAGTCTGGATCGCCGAAGTAGCTGTCGCGATCTGCATAGGCGAGCTTGAGCGCCTCGATAATTGTGTGAAGATAGTCAGCGCTGTTGTGCCCCATGCCCTGCAGGTTGAAATTCTCCAGTATGTTTAGCGTCTCGAGCAGCATCGGCCCTTGGCTGTTGAACGATTGCTTGTAGACCGTGTAGCCCTTGTAGGTCGTGCTCGTCGGCTCCTCGATGCGCGCAAAGAACTCGCTGAAATCGTCGAGCTCGAATGGGGCACCGTTAGCCTTAAGAAAAGCAACCATCTCCTCGGCGATGTCGCCTTTGTAAAACCGATCGCGTGCCGCGACGATACCGGCTTCTCGGCCCGCCGCGCTGGCAGCTCGCTCAGCCTCGGCCATCTTGCGTAAGGTCGCGGCGAGCTCTGGTAGGCGGATCGTTTCGTTCTCCGCGTAATAGGAGCCGTCAGGTTTGAGCCACACGCGGCGGTTCGTCGGCCAGGAGGTGATGAAGTCGCGCTCGCGCTGAATCGCGCCGGCCGTGCGTGGACGGAGTGGAAAGCCTTCCGCGGCGTATTCGATCGCGCGCTTGGCGACCGTCTCGAAGCTCATCGTGCCCCAGCGCTCGAGCACCGTCAGAGCAGCATGAATCGCGCCAGGCACGACGGCGGGATCGAGGCCGTAGCCGAAGAGGTCCTTGCCGCGTTCGCGATACCACTCGATCGTTGCGCCGCGCGGCGCCCAGCCTTGGCCCGCAATGGATGTCACGCGTCCTTCCGAGCGCGGGTAGACTAGCACGAGGCCTTCACCGCCGAGGCCATACAGATCCTGTTCGACGACACCGCCGACGAGCATGGCCGCGACACCGGCGTCGAACGCGTTGCCGCCGTCCATGAGCACCTCGAGCGCTGCAGCGGTCGTGAGCGAATGGCCCGCGGCAACGCCGCCATTGGACCCAAGCACGGGCGGGCGCAGTCCCGATGGAACGATCGTGATCTCTTCCGGCGGCAGTGTCACCGTCTCCACAACCGGCTCGGGCGTCGTGCACGCCGCGGGCAGAAGGGTAAAGGCGGCGAAAGCAAGACCGGTCATTAGGCAGCGGTGCAGAATTTTCATGGGCGCTCAGCGGGCTATAGACGTGGGGGAGATATCCCCGAATTCTGCGCGTTCGCGCCGAAGGGGTCTAGCCCGGAGTTCTTGCCGGGCGGCTGAGGCGCGGTGCGTCCCGCCGCCTAGAACCGATTGCTGCGGTAGTCGTTGAAGGCCTGGACGATTTCGGCCTCGGTGTTCATGACGAACGGCCCGTGGCGGGCGACGGGCTCCTCCAGCCGTTTTGCGGCGATCAGTAGAAACCGTGAGGCTGACGCCCCGGCCCGGACTTGCACGCGTTCGCCGGGGCCGAGCACGCCCAGGTGGCGCAGCGGTAAGGCTGCCATGCTCGTGCCGACGTCAAGGCTGCCATCCACGACGAAGACCACGCAAGCGTGGCTCGCCGGCACGGCCTGGGCGAAGTCGGCGCCAGCCGGCAGATCGACATCGAGGTAAAGCGGGTCTGTCGACGGTCGCGTTGCGGGACCTTGAGTCCCCGCAGCGGTCGTGCCGGCGATGACTCGAACGATTGTGCCGTTGGCGTGGCGCTCCTGCGGGATCTGGTGGCTGTTGAATTCCTGATAGCCCGGCTCAGACATCTTCTCCGCTGCCGGCAGATTGATCCACAGCTGAAAGCCGCGCAGCAGGCCTTCTGCCTGCTCGGGCATCTCCGAATGAATGATGCCGCGCGCGGCGGTCATCCACTGCACGCCGCCCGGCTCGATGACACCCTCCCGACCGGTGTTGTCCTTGTGCCGCAGGCGTCCCGCCAAGAGATAGGTCACCGTCTCAAAGCCGCGGTGCGGATGGGAAGGAAAACCCGCAATGTAATCGTCCGGGTCGTCCGACTCGAAGCAGTCCAGGAGCAGCAGCGGATCGAGCATGTCGAGCTGCGGGGAGCCAATGATACGTGTCAGCCGCACGCCCGCGCCGTCAGACGCCGGGATCCCGGGGGTGATGCCAAGCAGCTCTCGAATCGCTAGTGTCTTGGTGTCGGCGGAATCGTTGGTCATGCAGGCCTCCACGGGCCGGGGATGGGCGTCTCGCTGTGGGCGTAAGATGCGTGCAGGGGAGGCGAGTTGCAAGGCCCCGCCCCCGATCGCGGCTTTATTTGGTCACCAACTAAACGAATCCGGCCCGTCCTGCATCTAACTACTGACGAGCACGATCAGATCGCCACGCGGGGCGGCTACAATGGCCGCGCACAGCCAGCGGAGTGCCGCAGGCCAGGCAGCGCGGCGGCTACCGCCACGGTTTGGCCGTTCACCGAGCCAAGCAGAAGGTCGGGCTCGTCACCGCGTTGGCTGAAACACAGTCTGACATCGGGAACGCGTGAGTTCAGTCAACGCAGAGCAATGGGTCCGGGAAGCCCAGCAGGGCGACGTAGCCGCTTTCGAGCGGCTGTACCGGGCGTACGTCGATCGAATCTACGGGCTATGTTTTCGGATGATGGTCAATCACGGTGATGCAGAGGACTGCGTGCAGAACACGTTTATTAACGCATGGCGGCGACTCGACCAGTTTCGCGGCCGCAGCGACTTTGGCACTTGGCTGCACCGCATTGCCGTCAATGAGGTGCTTATTGCGAAGCGGCGGCGTCCGCTCGCGCCGAATCAGCCGCGCGGTCACGAGCCGGAGGCGACGGCCAGTGGGCTTGATATTGCGCTCGATCTCGACACCGCAATCGCCGGGCTACCCGACCAAGCCCGACAGGTTTTCGTGCTGCGGGCGATCTACGGCCACTCGCATGATGAACTCGCTGCGCTGTTGGGCCTGGCGTCGGGCACCGTGCGGGCCCATTACCACCACGCGCGGCAGGTGCTGAAGCAGCAGCTCGGCTTGGAGGACAGCGATGACTGAACCGAAATCCCGTCAGCCGGAGAGTCTCGAGCAGCGCCTCGCTGCGCTGCGTCTCGATCAGGCTCCGCGCCGTGACCTTTGGCCTGGTATTGCCGCACGACTCGAGCCGCGGCATACCGAGCCGAGGTCGCAGGGCTTGTCGCCGCGGGTGCGCGGCTGGTTACCGATTGGGGCCGCGCTTGCGGCCGGCTACGTGGGCGCGAGCCTGTTTCCTCTACCGTGGGCGCCGGGCACGCGACCATCGGCAGCCGATATTGCGCCGGCGCCCGTGCAGCTACTCTCTACCATGCAGCCGGCGCTGAGCCAGCTGCCGCCGAAGACGCGCGCGGTTGTCGAGGTGGAGCTCGCGGTGCTGGAGCAGGACCGGCTCAGCCTCGACGAGGCGCTTGCCGCTGACCCGGACAATGCGCTGCTGCAAGAGCTGCGGGAGATTGCCCAGGACAGGGCCATCGCGGTCGTGGAGCGGATGAATCGCTTGACCCGTCCGGAGTTGCCCGAGGATGTCGAAATATGAAGATATGGCCATCCGCAGCGCTGATTGCCGTTGCCCAGGCGCTGAGCCATGGTGCCGCGGCCCAGCCGGTCAGTCGCAGCCTTGATGCACCGGCTTTCGGCCGTGTCGTAATCGACCTCATCGACGGTGACGTGACCGTACGAGGATGGGACCGAGCGGTCGTAGAGATATCCGGTCGTCTTGGCGGTGGCGCTCAGGATCTCGAGGTGACCCAGCAGGGTGAGGAGACGAGGATTCGGGTGATCGAGAACCCGGATGACGTCGGTGACCCGGGTAGTAACGAAACGGATCTGGTCGTGAGCATCCCCGGCGGAAGCAGCTTGCTCGTCACTGGCACGAATGCGGATTTCTTGATTGCCAATATGGAGGGCGACTTGTCCCTGCACACTGTCAGTGGTGACATCGAAGCGGAATTCTCCGGTGCCACCATCGATGCGGAGACCGTCGGCGGCGATATTCGCGTATCCAATCGCGGCGCGCCTGCCGATGCAACCTTGGCAACGGTGGCGGGGGAAATCGAGGTAGCCGGCTCGTTCAGAGCGATCATGGCATCTACGGTTAGCGGCGATATCGAGCTGGACGTTCTCGATTCGGCGCGGATGATCTTGAACACGACGAATGGCGATATCGAAGTTCACGCAACGTTTTACGACAAAGCTGAGCTGAGCGCGGACACGATCAACGGAGATGTCGATCTGCGGGTCGGCGACGAAGGCGATTTCAATCTCGATGTCGGCACGTTCAGTGGGCGCATCGAGACGTGCTTTGAGGAGCGCTCGGCGGTTGCCGGGCCCGAGACCCAGGCAGATACCAGCCGACAGCGTGACGGTCGACGCAGGCGCGGCGGCGAGCTCATCATTGCGGCTGACCCGGACTCGCCGCATGTGCGGGTTCGCACATTGAACGGTGACATTGAGCTCTGCTCTGCATAGCAAGGCCTGTCCTCTCCAATTCGATACCAAAAACAGTTCAAGAAAAGGAAGTCCGCCAGTGACGGCAGTTAGAGTGGCCACAACGTGATGATGAGCTCGAAGCTCAGATTGATCGCCGGCGCGGTCGGCGCGCTTATTGCTGCGCAGGCGCTGGGCCAGGACGGGCTGGTGCTCAGCGGGAGCCGAGGACAGCAGAAAACGCTCGCGATTGCGCGCACGAATACTCCCCCCGAGCTCGACGGCGTGCTCGACGACCCGGTCTGGTCGGAGGCGGCGTGGTTCGATGATCTGCATCAGTACGACCCGATCGATCACGGCGTCCCGAGTGAGCGGACGGTCGTCTACGTGACTTATGACGAGGACAACCTTTATGTAGCGGCGCGCATGTGGGATGCCGAGCCTAGCGAGATCCGTGCTCGGCAGATGGTGATGGGCGCCAACATGCGCTTCGACGATTCTTTCGGTATTTACTTGGATCCGTTCAACAATAAACGCACCGGGTATAACTTCCAGGTTAACCCGAACAGCAGCCGCACCGATGCGGTTTTCGAAACGCCGACCGATCTGAACCGGGACTGGGAGGGCATCTGGGATGCCGAGGCCAGGATCACGGACGACGGCTGGATCGCCGAGATGGTGATTCCATTCAAGACCTTGAACTTCGATCCGAGCAACCCGAATTGGGGATTCACGGTCGAGCGCACGATTGCCCGCAAGCAGGAAGAGATCGCCTGGGTTTCATTCAACCGCCAGCTCAACCCCGCAGCAGCCGGGCTGATCACCGGCCTCACCGGAGTAAGGCAGGGCGTCGGGCTGGATGTCGTACCGTCCCTGGTCACGACTCAGTCGAAGGACTTCGAAACCGGGGCCACCGTCTCCGAAACCGACCCGTCATTGGATGTCTTCTACAACTTCACGCCGTCACTGACGGGCGTGCTGACCTTGAACACGGACTTTTCCGCGACTGAGGTCGATGACCGGCAGATCAACCTGTCGCGCTTCTCGCTGTTCTTCCCCGAAAAGCGAGATTTCTTTCTGCAGGATGTCGACATTTTCTCGTTCGGTGGGCTCGAGCGCAACGGCATACCATTTTTCTCGCGACGCATTGGCCTTGGTGACAACGGCGAGCCCGTCGACCTCGATGTCGGTGCCAAGCTAACCGGACGAGTCGGCCGGTGGAGCGTCGGCGTGCTCGACGTCAAGGAGGAGGCGCACCAAGGGATCGACAGCAAGAACCTCTTCGTTGGCCGCATCTCGGCGAACGTGCTCAGAGAGTCGAGTATCGGCATGATCCTGACCGACGGCGATCCGAACAGCAATATGGATAACTCGTTAGCGGGCCTGGACTTCAGATACCGCAACAGCCAACTGCCGTCGGGCCGGGTTATCGAAAGCCAGGCCTGGTACCAGCAATCGGATACGCAAGACCTCGTTGGAAACGATGCCGCGTATGGGCTGCGCGTCGCGACGCCGAATTCGACGGGTTGGCAGGGCCAGTTCGCTTACGACCAGATCCAGGATAATTTCAATCCGGCGCTTGGCTTCGTCAACCGCTCCGGTATCGAGCGCACGGAGTTCGGGGCAGGCTACACGCGCTGGCCTGAGCACCGCTGGATCCGCAGTATCGAAAGCGGCGTCAATTTCGAGAATTTCGATCGGCTCGCATCGGGCGAGCTCGAGACCCGATCGCTGTTTGCCGATTTGGAGATCGAGACCAACGGCGGTGACAGCTTCGGTGTGCAGTACAACCGCGATCGCGAAGTGCTGTTCGAGCCCAACGAGATCTGGGATGGCGTGATCATCCCGGCCGGTGACTACGAGTTCGCGCAGGTGGGTTTCGAGATTTCGGGAGCGTCTCAGCGCATCGTGGCCCCGAGCTTCGAGGTCTCGCGCGGTGATTTCTTCGGCGGAGATATTATCAGCATGGAAGCCGAGGTTTCATGGCGGCCGAATCGGCATCTGTTTCTGTCGATGGCCTACGAGTACAACGACGTCAAGCTGCCTGGGGGCGATTTCACGGCCCGGTTGATCCAGATTGACGCCAATATCGCCTTCAACGTGCGTTGGTCCTGGGTCAATCTAATTCAGTATGACAACGATTCAGGGTCAGCCGGTATCAATAGCCGCTTGCGGTGGAATCCGCGCGCCGGGCAGGATTTCTTTTTCGTGGTCAACCACGGCTTCGATGCGACTGGCGTTTTCCAGGGCTTGCGCTCCGCAGAATCGCAAGTCTCGGTAAAATACACGCATACGTTCCGCTTCTAGGGCTTCGTGCCCAGAAGGGGGGTAGACGCACGGGTGCGGAGTGGATCACCCAGGCCTATGGCGCACAAACCGAGTTATACCTGGCACAATGGATTTGCGATGCCGATGGGGTTTCCCAGCGAGGCCTTCGGCTCGGCGCTGCGATACCAGCCGGCGGACGACGATTTCTTCATCGCGACCTACCCGAAATGCGGCACGACTTGGGCGCAGCACATCGTCTACTTGATAGCGCACCGCGGGGTGCCGCTGCCTGTAACCGCGAGGATGAGCGATGTGATCCCGCATCTCGAGGAGATCGGAGCGGAGGCCACGGAGCGGCTGCCGCGGCCCCGCTGTCTGAAAACCCATCTGCCTTACGGCATGACGCCGCAGGCGGATGACGCGCGCTATCTCTATGTCGCTCGGAACCCGTTCGATTGCGCCGTGTCTTTCTTTCATCACA
>JAHEEM010000088.1 GCA_024640695.1 Rhodospirillaceae bacterium | reverse complement strand
CTCGAGTGTGCTCCTCACCGCGAGCGCGACAGCGAGGCCGCCCACGCCGGCGCCGGCGACGAGCCCGTAAACCGGCACTCCGATTCCCTGTGCGAATCGGAATAACAGAACGATCGCCATGAGGATGGCAATGAGGCGAGCGGCGAACCGGATGAGATGCGCATGCAGGCTTTTCGTCGGGATGCGCGGCGATGCGATGATGTGCTCGGCAAGCCAGTGCGCAGTCGCCCATGCGATCCAGACGGCCGCGATACCCCAGACGATCTTGTCGATCAGCGTGGGCAGCGTTGTAGCCGTTCCCGTGACATTGATTTGGCGAATCGCGAATAGCGCAACCAGCTCGAACAGGAGGGCGATCGCGAGCGCCGCGCCGAGACGCTGTGCATACGACCGGTTGATGTCGTCTGGTGATCTGGCCATCGCCCAGCGCAAAATGACAGCAGCGGCCGCCGTGGCTATCGCTAGGAGTAGCAGCAGAGTGAGCCATTTCCAGAGTACTTGACCGGCAACGAGAACATTCGTCCACTCCGGCAGAGCCTCGACCCACGACGGAGGAATCATCCATCCGGCGATAGTCTGATTGAGCCGGTAGACGTTCTCGAGGGGCATCGGCCGCACATAGGGGAGATCGTGAACGGCGTCGTAGTAACTGTCCAGCAGGCTGACCGTGTCGGCGGCAAATTGGAACTCGCCGGCGCGAGCGCCTTCGGCGATGCGTGCTATCGTGAGATCGGTGCCCGGAAGCCTCCACCGGATCAAGGGCTGAGGCGTTTCCAGCGATGCGAGCACAGCATCCGCATCGGGGACGTCGGCGAGGTCGGGTAAGTCGAGGCGAGCGAGGACGTCCCACATCAGCAGATAGGTTTGTCTGGCCACATCGAGACGGGCAGCGGGCGCGACTTCGCTCAAATCGAACAGCCGTTCGGCTCTGCTGGTACTTCGTCGTAGGTCGGCTTGCGTCTCCCAGTTGGGGTTGTCGCGGAAAGTTTCGTAGCGGCGCGCAGTCTCATCGGCCATCAAGGAAAAGCTTTCCAGTACCGCTCTTGGGCTCGACGTGTCGAGCGGCTGTAGCAGTCCTTGCGCCGCAGAACAACTCGGGATCGTGAGCAACAGCACTGCGAGACAGTGCGTCGCCGAGCAACCGGCAAGCCTGCTCGAAATTCTGCGAGGCATCAGCCATGTGCCGATTGCTCGCAACGCGTCTGCGAGCGTTGCGGGGTCGTTCAGCAACGTTGGGCGTGTCCCCATATCCGGCTCCAGAGTTTCCAGTCGGTCATGCTACCCGCGCGTTACCGGAACTCGAGGTATTACTGCGCGCAGAGTCCGATCGCTTTTTTTGCAAGCCATCGGCTTCGCCCGCTATTCTACCTGCCCGTAGCCGTTCAGGGGGTCGTAAATCTACCCCCGAAAGGCAGGCGGCATATTGTCGCTGACGTCCATAGCGACTGTTCTCGGGGTGGGGTGGCGATTCCGGCATTCGATGAAACGCGTCGGTTGCCGATTAGGGCGATTACCCACTTCGGCGTCTCCATTCGGTGCTCGTAGACTTGGGTGGTTTTAATATGGAAGGTCAATCGTTCGTCGTCATCGAAGGTGGCCTTGCTGCGTTGCTGTTTGCCGCAGTATTTCTTCTCGGTGACAGACTGCATCCTCTTCGCCCGCTCCTTCGAGATCGTCGTAGCTTCGTATCCTTGGGCGCGGGCATGGCTGCCGCCTATGTCTTCGTTCATGTCATGCCGGAATTACATGATGCGCGCGAAGTGTTCGCGGAATCCGTTCTTGAGCCGGCACGCTACGCTGGGGCCGGCATCTACTTTGTCGCGCTTATTGGATTCTTATCGTTCTATGGCCTCGACCATTGGCGTCGCCATCTCGATGGGCGGGCCGGTCGCGAAGACGGTGAACGGGCGTTCAGGCTACACATCAGCGGATTTGCCGCCTATGTCGGGCTGCTGGCTTATCTGCTCGTCAACAATATCGAGGAGACCGAGGTGACGATCGGCATCTATGCGGTCGCGATCGCGTTGCACCTGCTTGGCGTGGATCACGAACTACGCCGCGAGCACGGCATGGCCTACGAGCGCGTCGGGCGCTTCGTGCTCGCCGGTATCGCGCTGGCCGGATGGGCCGTTGCGCTTATCGTTACGTTGCCACCGTTCGTGCTCGCGTTACTCGTCGCGTTCGTCTCGGGCGCCATAGTCATGAACAGCGCGGTCATGGAGCTGCCGTCGAACAAGGATGGGCGCTTCTTGCCGTTCTTGTTTGGCGGGCTTGTGTACGGCGCGATCCTGCTGCCTCTGGCCTGATCGGCAGTTAATCGGTCGGCATCGGTGCTGCTCCCTGCCAAATGAGCTGGCGGCTCGGTCGAGTTTCTTACTGTTCGCTGGAATTGCCCGGGCACAACCGTCGGAGGCATTGGGACAAGCGCTTGAAGGCCTCGAACAAGACGCCGAACCCGGCCGAGTTTAGGTTGATCTCCTGTACATACTCGATGAACCAGGAGAGAAAGATGGGAAAGCTCTCACGCCGACGGCGAGTTGGTCTCGCTCGTGACGAGGATGCGGGTAGCTGCATCGCTAGTTCGCGAGCTGTCATTCATCGAACCGAGTACGGCCTGCTGATCGAGCTAGCGGATGGTCGGCGGCACTCGTTCTCCAACAGCGTATTCGATTCGAGAATCGACGCGCTGAATGCCGCATTGAAATGGGCTCGATGCCACGGGGCTGGGTCGGTCGAGCTAGCGCGCTAGCACCGATTCGACACGATGGTCCGGAACCTCGACTGTATCGTTCGTGATTCGGCAGTCCAAGTCAGCGTTTCGGGTGCTCCGCCAGATAGCTGCCGACGAGCGTTCCGACGACGATCGCGGAGTAAAAGTGGCCGGTCGCGGCTTCCAGATAGGCTAACGTGCGCGCCAAAGGCATTACGGGGGTTATGTTGCGGTCACCGAGTGTTGTGATCGTGTCGAAGCTGTAATACACGAAATCCCAAATCTGAGGCGTGTCTGCTGCTGGCACGACCAGAAATGACCCAGGGCGCAACGCGGCGAGCCAGTAGCAGAGCAGCGCGAAGATCATGCCTAGAATCAGATAGACACAGACTGCCCCAACGAGGCGGTTGGCGTCGATGACGCGAGCAAATAGCACTTGGCGAAGCGCGATAACGCCGACCACCACGAGAAACACGAAGTAGATGACTTCGAGTATGAACGTAGCGAATGGGACGGCGAACATCAGGTTGACGATAGCGGCCAGTGATCCGGCGATCGTCAGGGCGACTCCGACAGCGAACCAATGACCGACCCCGAGAAGGCTCCAAACGCCGACAATTAGAGGGACTGAGTACAGGAGTGGTACCAGCGGCGAGCTCGTAAAGATCGCCAATGTCGGTGCGCCTGCAAGAAACGACAGGAGCGCAGCTAGCAGATAGAAAAAATTATTCTTTTCCACCTGTTCTTCGAACCACGCAGCGGAAACCGACATGGCTCATACCCGTGTCGATCATCTGCGGTTGCCGCGCGGCTGGGCGGTAACGCAGACAGTAATTCGGGGCGCATAGATGCGAGCCGCCTTTGACGACTTTGCGCGGAATCCTGAACTGGGGCTGCCGAGGATCGTAACTCTTGTCCGGCGAGTCGATGCGGGGATTGGTCGGTATGCAGCACGATTTGACGATCTCGTCGGCACGGCGCGGCACAAACCAGTCGCTCGTCCATTCCCACACATTGCCGGCCATGTCGTGGAGACCGAAGCCATTTGCCGGGAAGGACTCGACCGGAGACGTACCTTCGAAACCGTCGAGGGTGAGGTTCTGCCACGGAAACTCACCCTGCCAGCTATTCGCCATCGGCTTGCCATCGAGAGAGTCCTCGTCGCCCCAGGTGAAGCTCTTTCCATCGAGCCCACCGCGCGCAGCGCATTCCCACTCCGCTTCCGTCGGCAGGTCTTTGCCGGACCAGCGTGCATACGCCTCGACATCTTCGTAGGCAACGTGCACCACCGGGTGCGATTCGATGCCTTCGAGCGTCGAATCGGGTCCTAGCGGATGCCGCCAGCACGTGCCGGGCGCCCATGCCCACCAGTTGCTGTAGTTGTCGAGGTCGACGGGGCCGCGAGTCTTCTGAAACAACATGGACCCCGGCACCAGATTCTCGGGTGGTGCGCCGGGAAAGTCCGCAGGATCGAGCGGGCGTTCGGCGAGCGTCACGTAGCCCGTTGCTGCGACGAAACGCTCGAACTCAGCGTTCGTGACCGTGTGACGATCTATCCAGAAGCCATCGACGCGTACTTCGTGTACGGGCCGCTCCTCGGGGTAGAAATTCTCCGAGCCCATGCGGAAGGTGCCGCCGGGAATCCAGACCATATCGGGATAGGGCGCCGCGCCAGGCGCGGGTGACGCCGATGCAGTGGTCTCTTGGGATCCTGAGGACACTTTTACTCCTATATATATACAAGCTCTATACAAACAGGCAGCAGCGCCGACACTCGGCGAGCTAGCTCAGGATACCGCGTCGGGCTGGAGCGGGTATATTCGCTCGAAATCCCGTTGCATGCTGACGACGGTCCAACCGCGCGCCGGTGCCTGCTCGAGTGCCCGACCCAACTGCCCGGCGGCCGAATGGCTATCATAGGCGAACTCACGCTCGGCATCGTCGTGATGCAGTAGCAGACCCAGGCGAGCACCGGAGCCGGCAGTAACCCATTCGAGCATCTGCAGGTCACCGTCCGAGTTGCCGAAAGCGGCGATCGGCCGACGACCGATATGCTGGTTGATGGCAACCGGCTTGCCTTCCCTGTCGTCGAGAAAGTTGAGCTGCGGTTGTCGTATCAGCACGGGACATCCTTCCAGCGTCTCCAGTTTCGTGACGATGCTGCTGCCGATAACCTGCTCGGGCGGAACACCGTAGACGCGCTCGCTGAACGTGCGGATAAATTCGATGCCGCCGCCGGAAACGATGAAGGTCTTGAACGCATTGGCGCGCAAGTAATCGAGCAGTTCGAGCATTGGCTGAAAGACAAGCTCGGTGTAGCGGCGTTGGAGCTGCGGGTGGCGCGCTTCGTTCAGCCAGGCGTTGACGATCTCGGCAAAGTGAGCCGTGCTCATCCCTGCATGGGTTGCCATGGCGAGCTCCAAGAGGCCCTTGTCGCCGAATTCGCCCAGGGTATTCCAGTCCCGTTCCAGAGCGGCCTGAAACGGCTGCGTTGTTTTCCACTCCGGGTGTTGTCCCGCGAGTGCGCGGACACGTTCGAATATAAAGAGCCCCTGGAAATAGAAAGGCTGTTCGCTCCAAAGTGTGCCATCGTTGTCGAAAACGGCGATTCGTTCGGGCGGCGGAACGAAGTCGGGTGAATCTTCACTGCCTACGCGGGCAACAAAGTCAGAAATCGCATATTTTGCTTCGCCATCCTTCCAGGATGGCAGTGCGTCGTTGATCCTTGGGTTCATTGGGCAGCTGTCCTCCGAATTTGTCCTCACGGCAGAGAGGGGAAGCGCGCCGCGGCCGAGCTGAATGTTTGCACGAAATCGACCGACCATTGAGCCTCCCTCGGGCCGGTAAAGGCAAGGATTCTTACCGTCGATCGCGCATAATGTCGCCATCGCTCACATCGGCATACACGGGAATGGCTGAAGGACTTGCAGCTCAGACATGGGCGGATCTTCGTGCGCATTGGCGCCCGGTGCTCGGCTTTCATCTTCTGATACAAGCTCTAGGGGCTGCGATTTTTGCGCCGGCCCTGTCCTGGGTTACGCGGCGCATGGTTCTCGCATCCGGCGATGTCGTTGTCAGCAACTATGATATTGCCGGCTTCGTGCTCTCGCTTCCAGGTGTCATTTTCGTGCTCGCCTTCGCTGCGCTCACGATCGGTCTTCTGCTCGCCGAATTCACTGGCCACGGCTGGATCGCGGGGCATGCGATAGTCGGTCGGAGCATTTCGGCCGCCTCGACGATCGCGTTCGTTCTTCGCCGATTGCCGCGACTGATGATCTTGTCGGTACGCCTCTTCCTCGGACTCTTGCTGCTTGCCGTCCCGTTTCTCGCTGCCGCCGCGCTTTACTGGCTGATGGTGCTGATGGGCCATGACATCAATTATTATCTCGCCGAGCGCCCGCCGGAGTGGCGCCGTGCCGAGCTGACGGCGATAGGCCTCGTAGTCCTCTACGCTTTGCTAGTGGCCTGGTGGCTCGCGCGCCGCCTGTACGCGATACCGATCCTGACTTACGAGGATGCAAGGCCGGCCGAGGCGCTGGCGCAAAGTACAGTCGTGACGCGCGGCCGAATCCTCGCGATCGGGCGTCCCCTGATCCTTTGGTGGTTGTTGCTCACGGTAATCACCGTCGCAATCACCTGGATCTGTCGTCTCGCGTCCGACGCCGGTCTCGACTGGGCCGGAGTTGACGTGCATCGCGTGTTGCCGCTGGTGGCGGTCTATATCGCCACTCTGCTCGTCGGCGGATTCGTCTACGGTGCTGTCGGGTTCGCGGGACACCAGTTTCTGGTTACGCGCATGTTTTGCGTTCAGCAGGACGGGAGTCGCTGGTGCCCGCCCGCGGCCTTCGGCGTCGACCACCACCGGTCCGGTGGCCTTGTCCGGCCGGCGGTATTCGTCACGCTCGCGCTAGGCGTGGTGGCGCTCGGTGCTGTGTGGTTTTTACTCAGCCAGCTGGACCTGAAAACCGACGTCGCAATCACGGCGCACCGCGGCGCGTCCATCGCGGCGCCCGAAAATTCTATGCCTGCGTTCAGCGCCGCAGTGCAGGCGGGCGCGACTTTTGCCGAGCTAGACGTGCAGCGCACGCGGGATGGGCAAATCGTCGTCGTGCACGATGCCGACTTGTTGCGTATGGCCGGCGATCCACGCAAGGTCGTCGAGCTCACCGCTGCCGAGATCGCAGGCATTGATATCGGTAGCAGATTCGCCCCGACCTTTGCCGGCGAGCCGCCGCCGTTGCTCGGCGAAGTCATCGATCTCGTGCGGGGTCGGATGGGCCTCAACATAGAGCTCAAATACAACGTGCCGGACGCCGAGCTCGCGGCTGCCGTTGTAACCCTGCTGCGGCGAGAGAATTTCCTCGACCGGGCCGTGATCACGTCCCTCGACTACGAGGCGTTGAAGCAGGTGAAGCGTCTCGAGCCGCGCCTTAGAACTGGCCACATCGTAACTGCGGCGGTTGGCGACATCGTGCGCACAGAGGCGGACTTCATCAGTATGAATGCTGCCCGAGTGACGGCGAGGCTGCTCAGACGGGCGCATGATGCGGGCAAGGAGGTGCATGTCTGGACCGTCAACGCGCCCGAGGCGATGCTCCGGATGATCGAGCTCGGCGTCGACAACATCATTACCGACGACCCCGCTCAGCTTGCCCAAGTGATTCGTGCACGTGATGCCCTGACGGCGCCGGAAACTCTCGGGTTGCGCCTGCGCGTGTTGTTCGCGGAGCCGCCGCGCGAGCTAACGGACCCGGGTGCGATGGATCCGCTATAGCAGCTCGACGTAGCCACAAACGGTGGGCTGCTATAGGAGTCCGGGTTGGTAGCGGAATGACTGTGGGCGACGAGCGTGGGCTTCGTTGTCGGATTCAGCGGGCCGCGGTGTCGTCGCGCGGCGATGCATCGAAGACGACCTGGTCGTACCACCATAGTCGCTCGAACAGCGTTCGAGCCAGGTGCTTCGCCTCAATGTCCGCCGCGATTTCCCGAATAGAACGCTGGCCGTCGATAGCGTCGAACAGTTGCTTCTGCTCAGTATCGATCGGTAGGTAAATATCGGTATACGTGTGCGTGCGATTGATGAGCACGCCGGCGGCGCTCGGCGGCAGCCGTTCCTCGACGCAGATTGTGCCGGGTAGTCGAATAGGGACGTAATCGAGCCATTCGTCGCCTTCGAATCGGATGGGCCGTGACTCCCGCGGCGCATCGTTGCGGTGAAGGATTGCACTGTGTCGCAGCATGCTGCCGCGGAAGAGCTCGAGCGCGGCATACTGCTCCTGCGCCGGTAGGCGCGACAGCAGTGACTGATGTGGCGAATTCAGTATCGCGCCACAATGAGGTAAGTATGGCGCTTGTCGGGCCCAGCGACTGAAACTCAGGCCGCAGTCTGCGAGAAGCTCGAACAGCTCCGGCACCGAGTACGAGCGATCCTGCGGATGCAGAAGTGCGTCGGCGAGGCCCGCTTCGGTTTGAAAATCCGGCGAGTTACGCAGTAGCGGCATGATGGGATGGTCCGGGGGCAGTGCTTGCAGGCTCGCGGCGAGGTTACGGATATCCGCTGCCGAGCTGCCGATGCCGAGGCGGCGGCAATATTCCTGTAGCAAATAGACGCCGGTGCGCCCATAAGGTGCATAGACCATGAGGTCGATGGCGCCCGAAGGCGCCAGCGTTTCCCGCAAGGCGCGCAAGCCCGCGTCGGGATCGGACAGATGATGTAGCACGCCCGTGCAGACGATATGGTCGAAACGGCGATTGAGGTCGCCGACACGCTCCACCGCTAGCTGGTGGAGCGCGAGATTATCGAGGGAGTATTTTCGCTTGAGCGCTTCGGTGTGCTCGATGCTCTTCGCACTGACGTCGATGCCCAAGATCTCGGCCTCCGGCCAACGCACTGCATATTTCGCAGCTTGCGAAGTACCACAGCCTGCAACGAGGATAGACGCGTTTTCCCGAAACGAATCGGATGGCCAGCGAAGATGATAGTCGGCGCGGCGTCGGTCTCGGTCGAGCCAGTGCTTTCGGTAGTCGTCGAGAGTATCGACCGGCGGCGGGTACGGATGGTCCTCGTAGAACTCGCGTACCGCCTCCGCGGTGTCTCGGCTCGTACGGCGCGGCGACGGTGGACTTTCGTGCATGTCGCTCCTGCCTATCCGGCGTGACGGCGGCTCAGTTTGATGCCTGGGGAAGATCGGAAGTCCCACGCCCGACAATCTTCTGCCGGGCGCGGGTAAAACCTGCTAGGTAGCGGGTGAGTTGCCGTCTTCCAACTGCGCCAGAACGCGGTCCAGATTGAACGACTCCGGCTTCTGCCGCGGCGGGAACTCCTTGAACGAAGCAATTTGTTCCGCCACCAGTCCCTGCATGCCGAGAATCATGTAAGCGCGGCTCGTTAGCCAGTCCCAATACGTATTCGAGTTCTCGTCGGCGCGCTCGAAGGGGTCGCGCCTGAGATTGAAGATCTTGGGCAGTCGAAGCGGCACGAAAGGCTCCGCCCACAAGGCCATCGTCTTCGCGCGCTGCTCCATCAGCACCACCTTCCAGTCACCGTGACGGATCGCCAGTACGTCCCCGTCATCGCTGATGTAGAAAAACGTCTCGCGCGGGCTTTCATCGGTCTCACCGCACAGATATGGGAGCATATCGAAGCCATCGATGTGAGACTTGAAGGTTTTGTCACCGATCTTATAACCCTTGAGCAACTTGTCCTTTACGTCCGGATCGCCGGCCGCTGTCAGCAGGGTCGGGAGCATGTCCTGGTGCGACACGATGCCGTTGACCACCGAACCTGCCGGAATCTTGCCGGGCCAGCGCAGGAATGCCGGCACGCGCCAGCCGCCTTCCCAGTTCGTGTTCTTCTCGGAGCGAAACGGCGAGATGCCGGCATCGGGCCAGGTGTTGTAGTGCGGACCGTTGTCAGTCGAGTACATGACGATCGTGTCCTCGGTAATGCCGAGCTCGTCGAGCTTGTCGAGCATGATGCCGATGTTGTCGTCGTGGTTGACCATGGCGTCGTTGTAGAAACCTTGGCCGTTACTCTTGCCTTTGTTTTTCTCCGCCACGTGCGTACGAAAATGCATGGCCGTCGTGTTGTACCAGAGAAAGAATGGCTCGTCCGCCTCGTGGGCCTCGTCGATAAAGCGCAAAGCGTGCGTGGTCACTTCGTCGTCGATCGTTTCCATACGCTTCTTAGTGAGGGGGCCCGTATCTTTGACGGTCTGTCCGCCCTTGCCGTCGGCCTTGCAGTGAAGCACACCGCGCGGGCCGAACTTTTTCTTGAATGCAGGATTCTTCGGATAATCCTCATCCTCGGGCTCTTCCTCGGCGTTCAAGTGATAAAGGTTGCCGAAGAACTCGTCGAAGCCATGCATCGTCGGCAGGTACTCGTCCCTGTCGCCAAAGTGGTTTTTGCCGAACTGGCCGGTGCGGTAGCCGAGCGGCTTTAGCAGCGTGGCAATCGTCGGATCCTCATCCGGGAAGCCCACAGCGGCGCCCGGCATACCGACCTTGGTCAGGCCTGTGCGAATCGGATTCTGGCCCGTGATGAATGCGGCGCGGCCGGCCGTGCAGCTCTGCTGCGCGTAGTAGTCGGTAAAGGCGACGCCTTCGTTGGCGACGCGATCGATGTTGGGCGTGCGATAACCCATTTGGCCGCGACTGTTGTAGCTGATGTTCCACCAGCCGATATCATCGCCCCATAAGATCAAAATATTCGGTTTCTTCTTACTAGCCATTGGGTTCCTCCATGAAATTAGTCAATTCTTAGTGCTCGACGGCTGGTTACAGGGCGCGCAGCCTAGATTGGTGGGCTCGGGTAAATCGTTCTCTGGAGTGCTCCGCGTACGCTGCGGCTCACTACAACTGCAGCCACAGCAATCCGACCAGGCCGATCAACAGCAACAGAATTGCAGTGATGAGGCCTATCGGAACCGGCTCGAGATAGACGAAATCGGACCTGTGGATTCTCCTCAGGAGCCGCACGTTCTGAATGATAGCTGCAAACACCGATACGACGCCGAGAATGATGAACGCCGAGCCCACGAATTCCAGGTCGTGAATCCGAGTCGGCTCGGGCGTATTCTCGCTGAGATAGTCGCCGGCTGCACCGAAGCCGATACCGAAGCCAATCAGCGAAATGGCGGTTCGGATCCACGCCATGAGCGTCCGCTCCGCGGCCTCGCGATTTCGCTCTTTCGCAAGTTCGACGGTCGTGCTGGTGCCACCAGGTTCGCTGCTCATAAGTGCTTCAATTCTATAGGGTGGGACGCGGGGCAGGTATAGTTGATCCGGATGCTGTGCTTGTCAAGGCCAGGGGTGACCGGCTCGCTGCCGGGCGCGAGCGCCGTGCGGCAACCGCGCCGCTCAGCTCTGGTGCTGATCCAGACGCTTGGTCCAGATCGAGTAGGGCACTGCGACTGCGGTGCCGAGGAGCGCGTAGACAAGAACCGTCGGAATCGAGCTCCGTGCGGTTTCGGTGAGGCCTAGTACGAACAGAGCCAGGCCGACGTTGCGCGCGACGTTCGCGATTGCGAGTGCGGAGCGCTGCGTGGATTTCGGCCCGCCGAGAGCATGGCCCAAAATTAGAGCGGCGATCACCATGATGATGATGGCGGAAGCCGCCTGCCAGCCGACCGCCAACAGGGCTCGGAAATCCGGGAGCGCCACCAGGAGCGCCACGATCGTAATCGCCATCAAGGCAAATAGGCCATTGGCGATCATCTGTAGGGGCGCCGAGACCTTTGCAGCCACTTTCGGCGCGAAGCGTTGCAGCAGCAGGCCAATGACGACTGGCAGGAACGTTACCGTGGCGACTTGTCGAATTACGTCACGCATGGCCACGCGCTCGGTCGTCAGGTCGAAAAGAACCTGAAACAATGCGAGCGCGAGCGGCGTGAACACCACAGCGAGCATCGCCAGCGTGAGCTGCAGGCTCGACACAAAAGTCAGGTCCGCACCAGCCATCTGCGCTCGCTTGGTCGTCAGGGGCGCTCCCGGGGCGGCCGCCAGCACGGCCAGTCCGGTGGCCGTGGCTGGCGAGAGATCGAAAACCCAGAGTAAGGCCACGACAATCGCCGGCAGCAGCACGACGACCGCGAGCAGCGATCGCAATAGCGTTGCTCGTTGCCGCCAGACCGAGCCGAGGTGGTGTAAGGGTTCGTTGACGCCGATCGTCAGCATGAGACTGAAGATCGTCAGCGTGATGAGCCCGGAAAAGAAGATATTGTTCATTTGATACGTTTCCCGATTTCAGCATCCACACTGACGACAGTATCTGCCTTGGCGGTGATCGATCCGGACCCCGGTTCGCGATTCGGCTATTACTCGGGAATGCCTGCCAGACCCCGGGAACCAGATACCTCAGGCTCCGCGGATGAGATGTGTCGCAACGGCCGTTAGAAGAATAGTCCGTAAGAAGAATAGTGTGGATCGAGGGCGGCCACAATA
>JAHEEM010000301.1 GCA_024640695.1 Rhodospirillaceae bacterium | reverse complement strand
ATCAATAAAGCCCTCCAGCGCCCCTGAGACCCAGGGCGCCGAGACCATCAAATAAGACCCGGGGTTCGTGAATCACGAGCGCGTTTAAGCATCTTCTAACGAGTCGGCTATCGGACAAAAGGGATCGTCCGAAAAGACGCTTCAGTCATTAACCATTTCGGTTACTGACCTGTTTGAATATAGTCGTTCGTATGGCTTCGATTTCCGCAGATCTCTACTGGCGATGGGTTCTTGCTTGCACAGTTGGCGAAATAATCGGGTTCGTCGGTCTCCCGGTGCTTGCAGGAGCAGCAGTCCTGGCGCTAACCGGAGACTTCGATCCGGCATTGCGGTCGATCATCCTTTATACGGCTTCCGCGGTCGGGGGCCTAGGCGAAGGCGCGGTGCTTGCGCTGTTCCAGCTCCGGGTGCTACGGCGTCACTTAACGCACTTGGATGGTCGTCGCTGGGTGCTCTATACGGCCTGTGCTGCTTCGTTCGCCTGGCTTTGTGGAATGCTGGCTCCCCTGCTTGATGACCTTTTCGGGCTTACTCCGGCTACTCAAATCGCTATTTGGCTTCCCGCAAGTGTACTGATTCTTTTATCGATAGGGACCGCCCAGTCGTGGGTACTTCGTGATGTTATTAAGCGACCGTATCGTTGGATCATGGCGAACGTCGCTGGGTGGCTGCTCGGGCTGCCTTGGACGTTTTTACTTCCTGCACTGCTTCCGGACAACGCGCCGATGCCAGTCTGGGTATCAACGTTCCTCGTCGCGGGCGTGCTGATGGGGCTTACGGTAGGACTTGTTACGGGTCGACTCGTTATCAAGCTAAAGGAACTCGAATGACTTCCCAACAGAATCTATCAGCGAGTTTCTGCCCTTTCAGAGATCGAAGAATCCTCTTGAAATAAGTAGATCTACCAGTTGCCATGTCCATGTGGCCGATAAATATTCGCTGCTGGAACCAACAGCGGTTTCGTGAATGGAGTTAGCAATGACGATAGCAGCTGGATGATTGGCGGCGGCTATAAATTCAATCGAAAGGTTTCCTTAGAGGCGGCTTACCAGGACTTTGGCAGGCAAACTGCTCAGACTGACTGTCCGCCAGGGATCTTCTGCCTCGTTGTTCCGCTACGCACCCAAGCAGATGTAACGGCGTTATCCGTGTCCCTGGTCGGCAGCTTCCGAATCAGCGACCGACTGGAGGGCTATGGAAAATTCGGCCTGACCAGGTGGGATGTCGAGTTTGACGGCATCTCGTCGGCTTTTGACGACTCCGGTGAGGATCTCCACTACGGCGTCGGTCTACGCTGGTCGTTCGAGGATCACTGGAACATCTTCGGAGAATATACGCGGGTAGATCTCGACCTTGATACCTTTAGTATTGGCATTAGGTACGATTTTTGATCGCCGCGTCTTTAGGTCGCAGGGGCAAGTTTTTGCTGCCATGCTCTGGATCTGGAAGGAACCCTGTGGGCCAGTGGCGGCCGCTAGAAGCAGCAATCTACCTGGCAGAAACAAAAAGGGCGGTCCGTCTGGACCGCCCTTCCTGTCATAGAAAAAAAACGCCGCGTGTTTAAACGGCCTTTAGATTTCCTGCTGCCTGCTTATCGCGTTCAGTGACGATATCGTAGCTGACCCGCTGTCCTTCCGACAGCGTACCCAAGCCCGCGGCCTCAACTGCACTAATGTGCACAAATACGTCTTTGTCGCCGGCTTCCGGCGCAATGAACCCAAACCCCTTAGCAGCATTAAAAAACTTAACAGTTCCGATAGCCATTCTTGGCCTCCATAAGATAAACGACCGCACACAAATCGGGCGCAGTAAACGAACAACCTCATCGTATCGCGTGACTTGAATCGTGTGTCCGGAAGTTGGACGGCAACTTAAAGGCAGGCCAAAACGTAGATCGCGGATGCATGCTGCGCGTTATAACGGCCAAACGCAAACTTTTAGTCGAACCAACTGCAAGCTACTTGCTGCAAATGTCTCTCGGCCTTCTTCTATTCCGTGGCCGTTCGCTTCACTTTCATGACAGCCCTCGCAGAGTCGACGCGGCACCTCCCGCCGCCTCCAACGCACTCTGATCGGCGTCTTTAAGGGGCGCCAGCGCCGTCAAAATATGGGCTGTGGAGTCAAACTCGACCTCTCCAGCCGCAGTGACGTAACGACTCAATACCTGCTCTGCCTCATTCAAAATGGTCTCGATGAGGTCCTCGGCTAGAGTGACTCCCATAACCGGGAGCCAACCCCGAAGGTCTGCTTCAACCATCGTTCTGATACTTGGGTAACGTGCCGTTCCGTGTCGCGTTGAGACTCGTACTGACGCAGCCCCAGCGCTCGCAAACATCGCTGACAATTGCGCTTTGTCTCCGAGCACGAACGGAGCCCGCAAAGCATCTGCCGCCTCACGGCCCGCTCGGCGATCAAGCAAATCGACCTCCAGGGGATAGGCTTCAGAGTTCTCGAGCGAGTCCCAGACGGCCACCGAACCGGAGTCCCCACAACGTGCTTTGGCCTCTCTCGCCAGCACTCCGGTGCCGCAGGCCACATCCAAAATCTGATCTTCAGCGAGCGTATTTACAGAGTCCAGAATGATCGGCGCCCACTGTTGAAACAACGCGGGAACATGCAAGCTTTCGTATGCCTTTGCCGCGACGATTTCTTCGTCAGGTGCTGTTACAGCCAATCTTTCTCCTCGCGTACCGGCAATGAAAGCTACTGCGCTTCAAGGTCTGCGCTGGCGTAAGATCGAATCGCGATTAGGTCAACAGGCGCGTGCTCCTCCTCACGACAACTTAAAAACAACCATGGTTGGTGCGCCGTCGAACTCGTCGGACCAGAAATTGGAGGGAGACCCGGATGCAGCGGCGATATACTGCGTGCCATCTACGCTGTAGGTGACCCTACCGCCGCCCAACTGCGCATAGACCTGCTCCCCGCCCGCGGCTTGCTCCGCCGTGTACAGCGCGCGGTCTTGTCTGATCATGGCGAGCTCCCCGATCGACTGATTGTTTCGGCTCTCATGCCACGGCGGCGAGAATCTATTACTGATTGAGAAACCTCAATGGGTCGTTAGCGGATTATCCTCCAGCACTGAATATAGCATCCGAGTGTCCGCTGTTGAGGCCAGACTCACCGTTAAGCTAGTAAAACTCCGACTTCCCTTGAACTACTGCTTCGGAGCAGGCTCGAGACCTTCAAAATGGAGAGGTGTTCTAGCTTTCGAAAGATCCTTATCGACCACTTCCAGTCGTAGGATTTTCGTCTAATCGTTTAGTCGAGACACAAGCAGATTGATCTCTTCAATAACAAGCCAAGGATCGAAGTCATTAATCATATGGGACAAATAATGCGCTATACGATGCTCGGAATTCGACGAAAGGTGCGCGAGCCTCGCTTGAAGAACGTTGTGCTCACCGTCGAACAAATCTATTCCCCGATAACTCATTCCCTCAAGCCTTATCT
>JAHEEM010000087.1 GCA_024640695.1 Rhodospirillaceae bacterium | reverse complement strand
GTTGTCGGAAGAAGAAAAAGACAATTCGGAGCGCCTCACCAAGCCCCGGGTGTGGATTGTCGATCCGGTCGACGGCACGCGCGAATATGGCGAAGAGCGTACCGACTGGGCGGTGCATGTTGGCATGGCAGTAGATGGTGAACCCGTGCTCGGCGCGGTCGCGCTACCGGGCCTCGGCCTGGTGTTGCGCTCCGACCAGCCGCGCTCCGTGCCTCCCGCGCCCAATAGGCTTCGCATGGTCGTCAGCCGCACGCGGCCGGCCAAGGAGGCCACCGCAGTGGCTGAGCAGCTGGGCGCCGAGCTCGTGCCGATGGGGTCGGCCGGCGCCAAGGCGATGTCGATCGTTCTCGGCGATGGCGACATCTACCTGCATTCGGGCGGCCAGTATGAGTGGGACAGCTGTGCGCCGGTGGCGGTCGCGCTCGCCCATGGCTTGCATTGCTCCCGCATCGACGGCAGCCCGCTAGTCTACAACCGGCAAGACACCTACATGCCTGACCTCCTGATCTGCCGAAAGGAACATGCCGAGCAGGTACTCAAGAAGGTCGCCGACCTGTTGGTGGCGAGTTAATAATCAAGCGGCGATAGGTGGCTGGTACAGGCTGCGACAGCAAGAATTTTGTCGGTAATCGTTCAAACGAGCAATCTTTCGCGCTGATTTTGCCGGCCTCGGATCAGGTAGCGGGCTTGCGAGTCGTCGGTGAGCACGGTCCCGATCGCAGTAATTCTTGAACTGCAGCAATTTCTTCTCCAGATTACGAGTGTTTCAGAACGGCACGTGATCGAGATACTCCCGCCGGATCGCGTCTATGAGCCGCCTCGATTGACCTGCTTCTGGAGATTTTCTGCGTTGAATAGTTGACCCGCCGGATATTAACGATCTCATGGTCTTACTGCCTGCCTGATGGACCGATGATCGTTGTAAAATAACAGCTTGCTGCTCTGACAACGAAATCTGGTTAGCCATGTGTGCCCATGATGCGGCGCTCTGCTGCGCCATGGCGAGCCGCCAAAAAACGGCAGGGTTGTTTAGTAAAACGGTAATGCATCACGGTTGACGAGCGCTCCATGTTCAATAATTGGCCTGATCTCGGGGTTTCCCGTGGGGTGGATGCGCGTATCTTGCCGATGACAGAAATAGTTGATTTTGGAATGGTCTGGTTGGCCTGGATCGCGTGGGGCGGGCTTGGCCTCATGGCGGTGGCCATGCTGCTGCTGGCGGCTATACGGCAACCGCTCGTAGCCGCGCAAGCCCGCCGGCTGTTCCTGCGCGCCTCGACGATGCGTGGTCGTTTGCTCTTCGGCTTCGGCTTCGTCGCGTTGCTTCCCATGGTGACCTTACCGCCGCTAGTCGGCCTGAACTCTGCGAGCCGACTGCAAAGCGAGCAGGTCGCTGGGCTCGAAAGCTTGGCCCAGTCAGTCGGCAGCGGTATCCCCAGCACACTTGCTAATCGCGTCGATATCATCAACGGACTGGCGAAACACATCAGCGCCGGCGGCAACTTCAACGAATCCGCACTCGTTGGCTGGTTAACACGTCACCATGAAGACAACCCGGAGTTCGTCTCCATGTGGATCGCTCGCCCGGACGGTCATGTTCCTGTGGCTACCGTTGTCCGGAACGGGTCGGCGGAACGGTGGAGCGGACCGATGGCTGGTGTCAGCGCCATGGATTTCTTTCAGGAATCAGTCAAACAGGATGGCCACTATGTCTCGACGGTCCGCAAGGGTACCTCGCCAGGATTTCACGCGATGGTTTTCATCAGCGCCCCAGTCGGCAACGCTGGGGAAGAGCCCTGGGGTTATCTGCAGGGACGGCTCGATCTGAGCAAGGTGTTTGGATTTCTCGCGATGCAGGATGCGCCGGCCGGCAGCGAGATCTTTATTACCGATGCGCAGAATCAGGTAATTCTTTCATCGTCGCGGCTGCAGTTTAGAGCGTTCGAAAACCTCAACAGTCATCCGCTGATCACCGCAATGAATCGACAGCAGGAAGCGGCCGCTTTCGCGTTCAAAGGCACGATTCTCGCGAGCGGCGAAACAGACCGCTACGTCGCGGCAACTCGCACGTTACCCGGGGGTTGGCAAGTGTTTGCGGTAGCTTCGCAGGCGCCGGTGCAAAGTGCGGCGCTGATGCCGCTCCTAGTGGGCGGGCTCTGGATCCTGATGGCGCTGCTGTTGGCTTATGGTCTGGCCGGACTATACGGCGAGGCAGTCTCGAAGCCACTGAGGCAGCTGGACGAGTCGCTCGAAATTTTCGAAACCGAGGGCACGATGAGGATGCTCCCGACGGCGCCGGCGGACGCCCCATCCGAAGTGCGCGATGTGTACAAAAAGGTTCGCAGCTCGATGCGCGCGAGACGTGACGCTTACCACAATATGATGAAGGCGCTG
The DNA here is from genome assembly GCA_024640695.1 of Rhodospirillaceae bacterium. GTDB lineage: Bacteria > Pseudomonadota > Gammaproteobacteria > Steroidobacterales > Rariloculaceae > JAHEEM01. The sequence continues at coordinate 9,808 of JAHEEM010000087.1, read as the reverse complement.
AAAGAAGGTACCGAGCTAAAACAGAAATTACGTGAAGTCTCCGACGGCCGATTGGGTGACGATCCTACAAGCTCGTTTGTCGTCATCGAGGGCTCGGCCAACGAACTCGATCGCGAGGAGACGTTCCATGGCCGACTCGATGTCGTTACCGAATTGCCGGGTCAGCAGCTGTTCGATAAGTTCTTCAATGAGGCGTGGAATTTCGGTGTGGTGAACGACAGCCCGCTGTCTCTAATCCTCGTTGCCATCGGTTCCGATAATCGCGCCATACTGAAGGCTGTAGCCGAGGCGCTCAGCAAGAGTAGCGGCCGTTCACTGGATCTTGTTGCCCGTGTCGAAGCCAGTGAATTCTCGGTCGTGTTGCCGGAGACCGACCTCAGAGGCGCAGTCTCAGTCGCAGCGCGCACGCGCTCTGCAGTTCAGAACGCGCTCCGGAAGGCTGGCCCGGGAGCCACGGCGACGTTGAATTTCGGTGTGGCGGCTATCCAGCCGAACGCTAGAGGCAATGCGAATGCCTTCGTTGAGGTCGCGCGCCGGGTGCTGAAGTCATCGATCAAGAGCGGGGATGGACAAATCGCCTTCGTTAGCGACAAAGGTAAGATCCACCTGGCAGTGAACCGCGACGCGAAATATCCGGCAGCGGCAGCTGCCGGGTAATCATTTCGTCGGGGCCGCGCCTGGGTCGCTGCGAGCTTGTCTCCGGGGCTCGAGTTAACGCGGAGTCGCCGAGCGGGATTCTGGTTTAACAGCCACAGTCTCGATCAGGCTGACGCGTTCTTCGTCCAAATTGCGATGCAGGTTATAGGCCTTGGCGCTGATGTCGTTACCTACTAATAGATAGACGCCGAGTGCCGGCAGATTTGGCTCGCCAGCGGGTTTCGCGGCGTTGGAAAAAGCTTTCTTTGCGAGGTCTGTCTTGTCATTCCAAACAACAATTTCAAAACCGGCGAACTCTATAAAATCTCGAAATGGCTCGGGCGGAACCAGAAAACTCATGGAACTGTCTTGTGCCCAGGGTACCGGAAAATACAGTGGTGCGTTTTTGTTGCCGCAGACTTCGTAGAAGACCGCACGCCCGCCTGGCTTGAGCACGCGATAGGTTTCCTTTAACCATCCCGGCTTGTCTTCAACGTTCATGTTCATCTGCAGCGACCAGATGCCGTCGAATGAATTATCATCAAACGGTAACTCCAGCGCGCTGGTTGCGTGGAATTTGACTCGATCATGCATTTTGAGCAACTGCGTCAGCCGTTCCGCGGTATCGATGTATTCATCACTCAAGTCGATACCGGTTACACGGCAACCAATTTCGTGTGACAGACGGCGTGTAGAGCCACCGATGCCGCAACCGACGTCGAGGATATGCATTTCCGGCGTGAAACCGGAAAGTTTGATGAGTTCCTTTGTCGCGGTATCACCACGGATATGAAATTCATCTACCGGCTGAAGATCATCCAACGTGAGTTTCGTCAGATCCTTGCCAAGGCTATTCAGCCCTTCCATGATCTTGTTATATAAATCATTCGGCGAGTAATAGCTGTGAATGTGCTTTATTTGGTCAGTCATGGAATCAGTGGACCTGCTGCGGTCAGGACAACAAGACGATTGTAACTGATTGATATTGCCGCCAGGAACAATCGGGGCGGGCAACGTTGACCGCAATGAGCTTGTGAATTTGCCGCCACGACCGTGATTGCTACCTGGTCATATCATGCTGACAAGGGCACCACCATCGTGGGTGGCGCCACTTTGTAGCTGGTAGGCACTCTTACGGCCGCAGTCGATCGATCTCGCTGAGCCGGGGTGCAGGGAGGTGCAAGCATCAAAGGTCGAAGCGCCGTCAGGAGTGCGAGTCGATGGTCGCAGCCTTTACATAGATCGTAATGCCGCCGACGCTAATAAGCGCACCAAGCACCGTGCCAGCCAATTGTACCGCTCCAAAAACACTGTTCTCACTTACACCGATTAAATCAGCCAAGAGAAAGATAGTGCTGATCATTGCTCCAAACATAGCCACGACGATGCCGATCAATTTATCGGGTACGCTCGATGCTAATATCCGGTTCGCGCTTATGGTGCCGAGAATTATCCCAAGAACACCGGCAAATAAATCTATCAAGTCGGCGCTGCGGTATCCAACCAGGCTCTGAACAATTTCGGTTACACCCGCAATCACAGACGCAATACCGACTGATAATACCGCCGCGTGACGAGTCGCTGAGAGGGTCCATCGCAAAAATATCGCCAATCCGCCAAACAGGGCAACATGGATCCATTTATCAATCTCGATGCCGAGTAACGAATATTTTGGCGCGTCTATCGGAGCGATCAGCAGACCGAACAAGGTGATTAAGTAGATCGAGAGCAAAACCCGATCGGGTTTCCAACGAATTGTTGCGGATCTTTCCAACGAGTGCTCAGCCCTTTTCTCGTCGCTGCCGACGCATGATCCTAACGGTCAGGTGCCGGTCCCAGGTGGCAGCTATTGCTCGGGAGCCGCCGCTTATCGTGCCCTTGATCTTGTGCTCGTGTAATGTCGGCTAACGCCTACTTGCAGGCGTCTGCGGTGTTTCCCGTTACCGCTCGCAAGCAGGCGCATCATGCACCTCGTGGCACGGTCGGCAGCTCATCGGCAGCTCATTGCAGGGCATTCGTTCGAACGCTCATACTTGCTTCTGAGCTTTAGTCAGGCTCGGTCTCCAGCTCAGATAGATGCAAGTGAGCCCACCGCCACTGATTTCCCTGTCCTATCGCAGTGATTGAAGCACGAAATGTGCCTTTCACGATGGTGCCGTCTGGGTAGGTCGTGGGTCCAGTCGTGTAATACGTGGCAATACCCGTGCTCCCGAAAATCTGGGTATTCAAGTGGTGTACCACGACTTCAAAGTTCAGGCCTGCATCCACGACGGCCCTGGCTGAGGCAGTATCAGCATTGGGCTCGAGCAGCATGCCCGTGCGGGGAAATTGATAGGTGTCAGGAAGGTGATAGTCCGCGTAACTGGGGTCTTCGTTGTTGAGTTTGTCGTAGAAATCCATGCCGGCCGCTTCCAAGCTGGCTGCATCCTGGGCCATAGCCACCGAAGTCAGAAAAATGCTGCCAACAACGGCTGCCAACACAGAGGCACGTAGCGTTTCCCTGAACATGCGTCTCATTGAGTCTTCTCCAGTCTGCTTGGTGTGAAACCGGTTACATCTGCCATGCCATCGGCCCAGCCCGGGATTTTTGGTCCGGATCTGAATTGGCAAAAAGACAAAAATGAGATCTGAACCGTCGCAAGCTCAAGATACAACGCCGAGGAGGTCATTCACAAGCTGCGCGTAGCCGACGTTCTGCTGGGCCAAGGCCATACAGTCGGCCAGGTATGCAAGCGGCTGGCCAGCACTCGATCCGCAGTTCGATATGAGCCACAATCTCGCGCGGATAAAGCTGCGCTAACGGGCACGATTTCCGCACAGCTGGCCAGCACGGGCGCGGTGGCTTTTGCAGAGTTATGACTGATTAATGGCCTGAGCGTCGTTGGGGCGGCCAGCGGGTTATCAGTAGTTTCATTTGCTTGCGCCGCCGCTGCTTTAATCCGCTATTTCTTAACAGGGTATAACAGGTAATACTCGGGAAAGTTAAATTAATCGCCCGACTTGATGTGCATTAGCAGTGCACCCGCTGGAGAGGTCCAATGTTACGACGGCAATTTCTAAAGTCCGCGACAGCGGTCGGCGTAGGTTTCGCGGCGGCTGGCGCTGGGGTGAATTTGGCGCGGGCGCAGAGGTCCGGCGCAGAGCTCATCATTCTCGCTGGCTATGCGCCGGCTGAATCGAGCTTCGGGCGGGGCCTGGATCTGATCGGCGAGCGACTCGAAGCGCGCTTCGGAGATGCCGTCGAGGTGCGCTACGTCTATAACGTCATCGATATCGGCTATCCAGCCGGGAACTCGCTGCTTTGGCTCGTCGACGCAGGTCTCGCGACGCTCGGCTATCTGTCGATGGCGAACCAGGTTCCGGCACTCAACATCGCCGCGTTGCCGTTTCTGTTTCCGGACGAGGCCAGCGCCCGCGCCGTTATGGATGGTCCGCTGGGCGCAGCGGCCGCCACGCAGATCGAGGCGCGGACGAACTACCGCGTCCTCGGCTTTTTCGAAAACGGCCTGCGCCACATCTCCAACAGCGTGCGATCAGTGCGCACGCCCGCAGATGCACGTGGCCTTCGTATTCGTCCTCACCGCAGTCAGGCGCGCCTGTTCGAGCTTCTCGGCGCGGCAGGGCCGCTGCTGGAGCTGCCGGAAACGATACCGCTCATGGCGGCTGGCACGGTCGACGGTCAGGAGAATCCATTCGAGAACGTCGTTAGCTATGGCATCCACGAGGTTCAGCGCTATTACACAACGACGGCGCATTCTTACTTGTCACGCCCGATCTTCGTCAATCGCGAGCGTTTCGATGCTTGGCCGGTTGAGCTACAAGAGGAGATGCGTGCTGCCGTTGCCGACGCCGTCCGCCTGCAGCGCGAGTTACACGACCAAGAGGAGCTCGGAGCGCGGAGGATCATCGAGGCGGCCGGCGGTGAGATCACCGATCTCACTCCGGAGCAGCGGGCCGAGTTCATCGCGGTGGCTGAGCCGATTTACGCTGAAGCCCGCCAGACCTACCCCGCGGAGCTTTTGACGCTTGTAGGGTTGTAATTTCGGTGCCGGGCACCGACTTATTTGACTAATCGCATCCCTAGGAGCCGCATACCGACTTATGTGATTCGTCGGTGCCCTGAATAGTCGGAATAGTCGGTGCCCGGCACCGCTCGTTTAGCGAATCCGGCCGCCGATCGTTACGGAACCGCCGACTCTGGTCGATGGGTATCTTCCGTAGCCACCGTAGTAACCACCACCGTAGTAGCCTCCGCCGTAGGAACTGACAGTCACGCTCCCATAGACTTGGGGATCATCGCAGCCGGACAGTGTCAGGCACAATAAGGAGACTGCGATTAGCCTGGTCGGCACGTGTAGTGTAGTTATCATTGGGCAGTCTCCTCGGATGTCGTCAGCGGCCAGGTCTGCAGAGCGATGCCGGCACCTGATGGATCAGCTATGAAAGCAGCTCGGCCGCCCGCTGCACGTGCGTGATCCTCAACATAAATCGCGCCGCCAAGGGATTCGACTCGAGCCGTAATCGCAGATGGATCCTCCACACGAATATAGCTGACCCAAACTGGCGGCACGTCGCCGAAAGGATTGGCCATTACGCCGGCACGAGGTCTGCCGCCGCTCTCGAGCACATGGTAATTTAACTGTGGGTTAAACTGGCGAGGGGCAACATCTCCACTGTAATCCGCTACTTCACGGTAGAAAGCGCTAGCGGCATCAGCATCGGTAGTCCACAGCTCATCCCATAGAAAATCACCAATCTCGGGTTCCCGGTCCGCCGGATCGCCGTTCTTGGTTTGTAGCAGCGCCAGCAGTGCGCCCTGTGGGTCGGTGACCACCGCGAGCCGTCCTCGCTCGCTCAGGTCGGTCGGCGGTGTCAGGACGGTACCGTTACTCGCTCGAAATACTTCTGTCGCTGCGTCCACGTCCGCGACAGACATGGCCACGACCCATTGTGAAATTTCGCTGTTGCGATTGAGTTGATTGGCATCGACCATGCCGCCAATCAATTTGCCGTTGTGACGTATCAGTGCATAGGTATCGTTTGTCCCAAGGCCGAACAAATTTCCAACGCTCTGAAAGGTCCAGCCAAACAATTCTTCGTAAAACCGGCGAGATTCAGCTGGCGTATTTGTCAGCAGGTCGTGCCAGATGATCTTGCCCGGCTGAAATTCTCCGTCTGCCGTATCTGTAACGGCTGGCAAGTTAACGCTCGTCGTTGCGCAGCCCGCGATCAATAGCAGCAGGCTCAAAAGAGTGACATAACTTTTCAATTCACATCTCCACGCTGGTATGACCATCTAGGCCGGGGCATCCTTTCATGAGCAATCATCTTCAAATCATCGGCGCTGATTCGGCTCGAATTCAATAAAAAACAGTCGATGCCTTTCGGTCGGGCGTATCGCGGATAAAATCAGTTCTAATGGCGGTATGTCAAGGCGCGTCTTCTCTGCCGCACCTCGCCCGTTCCTCTGCTGTCTTGTCGGTCACCATTATACGCAGATGAACGGGGCTGTACGGAGCGCGACCTAAGAGCTTCTAGTGGTTTGCAATCCAGTACGTCGATGCCCTGTAACAGACACTCATTCTGGCATCTGGTGATTGCGGCGTAGAGCGCCCCTGAAGTGATCGCACAGCGTTATTGATCGTTCTTTAGCGATCGAATATCGAGCTAAAGGTGATACCGACACCTTCAAAAGTTCCGCTGCTGTCGGCGCTAACGGTCAGACCCACGCGGTCCCAGGACAGTCGCCACCATCCCAAGCGTTCGCGTCCCTTGCTGAAGCCGATACCGAATTCCCAAATATCTGTGATGTTTTTCGACGCGTACGTCGTGCCAGTAGACTTGAACTTCAGCTCTAACCCGGGGCTATCCAGTTGCGTGGAATAGGCGACATGCCAGTTAAGAAAAAGTTGGTCGCCGGCCATCGTCATGCGGCCCATCGGAGCTTCGAACTCTAATGCATTGAGCAATGGGAATGCATCACCGCTGATGCCTACGCTAGGGTTGTAACCAACGTAAGTTAAAGAGTTGACCAGCGCCCATTTAGTTTACCTGTTTTGAACGCCATTCGATTTTTCAATCCCGCCCAGTAGATCCAGGCGTAATTGCTGTGGCGAAACTCTTTTCCCCAGCCCAAGTAAGCGACTGGTTTTAGGGTCCAACGTTGAGTGATTGGTATCTCAATTTCAACGCCAGGCACTAGGCTAATAGAGCTGGCCTGGTCTATGCTCAGCGCCTCGCCGATGCTGCCGAAATCGAATGTGTGCAGGCCAAGCGTCATCGGTAGTTGGAACCGGAACCCAAGCTGGCGAGAACCGTCCGCATGGAGCACAGGTTCACGCTAGGTCCAGCCTGGTCTGACGCGCATGGAATAGACCTCCCCTCCATCCGCAATGGTGTACCAGCCTGAGCCGAAAAACGAAGCGTAGCCCCAGTGCATCACTTCGCCTTCCGGCACTGTTTGCGCATGCAGCGAGGGGGCGAACAGGGCAATGCCGACGCTGATCGCATAGGCGCAGTTCAGCGCTGCTCGCCCTATTCGAGCAATCAGCGTTCGATAATCTATAGCATCGGACACTGCTGTCTTCCTGTCCATAGATGGCTCATTCGAGTCGATCAACAGCGCCCCGGATACCTGAGCCGGCTGCAGTTATCATAGTGCCCTGGTGCAGCTTTGGTTTTCCCGCCACCACTCAAGCGCGCCGTAAGATAAAGTGTTGCGGGCTTGGCCGCACCGTTGAGGGTAAACCAATGAAGATAATCGTATCGTGCCTCGCAAGCATGGTGATAACTTTGAACGTCAGCCTGCAAAGCCATGCTCAGGAGCGCTTTCGGGTTATTGAGACAGGGATGGAGACGCGCGACGGCGTCAATCTCAAGACGTTGGTCTACTTGCCAAATGGAGGTGGGCCGTTTCCGGCTTTGATCTATCGCACCCCTTACGGAATGCCATTCAACACGCTTGGCGGCTATCCTCGGCAGGAGAATCTCCAGTCCGCTTCGCGGCCGGCCGAAGTGGGATGGCCGGCAATTACAGACCAGGGTTACGCACTCGTCGTTCAATACACACGCGGGCGCACGGGCTCAGAAGGCGAAGACCGCATCTTCACAACCGACCGCGAAGATGGCGCCGATCTCGTTTCCTGGATTGGCCGGAGGCCTTGGAGTAACGGTCGCATCGGTGTGGTCGGCGATTCCGCGTATGGCATCACGAGTCTGCTGCTTACCTCGGCGAATCCGACCGGCCTTTCCGCAGCCTATGCGCAAGTCGCTAGTGGTGACCTGTTCAACAAGACGCTACTCGGGCCCGGCGGCGCGTTAGCCTATGAGTTCACCATGCCATGGATGGCCGAGCAGGCAATGAACGCGGACCCGTTTCATTACGCTGCGATTGGCTTGCGCGGTACCGCTGGAGAAGACATTCGTGGCGAAATTAGCGCCCACGTCAGCGAACTGCTTGAGGCTGCTGAAAACGGCACGGCGGCTCAAGATCCTTTATGGCGCCACCTGCCGCTAATCGAGCACCCGGCGGTGGCTCCTGCAATGCCGCTCTGGGGCGAGATGCTGGCGGCTGGCTATCAGTCTGACTGGACGCGTGAATTTGACACGTCGTCCGGAATTGAGGTCCCGATACTGCACGTGGGTATGTGGTACGACGTGTTCAACACCGCAATGATGGAGACGTTCATGAAGGTCGACGCGCGAATCGACAACCAGCGTTTCTTGATCATGGATGGCACTCATTACGCTATCGACGATGGCACCGCCTGGCCGATTCGCCCGTTGATTCCGTGGTTCGATTATTGGCTCAAAGACGACGCTGATGCGATTGACGACCTGCCCAAAATCAGCTTCGCGGTCTCGGCTTCGCCCGGGGAATGGTATGCGGTCGATGCGTGGCCCCCGGCTGGTATAGAGATGACCACGTTCTTCCTGGGCGCCGACGGCATGCTGAGCCGAACCGAGCCGGCAGCAGAGGAAGCCGCGCGGACCTACGTTTACGACCCTAATGATCCAGTGCCAACAATTGGCGGGAGAAATCTCTACATTGCGGCCGGCCCGATGGACCAGCGCCCGGCCGAGCCGCCGACTCGTAATGATGTGCTGATGTATACGGGTGAGCCGCTTTCGGATGATGTGCTCATTGCCGGGCCCATGCGGGTCATGCTCAATGTATCTACAGATCGGGCTGATACTGACTTTACAGCCAAACTAATTGACCACTACCCGGACGGTACTGCGATGCTTGTTGCGGATGGAATCGTGCGCGCCCGCTACCGAAACGGCGGCCCTGGAGAGCAGCTACTCACACCAGGCACTGTTTATCCCGTTACGATCGGGCTCGGGCACATTGCGTATCGCTTTCGCGCTGGACATCGCCTGCAAGTGGACATCTCCTCCAGCAACTTTCCGCGCTGGGATCGCAATACCAACACCGGAGGTCCGCTTTATCGAGATGCCACAGGCGTCCCAGCGCGCAATTCGATTCACCATGGAGTTGTCTACTCATCGCGGCTCGAGTTGCCTGTGGTAATTAACCCGAGTGCTCTAACACAGGTTCGCTGGCCTTAGATTCCTCGGTCGGCCTGCGTCACGAGAAGACGAGGGGTATGCAGTCAATCAAGGTCTTAACGGTTTTTTTACGCCAAAACCTGAACCAGTTCTTGCGTTGAATATTGACCGATCAACTGCGCCACAAGCACACGAGGTCGCTAATATCCGGTGGGTCAACTATTTAACGCATGCATCCTTCAGAAGTGGGTCAATCGAGCATGCAGCTCAACTGAGCGAAAGTTCAGCACTCGTTCCGGGGATCGATTGAGACTCAGGAGCCGCTGTTTGACGAGTAGTAACGCGGCCAGAATCGAGCGACGACCGCCCGGGCCGAATAGGCGAGCGGTGTTCACGATCATGTGAATGCAAAGGATCAGAAGGTCACGCGCCGTTCGAAGAGCCTGTCTGGCACGCTATAATTGGGAAGTCTTGGAATCTGCGGCGACTTGCGCTATGAGGGACTAATTCCTCCCCCCACACGATCAGCTGGGCCTTGATGTGGGCGAGAGTGTCGCGACTCGTGTTTTATTATGCGCCATTGCGAGCAAGTAAAATGTTTTCAATTCAACTCGGCGGGTTGAGAATATTAAGCGTCCTCATGCCATCGATTCTAGATATT
>JAHEEM010000300.1 GCA_024640695.1 Rhodospirillaceae bacterium | reverse complement strand
ACGCCGTCGCGTGCACAAGTCGACGAGGATAAGCTCGGCGCGTGGTACATGTATTTCTGGAACGTCGCTGCCGATGACCGCAAGTTCGGTCTGCAGGGCGATATCCAGCATCGTAACTGGGACTCGGGCGGTGACCTCGAGCAGCTCCTGATTCGTGGTGGGATGACTTGGCAGCCTGAAGACGGGCGCGGGCTCTACACGTTCGGCTTGGCGCACATCACCTCCGGGGCATTCGGGCCGAGCGGTGCGAAGTCCCGCGAGAAACGTATGTATCAGGAGGCGCTGATACCGCAACGCGTCGGAAGCAGAATGTACTTGACCCACCGGTTTCGGTTCGAGCAGCGCTGGGTCGACGGTCAGGATTTTCGTCTGCGCGGACGGTATTTCTTTGCCATGAACATTCCCTTTAACCAGGATACGCTAGGCCAAGGCGCGCACTATTTCTCGTTCTACAACGAGCTGTTCGTGAACCTCAATAAGGATATCGGGAACGGGCGGCGCGTCGATGCCTTCGATCGCAACCGCTTCTATCTAGCCTATGGATACAGCATCCGTGACAATCTGCGGGTCCAGTTCGGCTACATGCACCAGGAGACCGATGACATCGGTAAGGGTCAGCTACAGTTCAATGTGTTTCATTCTATGTAGCTAGCAGCTCGCAAATCTTCTTTCACGAACGCAAAAAAAGAACGGCCCGTTATCGGGCCGTTCTAGTCTCACGAGTAGGGAGAGGGGTTAGAGCTCGAAGTCCACCGAGTAGGACAGCACGAACTTGGGCTCGCCGTTGTCGTTGGTGCTGATGTCCAGACCAGACATGAACGGTGCCGACAATCCGCTCGGATCGACCGAGTCGAGATCCGTGTCCGAGATCGTGAACGTAAAGTTGTCGACGCTGAACGACACGGCATAGTCCGTGTAACTATCGATAGCGAAGTTAAACCACGTCATGAAGTCGCCGTCGTGATGGCCGGCATGGAGGCCAATGACCATGCCGCTCTCGAGCTCGAATTCGTAGTCTAGGGAGAGGTAGTAGGCCTCGCCGAACCCGAAATCGGCTCCGGTGACTCCGAAATCGGCCTCGTAGGGGGCTTCGTCGGCTTCCGTGCCGCCGAGCAGATACGCTGTGGCGCTGAAGCCGCCGTAGCCGATCGTGCCGTAGATCTCATGGAAATCGATATCGGCCGCCGCATCGTAGTTGTAATACAGCCAGCCTATGTCGTACGTCATATCTCCGCTTTCACCGGAGTAGCCGAAGTAGATATCGTGCTCGTAGGAGTACGGGTCGCCCGGCGCATACTCGACATTCGACACCCAGGTGCCGGCATAGAACCCGCTGTCCGAGGCCCAGTCCAGACCGCCCTGCACGGCTGCCTGGTTGAGTGACTGCGTCAAACCCCTCCAAAGATAGTTGTTGGTAACGTTTGCGTTCGCGGTGATCTGGGCCATTGCCGTGCCGCTTCCCATCGACAGCGCCAAAGCCGCAATCCAAATTCCTGATCTTTTCATCGCAATAATCCTTTATGGTTCGAGAATTCGTAATTGGTAATCAGCGCTTGCTGCGCCGACTCCTGCCCTAGCCATAAGCATGAAATGTGCCAAGTGAAATATTGCATATATTTCAAATCGTTAGGATGGCGCTATGAATGCGTTGGCTCGGTACTGGTGCATGCTGGGGCCCATGCGCACCGTTTTAGTGCGCGACTTGTCCCGTGCGAGATCGGCCTTGAATCACTACACTAGCGGGCATTTCCGCGCTTGGATTCGCGGTAGTGAAAAGGGGATCACCATGTCGAGTACGTGCCGTCTGCAACAAGCCGCTGGAATTGCGGTGTTCGTATTGTTCATTACCGGCTGCAGCGGTGAGGGTGGCGATACCGACACGATGTCGCCGGCTGCGCCTGAGCCCGTTTCGATCAGAGTGGACGGAGTCGGCTTTTCAACGCCGGAGTCCGTGCTGCACGATGAGGCCGCCGACCTCTATTTGGTTTCCAACATCAACGGGTCGCCGACCGACAAAGACGGCAACGGCTTCATCTCGCGAGTGGCATCGGACGGCTCCTTGGAGGCGCTTAAATGGATTGACGGAGAAGCTCCCGGAGTAACGCTGCATGCGCCAAAAGGTATGGCGATCGCGAACGGCAATCTCTACGTTGCCGACATCGACTGCCTGCGGAGCTTCGATCAGGTGAGCGGTGAGCCTACGGGCGAGATCTGCGTCGATGGCGCGACGTTTCTGAACGACGTCGCGGCCGCGTTGGACGGCAGCATCCTGTTCACCGATAGCGGACTCGATCCCAGTTTTTCGCCTTCTGGAACCGATGCCGTCTATCGCCTGGATGGAGGAGAAGTGCTGACCGTACTCGCGAACCCCGATCTCGGTGCCCCCAATGGCATCGTCGATACCAATGACGGGATTCTCGTCGTGACGTTCATGTCTGGTGAGGTTTTCCGTATCAGACCATCCGTCGCCCCGACGCCGATCGTGGGGCCGAGCGAGATGCAGCTCGACGGTATCGTCGTGCTCCCCAATGACCGGGTGCTCATGTCTAGCTGGGGCGATTCCTGTGTGCATGAGCTCACGGCTTCGGGTGAGGCGCAGTGCATCATCTCCGACGTCGCCGCGCCCGCCGATATCGGCGCAGACGCCGGACGCAATCGAGTGCTGATCCCGCTGTTCAATGACAATGCGGTGCTGATTCGGACTATCCCTTAAGTCTTCCCTGCGCCGGCGATGGCGCAGCCTGACAACGGCCGCTGCCCGATAAGGACGCCAGTTGCGAGCGGCGTGCCCTGTCAATTTATTTGCACTCACCGGCCCGAAAGAGATTTCGGGCAGGAGTCGGAGCTGCAAGGCGTGGAATCTACCTATTGACAGTAACTTACGGTCTAAAGGAGAATGAGAACGCTTCTCATTGCCATTTAATACAATAAGCACCGGAGTGCTAGCTGCATGAAATCCAGGCATTTGCGGGACCCTGCCGGTTCCCCTGAGGGTCGAGATGCCCGCGATCTACGTTCCGCGCTTGCGCGCATCTTCGGTGCCTCGATGCTGCTCCCGCTGGCGAGTGCGCTCGCGCAACCGGTCGCCGAGCCCATGCCATCGATGGCTGCGCTCGAGGAAGTTACGATCGTCGGCGACCCGAGCCAGATCCGTGAGCTGACAGGCGCGGCACAGATCGTCGGGCCGACCGAGCTCGAGCGATATCAGTACTCCGACATCCAGCGCATTATTCGCCAGATTCCCGGCGTCGCCGTGCAGCTCGAGGACGGCTTCGGGCTCAGGCCCAACCTGAGCATTCGCGGCACGGCGAGCGATCGCAGCTCGCGAATTACGCTGTTAGAGGACAATGTGCTCATCGCACCCGCACCTTACGCGGCACCGGCAGCCTACTACTTTCCGACGATGGGGCGCATGCGTCAGGTCGAGGTGCTCAAGGGTCCTGCCGCGATCACGCAAGGTCCTTACACTGTCG
>JAHEEM010000299.1 GCA_024640695.1 Rhodospirillaceae bacterium | reverse complement strand
GAGCGCCTCGCCCAGCGTGAATAGCAGCACGACGGTTGCGGCTTCGCCGACCGCGCCGATTGCAACGGCACCGAGCGCGGCGATTGCAATTAGAAGATCGATCGATATCCGGCGCACCAGGAGCAGCGAGCGCAGGCCCTGCGCAGCAATCGGCAGGCCGATGACGGCGATTGTCGCAAGCTGTAACGGCCCATTGAGCGCTTCGAGCATGACGAAGCCCGCGATGGTCAGCGCGAAGCTTGCGACGAGCAGGCCGGCGAGCAGGATCGCGGGCCTGCTGTGCGGCTGGCGCCAGAGAAAACTCAAGAATCCCCTCAATCCGCGCGAGCTCTCCGTTGCGAGCGCGGCGCCGGCATCGGTTGCGATGTCGTAGCCGATCTCGCGCACGCGGCCGATGAGAACGTCGAGGCCGACGTCGCCGGACGCTTCGAGCGTCTCGGTCGTAAAGTTGACGGAAACCGCCTCGACGCCGTCGAGCTGCGCGACGGCTTTCTCGATCGTCAGCGCGCAGTCGGCGCAGTCCATGCCCTCGATGCGCAGGCGATAGGCGTTGGCGGGCTCGTGCATGCCCAGAGCATAGACCTTGAAGGCCAGTTGAAGGTCAAGCCCCGGCGGCGTTCTGCGTATTCTCGAGAGCTAGAAAGAGCTGCGCGAACAAGTAGGCCTCGGGGCCGTCCGCGACCAGCACGAAGCCCTCGTCGGTGTGCTCGAGCGTGGGCGTGGTGTGGGTGTGACAGGCCGTTTCGATTCGGGCGATCTCCCGCAGGGCCGCTTCGACGGCGGGTTCGTGGTAGGGCAACAGCACCCGATAGCCTTCGCCGTTGCGCCAAATATGCACGTGCCGTCCTGCGAGCGCGCGCAGCACGCGCTCGCGCTCGACATTGGCCAGGGCGCAGCCTGACCGGGTCAGCAGCCAGCCCAGGGTTGCCTGTGCGGGGGACCGGTCATGGCCGCAAACGCGGTGGAGCAGCCGCTCGTAGAGATCCTCGCCATCCCCGGTTGGACGCGGCTCGCGCGGCAGATCGCGCAAGAACACGCCCATCTCGTGGCGCAGGACCATGAGCTCGGTGAGCTCGCGCTCGATCTGCGTGTAGCGCTGCTCGGCCAGCGTCGCGACGGTCTGGTCTAGCAGCGGACCCTGGTCGAGACGCTGCAGCAGCGTGCGGATGTCCTGCAGGGAAAAGCCTAGTCGCTGTGCGCGCTGCACGAACAGCAGCGTCTGTTCCGCCTCTAGCGAGTACAGGCGGTAGCCCGCCGGCGAGCGCGCTGAAGGCACGACCAGACCTTCCTGCTCATAGTAGCGCAGCGTCGATGTGGCGACCCCGGCGCGTTTTGCGAGCTGACCGATCGTGAGTTGCGGCATCGGGTCATTGTAACGGTCGTCGCTGACGATCTCTGCACGCCCGCGCCGATCAGATTGACGTTTCCCCAGCGCGCGGTAGATCATTGCAAGTGATTTCTGATCTCGGTTGATGCGGGCCCAGGGTCCGGCGGCACGGCCGGCTCGCGTTCTGCGCGGGGTTTCCAGTAGAAAACACATTAAAGGCACTGGTTTGCTCAGGGCGCGGCAAAAACTCGGCAAGTATCGCATTCAGCGTTGCCTGAACAACGGCACTATCGCCGCCGTTTATCAGGCCTACGACACGATTCAAGGCGCTCATGTCGCGTTGAAGATCCCGCACCGCAGTGCGATGACCGATTATTTCCTCGCCGACTTCAAGCGCGAGGCGCGGCTTGCGCCGAAGCTGGATCATCCGAACATCATGCCGATCCGCGACGCCTCGTACATCGACGACAAGTTCGTAATCGTCATGCCGCTGGGCGAAGGCACGCTGGCCGAGCGAATGCGCAAGCGCCTGGCGACGAGCACGGCGCTCGACTATGCGGAGCAGGTGCTTGCCGCTGTTGCCCATGCTCACGAGTGCAAGATCATTCACTGCGACATCAAGCCTGACAACCTCGTGCTGTTCGCTGACAACCAGCTTCGGCTCACCGATTTCGGATTCTCGAAAATTGCGCAGCGTTCGCTCGTGCAGGGCTCAGGTTCCGGCACCGTGGGCTATATAGCGCCGGAACAGGCCGTGGGGCGGCCGATGTACCAGTCGGACGTGTTCGCCGTGGGCCTGCTGATCTACGAACTGTTTTCGGGCTATCTGCATCAGTGGCCATATGATTGGCCGCCGTTGCGCATCGAGCGAGTTCGCGACAAGCTCAATCCGGGGCTCGTCGAGATTCTCAAGAAGGCGATTCAGGTACGTCCCGAGGACCGCTACAGGGACGCGCTGGCGATGTACCGTGACTTCAAGCGCGCCCGTAACGGCGCAGGCAAGCGCCGCAAGCGTTTGCAGAGCGTGATCAAAGACCCCGCACCGTGGGAGTCGATACGCTTTCGCGAGTTCCAGAAGAAGTATCGTCACAGTCTGGAGACACATCACCACTGTACGAGCTGTAACGGTCCTGTATCCGAAGCCATGCACAGTTGTCCATGGTGCGGTGACGCGCTCAAGCACGCGCGATTGGAAACGCGCTTCCCGGCAACCTGCCCGCGCTGCCATCGTGGCGTGAAACTCGACTGGCGGTACTGTGCCTGGTGTTACGGTTATGGCTTCGAAGTCGAGACCAAGCGCCGCTTCGCCGATCGCCGGTACAGCGCGCAGTGCGGAAATCCCAAATGCAAAGGACAGCTTATGCCGTTCATGCGCTACTGCCCCTGGTGCCGCACGAAGGTCAAAAAGCCGTGGAAGCTGCCGTCCAGCACCGAGCGATGCGCATCGTGTCGCTGGGGCATTGACAGTCGCTTCTGGGACCACTGTCCGTGGTGTAGCAAAGGGCTCGGCCGGTGAGTCCCGCGACCGGCGAAGTCCGGCTGTTTCTGGGCGAGGTCGAGGCGGAGGGTGCGGATCTGACCTACCCGCAGGGCCAGGTCAGCGTGCGCAGCTTTTGCAGCCCGACCAAGACCACGGGCAACGAGGACTCAGCCGCAGTCATTCCGTTCGGCGAGGCGGGGCTGGTGCTGGCCGTGGCCGATGGCGTCGGTGGCGGGCCTGGCGGGCGAGACGCATCGAATATCGCGGTGCAGACGCTCTGCGAAATTCTGGCCTCGGCGTCGCCGGATCCGGAGAATCTGCGTCCGGCCATTATCGACGCGCTCGAAGAGGCTAATCGCCGGATTCTCAATCTCGGCCGCGGCGCAGCGACGACGCTGGTCGTCGGCGAGGTGCTGAGCGGCCAGGTGCGCAGCTACCACATCGGTGACTCGGAGCTTATGAGCGTCGGTCAACGTGGACGGATAAAAATCCGCGTGACGCCACATTCGCCGACGGGCTTTGCCGTGGAGGCCGGCTTGCTCAATGAGAGGGAAGCTGTCGCGCACGACACCAGGCACCTGATCTTTAATGTCATCGGCGCGGCTGATATGCGCATCGAGGTAGGCACGCCGGTGCGTCTCGACCGTTTCGACACGGTGCTTCTTAGCAG
>JAHEEM010000298.1 GCA_024640695.1 Rhodospirillaceae bacterium | reverse complement strand
CGCGCTCCCGCCGAGACGCAGCGATACCGGGAAACCAGTCATGATGAGCTCGGTAACGGTGTAATCGCGGTATTGAAACGAGGGTCCGAAGTCCGCGCGCGCAAGGTTGCCTATATACCGCGCAAACTGCATATGCAGTGGCTCATCGAGATGGTAAGCAGCGCGGAGATTTGCCTCGATCTCAGGCAGCAGTGCCTTCTCGGAGTCGAAAGGACCGCCCGGCGCGAGGCGTATCATGAAAAACGCGATCGCGATGAGAGTAAACAGCGTCGGAATCGCACCGAGAAAACGGCGCAGGCTGTAGCGTAACAACGGCCGTCCTAATGCTCGAGAATATAAAAGTTCTTACTGCGGTGGTGGTCCATGATATTGGGCTGGTAGCCGCCGACCCAGGGCTTCATTAGCTTCGTCGTGACATAGAAATAAATAGGCAGAATCGGCAAATCTTCCAGCAGTATCCTCTCCGCCTGCTGCAGAAGATCGGCTCGCTTCAAGAGATCGCCTTCCCGCGACGCCTGGCGGACCAGAGCATCGTATCTGGGATTCGCATAGCCGCTGTCATTGAGCCCGCTCGTCGAGAGCATGAGCTCCGAGAAGGTATAGGCGTCGTTGTAATCCCCGATCCAGCCACCGCGATAGATCTGTGTGTCGAGCTTCTGTCGGCGCGTGTCTAGAAACACCTTCCATTCCTGATTCAGGATGCTCGCATCGGCGCCGAGCACCTGCTTCCACATCGCCGCGATCGCCAAGGCGATACGCTTGTGATCCTCCTGCGTGTTGTACATGATCTCGGTGCGCAACGGGTTATCGGCAGAATACCCGGCTTCGGCGTAGAGCCGCCGGGCCTCTGCCTCGCGCTCCGCCTGAGTCCACTGCGCCTCGGGCATTTGCTGCCCCTCGTAGCCGTTCACCGGCGGTACCCAGCCAAACGACGGCAGCTGACCGGCGCCAGTGACCTGCTGGGTGATGATGTTTCTGTCGATCGCCAACGCGAGCGCGCGGCGCAGCTTCGGATTGTCTTTGAAAGGCGGCTGTGTGACGTTGAAGCCGAAATAATAGCTGCCGAGATAAGGCGCGATTTTCAGCTCGTCCGGAACGTTCTCGCGCGCCCACCGAAGCTGCCGCGTCGGAACCGTCTGTGTGATGTCCAGCTCATCGGCACGATAGCGTCTGAGCTCCGCCGACTGATCCTCGGTCGCGTAGTACCAAACCTCATCGATGGTGGTGTTGGCGTCGTCCCAATACTGCGGGTTGCGCACGAGCTTGACGTGGGATTGCACGACCCAGTCATGCAGCATGTAGGCTCCGTTAGAGACGAGGTTGCCTGGACGCGTGTGCTGATCGCCGAACTGCTCGACGCTCGGCCGGTATACCGCATAGCTCGCCGAATGCGTGAGCAGCCCCAGGAAATACGGCGTCGGGCCCTCGAGCTCGATCACCAGCGTATAGTCATCCGTCTTGCGAACACCGAGCTCTTCGATTGGCATCTGCCCGGCCGCGATTGCCTCGGCATTGCGGATGGGGTTCAGAATGAATGTGTAGCGCGACATCGTCATCGGGTCCAGGCTGCGTCGCAAGCTATAGACCCAATCATCGGCAGTCACTGGATCGCCATTCGACCAACGCGCTTCGCGGCGAAGTCTGAATGTATAGACGAGGCCATCGTCGCTGATATCCCAGGATTCAGCGGCACCGGGCTCGAGGTCGCCGTTGGGCGCCTCGTTCACCAGGCCCTCGAATAGATCACGCTGAATGTTCGACCCTGGCACGCCCTCGCCGCGATGTGGATCGAGACTCTGCGGCTCGGCGCCGTTGCCCTGATGCAGCACTTGAACCTCGGCGAGCTCCTTCCCGGTCGCTCCACCGATTGGCACGGCTCTCGCCGCCGAGCCTGGGCCACCGAGATCCTCGCCGCCACCGCACGCGCTCAGCAGGCAGAGGGTTAACGCAAGCCCAAAGGCGCGGCGGACCGGTGGTCGTGTCATCGTGCTCTCCCTTCGAAAACTACGCGCTCTTCCTGAAGTCGCGTTTCTTCAATTGAATCAGCAGCAGCGAGATAGCCGCCGGGGTCATGCCCGACATCCTCGACGCCTGGCCGATTGTCTCGGGTCGAACTCGCTGCAGCTTTTCACGGACCTCGTTGGACAGGCCGCGCACCGCTGCATAATCGAAATCCGACGGAATACGCGTCGTCGCTTGTGCGCGCTGCTTTTCAATGTCCCGGCTCTGCCGCTCGATGTAACCGCGGTAGCGAGAGCCGATTTCCAGCTGGGCGGCCGCCTGCTCTGCCAACTCGGGGTCGAGCCCACCGAAATCTGCTGCGCTCCCCACTCGCGGCAAAGCGATAAGGTCCGAATAACGCACGTCCGGGCGCTTGAGCAGATCGTACGCCGTTATATCGCGGCTGAGTTCACCGATGACGGCGCCGGGCTCGACGTCCTGCGGCCGCACGATCGTCGTATCCAGCCGGGCCGTCTCCTCGGTAAGAAATGTGCGCTTCGTCTCGAATGCCCGCCAGCGGGCGTCGTCGACGATGCCGAGTTCCCGGCCAGCCGGTGTGAGGCGAATGTCGGCGTTGTCCTCACGCAAGGACAAGCGATACTCCGCGCGAGACGTGAACATCCGGTAGGGCTCAGTAGTCCCGCGCGTGACCAAGTCGTCTATTAGCACGCCGATATATGCCTGCTCACGTGTCGGATACCAAGGCTCCCGGCCTTGCGCCGTCCGGGCCGCATTGACGCCGGCCACGAGCCCCTGAGCGGCAGCCTCCTCATAACCCGTCGTACCGTTGATCTGGCCGGCGAAAAATAATCCGCGGACCGCTTTAGTCTGCAAACTCGGCTCGAGATCGCGCGGATCGAAATAATCGTACTCGATGGCATAACCGGGACGAGTAATCTCGGCGCGCTCGAATCCTTTGATCGAGCGCACAAATTCGCACTGGACATCGAATGGCAAGCTCGTCGAGATACCGTTCGGATAGATTTCATTGGTGTCGAGGCCTTCCGGCTCAATGAAAATCTGGTGCGATTCCCGATCTGCAAAACGAACCACCTTATCCTCTATCGAGGGGCAATAGCGCGGCCCGATGCCTTCGATTGCGCCGCTGAACATCGGCGAACGATCGAGGCTCGCGCGAATGATGTCATGCGTCGCGGGGGTCGTATGCGTTATATGACAAGCAACTTGGCGCGGATGTTCGGACCGTCTGCCCATAAATGAAAACACGGGCACTGGCTCATCGCCGGGCTGTGGCAGCAAGTCCGTGTAGTCGATGCTGCGTCCGTCGATGCGCGGCGGCGTGCCAGTCTTCAGCCTGCCGACCGCCAGCCCCAAGTCGCGCAGCTTTGCAGCCAGGCCGACCGAGGCCGGATCGCCCATACGCCCGCCCGAGTGATTTGCCTCGCCGACATGTATGCGCCCTGCCAAGAATGTTCCCACGGTGAGCACGACGCTCGGCGCCGAGAAAGTCAGCCCC
>JAHEEM010000005.1 GCA_024640695.1 Rhodospirillaceae bacterium | reverse complement strand
CGGCTCGGCTTCCCGGCAGCGCGCAGCGGCGCCTCCCTGATCGCGGCGCTGGAAGCACACTGCGTCGAGCTCCGGCTTGGCAAGGCTCCGGTATTCCTGCTGGAATCGGTCATTGAGCCGCATGCCGTGCAGCATGGGCTCAAGCCCCTGCCCGGAGCCAGCAATCTAATCGCGGTTGCGTCCGGCAAGGGCGGTGTTGGTAAGTCGACCGTGGCAGCCAACCTCAGCATCGCACTCGCGCAAGAAGGTGCGGCCGTGGGCTTGCTCGATGCCGATATCTATGGACCGAGCCAGCCGCGTATGCTCGGTCTGACCGGGCAAAGGCCGGAGACCCGTGACGGCAAGAGCCTGGAGCCGCTATTGGCCCACGGTGTGCAGGCCATGTCGATCGGTTTTCTGGTCGACGAGCGCCAACCGATGGCCTGGCGTGGGCCCATGGTTACATCCGCGCTCACCCAACTGCTCAATGACACACACTGGGGAGACCTCGACTATCTGCTCATCGACATGCCGCCCGGAACCGGCGATATCCAGCTGACGCTTGCTCAACGAGTGCCTGTCAGCGGCGCGGTGATCGTCACGACGCCGCAGGACATTGCGCTTGCCGACGCTCGTAAGGGCCTGGAAATGTTTCAAAAGGTCAACGTGCCGATCCTCGGTGTCATTGAGAACATGAGCATGCACATTTGCTCCAACTGCGGTCACGAGGAGGCGATTTTCGGGCGCGACGGCGGTGCACGGCTGGCCCAGGATTACGAGCTTCCGCTGCTCGGCACGCTGCCACTCGACCGCTCGATACATGAGCATGCCGAGCAGGGCTGTCCGACCGTGGCGGCCGACCCCGACGGTCGAATCGCGGATTGCTACCGAGAGATCGCCTTGCGGGCGGCGGGTGTGCTGGCCGCAAGCAGCAAGGACTACAGCAGTGTGTTTCCGAAAATTACCGTTGAAGATTCCGCATGACGATTAAATCGGACCGGTGGATCTGTCGAATGGCCGAGCAGCACGGCATGATCGAGCCCTTCGAGCCCGAACAGGTACGCAGCGTCCAGGGAGAGCGCGTTATCTCTTACGGAACATCGAGTTACGGCTACGACGTTCGTTGCGCCGCCGATTTCAAGGTGTTCACGAATATCAACTCGGCGGTTGTCGATCCAAAGCAGTTCGACGAGACAAGTTTTGTCGATAAGCACTCGGATGTTTGTATCATCCCGCCGAACTCATTCGCGTTGGCGCGGACGGTCGAGTACTTTCGTATTCCAAGGACCGTGCTCACGGTCTGCCTCGGCAAGTCCACCTACGCCCGCTGCGGCATCATCGTGAATGTCACGCCGCTGGAACCCGAATGGGAAGGCCATGTGACGCTGGAGTTCTCCAACACGACGCCGCTGCCGGCCAAGATCTATGCCAACGAAGGCGTGGCGCAGATGATCTTTTTCGAGTCGGACGAGGTTTGCCGGACGAGTTACGGTGATCGGCAAGGTAAGTACCAGGGGCAGCGCGGCGTGACCTTGCCGAAGACCTAGCCTCTGGAATCGCCGTCAGGCGGAAGATTGGAGATAAAGGCGCGGGTCGGAGGTGCCTGCTTGCGACTGCGGCTGCTCAAAGCGCTCTGGGCTCCGATGGGGCGGGCGATCAATGCGAGTCTTCGCGCCCTTCGGCGTCGGTAAGCCACTCGACGGATTCCAGCACGAACGCTACGGGCGTGTGGCCTTCTCTTCTTTGCTCCACCCGGATCGGTAAGAAATGCAGCTCGCGCGCAGCCCATGTCACAGTGCGGCGCGAAGATTCCCGCCGCTGCTGGCTGATCTTCTGGGCAGTCAGTTTGCCGAAGGGCGTGGTGAGGGTTTCCGTTCCTTCGTTGCGGTTATCGTACGTCCTGATTACGTCAGGATCTGCGATCCCGTAGCTGCTGGTAAGCTGCGACCTGCCAAGCTCGCGCATTAGGGCGACCCGGGCACTGGCGCGATCGAGCGCGTCAGGGATCAGCGGCAGCTTCTCGCTCATTCCGTCACGCTCGACGATTAGGTGCCCGCTTTCCCGATCGAAGCGCACGAACAGATCGCTCCCGCCGCGCCGGGAGCCGTCTTGATACGTGAAGGCAAGCGGTCGGATCTGGTTCTCGACGATGGCAAACTCGCTGCGCTCGATGACCGGTCGCGGTGAGGTGAATCTCAGCAGGCCACGTAACTCAGAATGTGTTTCGAACGCGTAGTGCCCAGTTGTCGAGTCATAGCTCAGTACAAAAACGGACTCGCCGACGCGCTTGTCGCCATAGTGGAGACCATAGACTGCGCGATAGGGGAACAGGCCATCTCGAGCCGGTTGAGCGAGACTCGCTGCACAAGCGAGGATGGCGCTTCCCAGCAGCAGCGGTCGTAGCATCGAAGTTCTCGCGCTCATAGTTATTCGCCATTAACTCGCGCGGGCGCTTGCAACGCTTCGCCGTCGAGGATTGCGCGCCCGGATTCCAGCCGCAGGCGGCCTTCGGCAAACAGGCCCACGGCACGAGGCAATATGATGTACTCGCCTTGATGAACGCGGGCTGAAAGGGAGTCTTCTGTTTCGGTCTCGCCGACGCGGATTCGATATTGAATGACGGCGGGTCCGCCGTCGAGCTCAGCGGTGACGAAGTGCACAGTCGCTCCATGCTCGGTCTCCGCGGCGGCGAGCGCTCGCTGATGGGTGCGGAGACCTTTGAACTTCGGCAGCAAGGATGGGTGGATGTTCAGGATGCGATCCGCGAACCGCGCCACGAAACCTGGACTCAGAATTCGCATGAAACCTGCGAGCACGAGCAAACCGGGCTCATATTGGTAGATCGCATCGGCCAGGGCCTGGTCGAAAGTTTCTCTGCTCGAGTAGCTGCTCGGGTCTACATGGTGTGCTGGAATGCCTGCTTTGCGGGCGCGCTCCAGGCCGCGGGCATCGGCGCGGTCGCTGAACACGGCTACGATTGCGTAGTTTGCCAGATCGTTCTGGATCGCATCGATCAGCGCTTGTAAGTTAGTGCCTTCGCCTGAAATCAGGACGACGACCGGCAACGGTGGGTCAGTGCTCAATCGATGCTGACCGATCGCTTGGTATCGGCAATGACGTCACCGACCAGCCAGGCGCGCTCACCGTTTGCCTCGAGGCAGGCGATGGCCGCAGCCACGGAGTCCGGCGCAACTACGGCAATCATGCCGAGCCCGCAGTTGAACGTCCGCAGCATTTCGCGCTCGGCGATTCCACTCGCCGCGAGCCAATCGAACACGGCTGGCTGCGGCCACGCGCTGCGTTTGAGGTGCACTCCGAGACTATCGGGCAGCACGCGCGGAATGTTTTCCAGTAGCCCTCCGCCGGTGATATGGCACAGTCCTTTGATTTGCGTCGACTCGATGAGCGCCAGGACGGCACGCGCATAGATGCGGGTCGGCTCGAGCAAGGCTCCGATGAGCGATGTACCGTCGAGCTCGATCGCTTCTGCATCGGCCGTTTGCTCCAAGACTTTTCGAATGAGCGAGTAGCCGTTCGAATGCGCGCCGGAAGAAGCGATGCCGATGACGGAATCACCAGCCTCGATCTTGCTGCCGTCGATCAATCGCTCGCGATCGACAACGCCGACGCAGAATCCGGCGAGATCATACTCGTCTGCCGCTTCTGAGCCTGGGTGCTCTGCCGTTTCGCCGCCGAGCAAGGCGGCCCCTGCGAGCTCGCAACCTCTGGCGATGCCTCCAATCACCCTGGCTGCGACATTCACATTGAGTCGCGGCGTAGCGTAATAGTCGAGAAAAAACAGTGGCTCGGCGCCCTGGACGATGACGTCATTGACGCACATCGCAACGAGATCGATACCGATGTTGTCGTGGGCATCGTAATCGATCGCCAGCTTCGCTTTCGTTCCGACACCGTCTGTGCCGGCTACGAGCACGGGCTTAGCGTAGCGGTCGCTCGCGAGCTGAAATAGCCCTCCAAACCCGCCGAGACCACCGAGTACCTCGGGCCGCATAGTCCGAGCTACTGCGGGTCGGATTCGCTCGACGAGCGCATCGCCGGCGTCGATATCGACGCCGGAGGCCTTATAGGTCAGTGGAGTAGAGGCGGTCATTCGGTTTAATCCTGCAGGCAGCCGAGGTGCCGGCTAACTCGTATAATAAGCCAGCTGCATCACCCCTGGACAGTCATGACGCCAGCCGACACAAGACGCTTCTCGCTGAGCCGTTTGGAGCTCGGAGCCCTCAAGGGCCTGCTGGCCATCGCCGTGATCCTGCTCGCGAGCAATGTGCCGGCTGCGACGTTTCCCGATCTGTACGCGATCGTTGTGCCGCGTGAGGCTGCAGCGCCGTCGCAGGGTCCCGCGCGAACGCAGGATGAGACGCTGCGATTTGCGATGGGCCAGCTGCTGACACGCGTTACCGGCAGGCGAGATGCGGCGTTCGAGCCGGCTCTGGGAGGGATGCTGGAGAACGCCCGTGAGTTCTTGGAGCAGATCGGAACCCTCGATCGCGACAACCTGATTGTCCGGTTCAATGCCAGCAATGTCGAAAGTGCTCTTGTCAGGCTCGAACAGCCCGTGTGGGGCGCGGAGCGGCCCTTGACGCTGGTGTGGCTGGGCGTGGACGCTGGCCTCGGACAGCGCGAGTTGCTGTCGGCGGAGGCGCGAGCCGGCGCGCCCGAGTCGGAGCTCCTGCGCACGCTCGCCGCGCTACGCTCCGAGCTTGCGACCGTAGCAGACGAGCGGGGCTTGTTATTGACCCTGCCGCTGCTGGACATCGAGGACATGGCGACGTTGAGTTTCGCCGACGTTTGGGGGGGCTTCCGGGATCGGGTCGAGCGCGCTTCGGAGCGCTATGCAGCCGACGATATCCTGATCGGTCAGGTACGCTTAACTGGGTTCGGCCCCGTCGCGCGCTGGACGCTGATCAAGGGTGGGCGCGAGCTTGGTTTACCGGGACAGTCCTTGCGAGAGGGTCTGGATGCGCTTGCAGATCTCTATGCTGCAGAGTTCAGCACGATCGGCCGCGCCAGTGCGACTGTCGTTACAATAACCGGCGTGCGCACGCTCGAGGACTATGGCCGCGTGATGCGCT
Organism: Rhodospirillaceae bacterium; assembly: GCA_024640695.1. Taxonomy (GTDB): domain Bacteria; phylum Pseudomonadota; class Gammaproteobacteria; order Steroidobacterales; family Rariloculaceae; genus JAHEEM01. Next base: position 37,793 of record JAHEEM010000005.1, on the reverse strand, counting down.
ACATGGAGTCCCTGAGCATGCTCGGATCGGTGATGCCCGAGGGCTTAGCCGACGGGGCGCTGCAACTCCGCGTTGCGGCCCGAGGCGGTGAGGCTGGGCTGCGCCGCATCCTCGGGCTCGGTGGTTTGCTCCGACCTGCTGCGGGCACTGATACGCTGACGTTCACGCTCGACCCCTGAGGATTATCTTGGCGATGACCTGGAAGTGGTTGCCGAATGCGATCTGCGTCGTGCGAGTTCTACTCGTTGGTCCGATCGTGTTGATGACGCTCGAGGGTCGCTATCTGGAGGCGCTGGCCCTGATCGTGGTCGCGGGGGGGTCCGACGTGGTCGATGGGTTTCTTGCCCGCACCTATGGCTGGCGTACGCCGCTCGGTAGCTTGCTGGATCCCGCGGCAGACAAGCTGCTGATCATCAGCGTCTTTGTGACCTTGGCCTACGAAGGGCTGGTGCCGGTCTTCGTGACGGTCGTGGTCGTGCTGCGCGATGTCGTCATCATCGGCGGCGCGGCCTTTTATCAGTGGTTGATTGCTCCGGTTGAAGGTGAGCCGACCATAATTAGCAAGCTCAACACGGCATGCCAGCTGTTATTCGTTTTCTGTGTGCTGACTGGCGCAGCGTTGAGTTGGCCGCCAATGTCTGTGTTGAACGTGCTCGGGGCCGCAGTGCTGTTCACGAGCCTGACTAGCGGCCTGAACTATGTCGTTGGCTGGAGCAAGCGTGCGTGGCGCAAGACCCATCCCGGTTCTCAATGACCGTCGGACTCGGCCCACCGTGAGCAGCCAGCTGCCTCTGCCACTGGCGTTAGCGCCGCACGCACGGTTCGAGACCTTCGCCAGCGGCGCGAACGAGACCATGGTGCTGCATCTGCGGACCGACTACGGGCGGGACAGCCATGAGTCGATCTGGCTCTGGGGCGCCTGCGGATTGGGTAAGAGCCATCTGCTTCAGGCCGCCTGCGCCGCAGAACCGGAGCGCGGCGCAATTTACGTGCCGCTCGCCGAGTTCGCGCGCCTCGACCCCGGCCTGCTCGACGGCCTTGAGAGCGTGGATCTCGTGGCCATCGATGACATCGACGAGGTGGCGCATTCGGCCGCCTGGAATCGCGCCCTTTTCAATCTGTTCAATGCTGTTGCAGCCGAGGGCGGCCGGTTGCTGCTTAGCGCGTCCCAGCCGCCAGCGGCGACGCCATTTTGTCTTGCGGATCTCGCTTCGCGGGCCGCGGCGGCAACTGTCTATCAGCTCTCGCCGCTGTCTGATGAGGATCTGGCTGCAGGGCTCAAGCTGCAGGCTGGTGCCCGCGGCCTCGATCTCAACGAAGCGGCGGCGAAATACCTCATCGCGCGCGTTCAGCGTGACATGGCCGGCTTGTGCGACTGGCTCGAGACGCTCGACCGGGCGTCGCTCGCGGCGCAGCGGAAGGTCACTATTCCTCTGATCCGCGAGGCGCTGGCGAAGCGGATCTGAGCAGGTTAAGCAGCAGCGTGAGCTCTGCTGCGCTGGCAAATAGCAGCACGATAGCGGGCAACGACCGACCTTGCGAGGCGATCGTCTCGGCCAGGCCGAGGCCGATATAGAACACCATCACTATTGCCGTCCATTGCCGCGTATACCGTGATGCGACGCGTAGCCCTCTGACGCCCAGCAACAGCGGGGTGGCGCCTAGAAGTAGCGCTGCACCAGCGCCTACGGGCCCGAGGCCGAACGTCAGCGCCAGCCATAAGACACCGCCTACGACGCCGATGTGGCAGGCGACTAGCGCGGCTGACATTTGAATTGTGAGCTCATGGTCGGTCTCAATGCGCAAGACGCTGGGCCAGGCGCGCGACGCGCTCGCCCAACGCTCGAGCAATCTCCTGCTCGTCCGTTGACAGAGATTCGTTCCAGTCCGTCGCGATGTGAGAAGCACCGTACGGCCCGCCGCCAGTGCGCGTGCCGTGAACGGCCGGATGGGTAAAGGGCACGCCGACCCAGAGCATGCCGTGATGGATCAATGGGATCGACATAGTCAGCAGAGTAGATTCGAGGCCTCCGTGCAATGAGCTCGACGAAGTGAACACGCCCGCGGGCTTATCCACGAGCGCACCGGATAGCCACAGCCCGCTGGTCGAATCGATAAAGTATTTCAGCGGTGCCGCCATATTTCCGAAGCGTGTTGGGCTGCCAAGCAGCAGTCCGTCGCACTGCTCCAGATCGGCAAGCGTAACGTAGGGCGGGCCGGACGCGGGCACGCTCGAGTCGACGGCTGCTGTCGTGGGCGATACCGAGGGCACGGTTCTGATCACCGCCTCAGCGCCCGCGCCTTCGACGCCGCGGGCGGCATAGCGGGCAAGCGCGGCCGTCGTCCCGTTGCGCGAGTAGTACAGCAGAAGTATGCGCGCGCTCATTTAAAAAGCTCCAAGACCCTTTCGGGTGGGCGGCCAATACGCGCGGCATTCTCCACCTCGACAATTGGGCGTTGCAGTAGCTTGGGCTGTTCCGCTAGCAGGCAGAATATGTCCTCGTCCGTCGCGGTGCGTAGGTCGACCCCCGTCTCTGCGAACGCAGCATCGCTCGTGCGCACGAGTGATGCTGCGGCCACGCCGAGTTTACTCACTAGCGACCGCAACGCCGCGGGAGCAGGCGGCACTCTGAGATACTCAATGATCTCAGGCTGCAGGCCGTGGCTCTCGAGCAGCTCTAAGGTTGCCCGGGACTTGGAACAGCGCGGGTTGTGGTAAATTCGAGGTGTCATTTGTAATACCTTGATTAAAGTCAATAAAAAATTATCCAACGCGCCGCGTATCGGCGGGCGGCAGCGGGCGCATGCGCTGCGGCCGGCGGTCTGGGCGGGGGAAAGTCCCGCCGCTTGACGGCCATGAGACGCCCCTGCTAGCTTTCCTGGGGTATTCGCGAGTAAGCATAAGAATGATATCAAGACGAGTCACCTCTCCTGTGGCGTTATTCGTGCTCGGCGTTTGGCTTGCCGGGTGCGCGACAACCTCGCCGCCGGTGCAGGAGATGAGTGATGCGCGCCAGGCGATTACTGCTGCCGAGGAAGCCCGGGCCGATGAGCTGGCACCGCAGACGCTCGGCGAGGCGAGGCGCTACCTGCTGCAGGCGGAAGAGCGAATTCGCGCGGGAAATTATGGACTTGCGCGCAGCGATGCGATTCGAGCCAAGACCCGCGCCGTGTATGCGCTGCAGGCGAGCCAGGCAGCCCAGCAGACCGTCGATACTCCCTGACTTGGGCTCTTCCGATCCACGAGCCGTACGTTGCTTGGTCGCCGGACACGTGCAGGGCGTGTGGTATCGCGCGTCGGCTCAGAACCGGGCCGCGCAGCTTTCGCTCGATGGATGGGCGCGCAATCTGAGCGACGGACGCGTCGAGATCGTGGTGACCGGTGCGGCCGAAGCCGTCGCGGAGTTTTGTAGTTGGCTCTGGGAGGGTTCGCCGGCTGCTCGTGTCGATAGCGTGACGGTCGAGGCGCATGAGCAGGCTGTGCAACCGGGCTTCGATGTGGCTTGAGATCTTGCCGAAGGGCGGCTCGTTACGATTTGAACCACTTGGTGCGCAAGCGCTCGATGACACGGTCCGCGTAAGCGCGCCGACCGAAGCTACCGTTATAGCGCCCCAGCCCCCCGACGAGGTCACCGTTCTCCATATCGAGGTAGTACTTCAGTATTTGGCAGCCCAAGAGAATATTGAATCGGATATCGAACAGGGCGTTCTTGTCGTCGCGGCCGACCTCTTTGACCCAGAAAGGCATGATCTGCATCAGGCCGAGCGCGCTCGCCGAGGAGATCGCGTAGCGGTCGAAGCTGCTTTCGATATCGATCACTGCGAGCACGAGCTCCGGCGCGACTTCGCTCCGGGTGGCCTCGTGGTGCACGATCTTGAGAATCTCGAGCCGTTCATTGAGATCAGGTACCTGTCGGGAGAGTCGCCGTGACATATCGCTGAGCCAGACCTCGGCGGCGAACCGATCTTCGAAGCTCGACGCGTCTTCGACGGCCCCAATCAATATCTCGCGCAAGCGCGAATCGGCGCCAGATCGCGCGTCGAACGGCACAGATCCTTGGCTCCATGCCGCATGACTGAACGCTAGAGTGACGATGGCGAGGTTACTCGCGAGCCATCGCGACCGGCTGCGTTCGGCGGTGGCTCCCATCTAGGCGAGCCGCTGCATCAGTTGCGCAACGGTGATCAGCTGCGGCTCGGGTTCGGTGCGTCGCTTGTATTCCACCTGACCCTGGTCCCAAGCCTTCTCGGCAATGACGACTCGATGCGGGATGCCCAGCAGGTCGGCATCAGCGAACTTAAAGCCGGGACGTTGCGCACGGTCATCGAGGAGAACCTCCAGGCCGGCCGCACGCAGGTCGTCGTAGAGCCGGTCAGCGGCTTCTTTGACGCGATAAGACTTGTCGAGATTGATTGGAATCAAAACGACGTCGAATGGCGCGATGGCGTCGGGCCAGATGATGCCGCGCTCATCATGATTCTGCTCGATGGCTGCCGCGACAACCCGAGTCACCCCGATGCCATAGCATCCCATCTGCATCGCGCAGCTCTTACCGTCCTTATCTAACACGGTAGCGTCCATCGCATCACTATATTTGCTTCCGAGCTGAAAGATGTGACCGACTTCAATGCCTCGGGCAATGCTGAGCGCACCGCCGCCGGACGGGCTAGGATCGCCGGTGCGTGCGTTGCGCAGGTCTGCGGTATGTGGCAACGGTGCATCTCGCTCCCAGTTCACGCCGCGGAAATGGTGATCCTTGCGGTTCGCGCCGCAGATGAAGTCGGACAGTGCCAGCGCATCCCGATCGGCGATCAGCGGCAGATCCACGCCCATGGGCCCTGCGAAGCCAGGCTCGCAGCCTGTGGCCGCGCGGACCTGCTCGGCGCCGAGCATGCGCAGGGGGCGGCTGACCTCCGGCAGCGCTTCTGCCTTGAGCCGGTTGAGCTCGTCATCGCCGCGGAGCAGCAAGCCGACTGCAGGTACCTCGCTGCCGGCCACGAGGAGCATTTTCAGGCAGCGCGAAGACGCCACGCCAAAAAAGGCACTGAGCTCCTCAATGCTGCGCACGTCCGGTGTAGTGACGAGCTCGCAGGCCTCGGTCGGTGCCGACCTCGGTCCCGCGGGCGAAGTCAGGGCGACGGTCTCCACATTCGCGGCAAAGCCATCGGCTTCGCAGTAGGCGATCGCGTCCTCTCCCGAGTCTGCGAGCACATGAAACTCCTCCGAGCGGTTGCCGCCGATCGCACCCGGATCGGCCTGGACTATCCTGAAGTTCAGCTGCAGCCGCGTGAAGATTTGTGCATAGGCTGCTCGCATCGAAAGATAGCCTTCCTGCAGAGAGTCCTCGTCGAGATGGAAGGAGTAGGCGTCCTTCATGGTGAACTCGCGCGCCCTCATCACGCCGAAGCGTGGCCGTATCTCGTCGCGAAATTTGGTTTGAATCTGGTAGTAGTTGACGGGGAGTTGGCGATAGCTCTTGAGCTCCGTTCGGGCGATATCGGTGATTACCTCCTCGTGGGTCGGCCCAAGACAGAACAGCCTGTCGTGGCGATCCTTGAGCCTAAGGAGTTCGGGGCCAAACTGATCCCAACGGCCCGATATTTCCCAGAGTTCCGCGGGCTGGACGACCGGCATCAGCAGCTCTAGCGCGCCGGCTCGGTTCATTTCCTCGCGAATGATGGCTTGCACTTTCTGAAGCGCGCGCAGGCCCATCGGCAGCCAGGTATACAGCCCGGAAGCTAGGCGTCGAATGAGCCCGGCGCGCAGCATTAGTTGGTGGCTGACGACCTCGGCATCGGTCGGAGCCTCCTTGAAGGTATTGAAAGGTAAATTGCTCAGTCGCATGGTGCGTAGTCTCGCAAAACCCAGGGCAGAAAGCATTGCTTCGATAGCCTAATTGCAGCAGCATGAGTGCCCCAGCGTAGCTCACGGCCCAAAGACCATGTCCGAAAGCTCACCCAAAAAGCCACCCCGGCGGGGAATCTACCTGCTGCCGAATCTGTTGACCACTGGTGCGCTGTTCACCGGGTTCTATTCTATAGTCGCGGCCATTGACGGCAACTTCCTCGCCGCGGCCTGGGCCATCTATGTGGCAATGTTCCTCGACGGTCTCGATGGGCGCGTTGCGCGTATGACCAGCACCGAGAGCGATTTCGGCAAAGAGTACGATAGCTTGGCAGATATGGTCTCGTTCGGTCTCGCGCCGGCTATCGTGACTTACCAATGGGGCGTCGAGCGTTTCTCCGAGTACGGTCCGCTATGGGGCCGGCTGGGTTGGCTGGCGGCGTTTTTGTACACCGTGGCGGCAGCGTTCCGTCTGGCGCGTTTCAACACGAGTCTTGCAGTCGATGACAAGCATTATTTTCAGGGACTGCCGAGCCCACCTGCGGCCTCCGGCATCGCCGCGATGGTGTGGATCAGCATCGAGTACCAGATACAGGGCACAGTCGCGCTCATCGCAGGAATCAGCATCACGGCCTTGACGGGCCTGGCGATGATGTCGAACTTTCGTTACCAGAGCTTCAAGGATTTTAACCTTAGTAGCCGTGTCAGATTCGCAAATCTGCTGATCATTCCATTAGTGCTGATCGTGGTTTCGTTGAACCCGCCATTGGTTCTATTCGCATTGTTCTTCGTTTACGCGACTTCCGCGCCGCTGTACTGGATATGGCGCCAACGCCGGTTCATGCTCAAGCGCCTGAAGAAAGGCGAGGTCTGAACAAATTGCGCACAGAGTATCTTGCCGCTCTCGGCATTCCCGTTTGGGTATTGCGCGACAGCAGCGGCTCGGGTGCTGCGGCCCCGATCGAGGCCGGCGAAGACGGTGACGAGCCTAAGCATGCGACCGAGGCGGCGACCTGGGAGGATCTGGCCGACGCAGTTCAGGGTTGTAAGCTGTGTGCGCTGCACCGTGGCCGCACGCGTACGGTATTTGGTGTCGGTGATCGCAGCGCCGAACTGCTCGTCATCGGCGAGGCTCCCGGGGCCGATGAGGACCGACAGGGTGAGCCATTCGTTGGACGGGCCGGGCAGTTACTCAACGCGATGCTCGCGGCGATCCGGCTAACCCGCGAGGATGTTTACATAGCGAATATTTTGAAGTGCCGTCCGCCCAGCAACCGTGATCCCAAACCCGAGGAAGCAGAGGCCTGCACGCCGTATCTGGAGCGCCAAATTGCTTTGATTCGGCCTAAAGCGATCTTGGCCGTCGGTCGCATTGCAGCGCAGTGGCTATTGCAGTCCGATGAGCCCATCGGTAGGCTCCGAGCCACTATTCACAGCTACGGAAACCCGGGAATTCCGTTGGTTGCAAGCTACCATCCTGCTTACCTGCTGCGAAGTCCGCGCGCCAAAGCGAAGGCGTGGGAAGACCTCGTGCTCGTACGCCAGTTACTGCGAGATACGTCATGAGCGCTGCCGTCCGACCGTATATTCAAGTTCGAACCATGCGGCCGGCCGATCTGCAGGCGGTCGCGGAGGTCGAGATCGCGAGCTACCAGTTTCCCTGGACGCTCGGAATCTTTCGTGACTGTTTGTTGGCCGGTTATCAGAGTCTCGTGCTCGATGCGTCGGGAAATATCAGCGGTTATTGCATTATGTCGATCGCGGCTGGCGAGGCGCATCTGCTCAACCTTTGCATCCATCCAAGTTGTCAGCGGCTCGGCTTCGGCCGACGACTGCTCGTCGACGCCCTTGGGCGTGCCAGGGAGATGGGTGTGGAGACCGCGTTTCTCGAAGTCCGACCGTCGAACAAAATTGCGATCGGGCTTTATCGGTCTCTAGGCTTCAGGCTGATCGGACGGCGACCGTCATATTATCAGGCCGACCACGGCCGCGAGGACGCGGTGATATTTGCCGCGACCTTCAGCGACGCCAAATAGCCTCTCCTTCCAAGCTTTTCTAGCATGTCAGAGCATCTGAAGCGTCGCACTTTCGCGATTATTTCTCACCCGGACGCCGGTAAGACCACCCTGACCGAGAAGCTGCTGCTGTACGGCGGCGCGATACAGATGGCGGGCGCAGTGAAGGGGCGCAAGGCGCGCCGTCACGCGACCTCAGATTGGATGCAGCTCGAGCAAGAGCGCGGCATTTCCGTGACCTCCTCGGTCATGCAGTTCCCGTATAAGGAACGAGTCATCAATCTGCTCGATACGCCGGGTCACGAGGATTTTTCCGAGGACACCTACCGCACACTGACTGCGGTTGACAGTGCGTTGATGGTCATCGATGCGGCGAAGGGCGTCGAAGAACGAACCATTAAGCTCATGGAGGTCTGCCGGCTTAGAAACACACCGATCATGAGCTTTATCAACAAACTCGACCGCGACGGCCGTGAGCCCATCGAGCTACTCGACGAGATTGAGACGATATTGAAAATCGAGTGTGCGCCCGTGACCTGGCCGGTCGGCATGGGGCGCGAGTTCAGAGGTCTGTACGATATCTACGCTGACCGTATCTATCTCTACGAACGCGGCGACTCGAGCCGAGTTAATGCGACCACTCAAATCGACGGCCTTCACTCCGACGCAGCCGAGCAGGCACTCGGCAGCATGGTCAGTTCTCTGCGGGAAGAGATCGAGCTCGTCCGCGGCGCGAGTCCGCACTTCGACGTGCAACGGTACCTCGGCGGTAAGCAGACGCCGGTCTTTTTCGGCGCCGCAATACACAACTTCGGAATCCGAGAGTTGCTCGATGCATTCGTTGAGCATGCTCCAGCGCCGCAGCCGCGCGCGACGCAGACTCGTACCGTCGATCCATCCGAGTCGGCGCTCACGGGATTCGTGTTCAAGATTCAGGCGAACATGGATCCTTCCCATCGCGACCGCATCGCCTTCATGCGGATCTGCTCGGGATGCTATTCGCCCGGGATGCGGCTTTACCACACGCGCTTGAAACGCGAGGTGCGCGTTGGCGAAGCGATTACGTTCATGGCCGCTGACCGACAACACGTCGAGGAGGCCTACGCCGGCGACATCATCGGACTGCACAACCACGGCACAATCAATATCGGCGATTCGTTCTCACAAGGCGAAGAGCTCGTGTTCACGGGCATTCCGAATTTCGCGCCGGAGCTTTTTCGGCGCGCGATGCTCAAGGATCCTTTGCGCCTTAAAGCGCTTGGTAAAGGTCTCGATCAGCTATGCGAGGAGGGGGCGACCCAGCTGTTTCGGCCGCTCATAAGCAACGAGCTGATACTCGGTGCGGTCGGGCCGCTGCAATTCGACGTCGCAACATTTCGCCTGCGTGACGAGTATGGGGTTGAGTGTCAGTTCGAGGGGGTGAACGTCGCCGTGGCGAGATGGGTCGATGCGCCAGACAAGAAGCGGCTGGACGAATTCAAGAACAAGCTCAAGACCAATCTTGCCGAGGATCACGCGGGCCAGCTGGTGTACTTGGCACCGAGTCTCGTCAGCCTGCGTCTGACCGAGGAGCGTTGGCCCGAGATACGCTTCCATACGACGCGTGAGCACGCCGCAGGCGGGCGATAGAGATCGGCTCAATGCGTGCCGACGGGCTTGAACCCGCGGATCAGGCGTTGCAGCTCCTCGACCTCGGAGTCCCCGGTATTCGGTTCATAGCGTGACTTGAGATACGCACGCGTAATCGCCTGAATCTGACCGGCCTGCATCGGCAGCGCTGTCGCGGCTCGGTTGCCATAGTCGAGCGGTCCTTCGCCCGTGCGACGCGGCGGGACTCGAGCGCGCTCGAGGGTGCGGCAAAAGCGCTCGAACAAGGCGACCGCGCGATCTCGCTCGCGCTTTTGGCGAAACGACCAGCTCAGATAAACCGTTAGCAGCACAGATACGAGCAGAACGGCACCTGCAGCCAGGGCCACGAGCTTCGACCAGTGCGGCCGAGAGATGCCGAGCGCCTCGAGCAGGGCGCGCTGCAGCTCCGGGCCGTAACCGATTACCCAGGCATTCCAGTATGTCTGTGCCGCGTCCCACGCGAGTATTGCCTGGCGTATCCAGGGCAGGCCTTGCAGGGCGCCGCGGCGGGCTTGCTCGCCGGCCAGCGAACGGCCCGACAGTCCTGAGCTGATGCGGTCCGGCGCAACGGCCGCCGTTGGGTCGACGCGAACCCAGCCTTCGTCTTCGAGCCAGACTTCAGTCCAAGCATGGGCGTTGGACTGGTAGATGATGTAGTACTCGCCGAGTGGATTGATCTCGCCGCCTTGGTAGCCCGTCACGACGCGCGCGGGTATGCCCGCGGCGCGCATGAGAATCGTAAAAGCCGAGGAGTAATGCTCGCAGAACCCTTCCCGCGTTTGAAATAGAAAATCGTCCGCAGTGTTGGCGCCCAAGGGAGGCGGCGTCAACGTATAGAAGAACTGCTCAGCACGAAAGATGCTCAAGGCCTTGGCAATAATCTCTCGCTCGTTCGAGCTCTCATTACGCCACTGCTGTGCCATGGCGCGGCTCTGCGGGTTGCCCTCCGCCGGGAGTCGCAGATAATACTCGCGCGTTCGTTCGTTCAGCCCTTCGAGGGTGCGGTAGCCCGGGTAGGATGTGACCTCGTAGTCGAAGCGTGAGCGGATCGGCCTGCGGGTGCGCACGAGCTGATAGTGGTTCTCCATGCGAATATCCAGGTCTTCGCTCCACTTAACCGGCATATCCAGTGCAAACACCCAGCGCCGATCATGCGGCTCGAGCATGACGCGATAGTCGATCGGTTCACCGCTGAGCTCGAGGGTATCGACCATGCCGGGCCGCATGCCGGGGCCGTCCGTCGACCAAGTTCGGCCATTGAAGACGCTGAGCACGGGGCCTCGCCAGTACAAGCGATCCGGACCGGGCGGCCGGTCGTGGAACTCCACTCGAAATGCCACATCCTCCGATAAGCCCAACTCTGTGATGTCTCCCGGGCTCATCGTGTCGGACAGCCCGCTTCGACCGCGGGTATCGGCTCCCGGAACTCCCCATAGAGGCCCTGGCAGGCGTGGAAACAGCACGAACAAAATCAGCATGATTGGCATTGCCTGTAGCAGCAATCGGCCGGCCTGCTTGGCGGTCTCTGCGTTGGGCAGCAGAGGGGCGGGGCGGCCGAGCTGCAGCAGACCGATCGTGGTAAACCAGACGAAGCCGAGCATGTAAGCCAGCATGAAAAGGCCGGGATCGACGAGCAGGCCTGCGAATAGCAGGAAATAAGCGATGATGACGAGCACGAGCTGGTCGCGTGCGGTGCGTGATTCCAGGAATTTGAGCGCGACCATTACGATGAGCAGTGCCGTGCCCGCCTCGAGCCCGTTGATTGTGTGGTACTGCCCAAGCACAGCTACGAAGCTCAGTAACGCCAGTGCGATGCGCGCCAGCATGTTCGGTAGCGGCCAGCCGAACCTTGCGCCGCCGAGGCGCCAGGCAATGCTGAAGCACAGTAGCCCGGGTACCCATATCGGCAGACTCAGCCAATGCGGCAGGCTGGCGCCTGCGGCAATCCCGGCCGTCCACAGCAGGCGGTCAGGGGAATTGTCAGCAGCGGGTGCTCTGGCGCGCGTCATGTTCGCGCCGTCTCTTCGAAGAGAGCGAGGGCTTGCAGGCACTCGTTGAGATGCTTCTGGCCTCGCCCGACGGGGACTAGCTTGTTCGGCAGCGACAGGCCGATAGCTAGATCTTGCTCGGCTGCCTCGAGGCACCAGCGGGAAAGCTGTGATAAACGTTGCTCGGTGTCCATGCCCGGAAGGCTGTCCCAGGCCAGGACCCGAGCCTGCTGCTCGCCGGCGGAGAACTGCTTGACCATGAGCTTGTCGTTTCGAGCGAAGGCCTTCCATGCAATCCGCCGCGGCGGATCGCCGGGCGTGGCCGTCGCCAGGCCGATGAAATCTGCATCACCGCGTTCATGGCCACCATGCATCCCTTCGCCCCCAATATCGCTGGGTAGCGGCCGGCCCCGAGGCGCTGGCCGCGGATAGACAATGCAGCTTGCATCCATATGTAGCCACGACCAGGCCCGGCACAGATTACCTGGGAACCGGGTCGTGATCATGTAGCGGCCAAGCGGCAGACGGCCACGCTCGCTCGTGGAGACCACCAGCGCGAAGGTTTTCGTCTGCCGCGGGGGCAGATCCTGGGAGATGGTCTCTGTGTCGTTATGGCGCAGCACGATTTCGTAGCGCGGCGCCGGCGCATCATTGCTCAGCGCGAAGCGGAACTTCGCCGGGTCGCCCGCGAAGACCGGCGGCGCAGCGAGAAAACGAACTCGCGTTCCACGCAGGTTGTTGTGGCAGTGACGCATGATCACGATACCAAGGCCCGCGAGCAGAAAGGTCAACGCGAATCCCAGACTCGAGCCGTAGTTTAGGGCGCCAAGCAGCATTGCGAAGATCGTAACGCCGTAGGCGAGCCCGAAGCGGCTCGGTAGGATATAGACTCGCCGTCTCTCTAGCGTGACGCTCAGCGCGTCGCGGCCTTGACGCCGCTCGGCCCAGGATGCCGCGCTCGATCGCAGCCAGTTTCCTGGAGCAGCCAACACTGATCGGATCCTTCCCCCGAGTTTCCTGGGGTTCACGTCACCGGGACGGCATCAAGAATCGCTGCGCCGATCCCGGCCGGCGTCGTCTCTCGTCCCTGGGCAGGCTCGAGACGATGACTCACGACCGTGGGCAGCACAGCCTGGACATCTTCCGGGTACACGCCGTCGTGTCCAGCCATAAAAGCCCAGGCCTGCGAGGCCCTGATCAGCGCAATTGCGCCGCGGGGTGAGAGGCCTTCCATGAATTCACCGGACTCGCGGGTATGCGCGATGATCGCCTGAACATAGTCGAGGAGGGCTTCGGAGAGATGAATCTTCGCAACTGCCTGTTGCAGAATCAGCAGGGTATCGACACTGAGCAGCGCTGGTAATTTGTCGACGAGGTCGCGCCGGTCGCCGTTGGCCAGCAGCTGGCGTTCTTCGGCTGGGCCCGGGTAGCCCAGCGTAATCTGCATGAGGAAGCGGTCGAGCTGCGATTCGGGCAATGGAAACGTGCCGATCTGTTGCGCGGGATTACGAGTTGCCACTACAAAAAACGGTGCCGGCAGTGCATAGGTTGTTCCATCAGCGGTTACCTGGCGTTCCTCCATGGCCTCGAGCAGCGCGCTCTGTGCTTTCGGTGTCGCGCGATTGATCTCATCGGCAAGCAGCAGCTGCGAGAAAATCGGCCCCTTGTGGAATTCGAAGCGTCCGGAGTCTCTACGGAAAATCGAGACGCCGATTACATCGGCCGGTAGCAGGTCGCTCGTGAACTGTACCCTCTGGTAGCTGAGGCCCATCACTTTCGCGAGCGCATGCGCGAGGGTCGTCTTGCCCACGCCGGGGAGATCCTCGATCAGCAGATGGCCCCGGGAAAGCAGGCACGCGAGGCTCAGTCTGAGCTCGTTGGGCTTGCCAACGATAATACTGTTCAGCGCATCGAGTACCGGCTGAATGAGCTCGACGGGATCGCTGCGGCCGGTAACTGCCGGTCTGAGTGTCGTGGTCGCCATGGATACGAATATTCGCGCAAATGACCGCGTGAGGACAGCCCGCCAGCGGCTAATTGTGACCTAGTCTGCAGAAAGCCCCCACCCAGCGGACGGTGGGCATAGCGCGAAAGGCGGGTTCTTCAGGGCATAGCGCTACTGCGCCCATGCGGTGCGCATAGCTTGCAGGGATTCGGAGCAGCGGCGCGGCGTAGCCGGGGGCATCCGCCGTATGCCCTATAATCGGCTCAGCTGCTGCTCGAGAGATTTGATCTGGCCCGACAGATCCGCGGCGCGGTCGCGCTCTTTTTGGATGACCGCCGGCGGGGCGTTGGCAACGAACTGCTCGTTTGCGAGTTTTGCCTCGGCTTTGCCGAGGTCCTGTCGGAGACGTTCACGCTGCTTGTCGAGTCGGGCCCGCTCGGCATCGAGGTCAATGATGCCGGCCAGCGGCACGAGCAGTCGAAACTGACGCACTAGAGCTGTTGCGACTTCATCGGGCTCCGCGGTGCTGCCGCGAACGTCGATCCGCTCGAGCCGCGCGAGCGATTGCAGTAGCCGGCGGTGTCGTTCGAGTCTGTCGCGGTCGCGTGCAGTGATATCGGCCAGCACCACCGGCAGTCGTTTGCCAGGGCTGATATTGATCTCCCCGCGGATCTGCCGCACGCCGATCACGACATCCTTAATCCAGGCGATCTCCTCACTGGCGTCCAAATCGGCTGCAAACTCATTTGCATCGGGAAGCGACTCGCGCATGACAGTTTCGCTATGAGTTGCCGTCTTCTGGCAGAGCTCGAGCCAAAGCTCCTCAGTTATGAACGGCATCAGTGGGTGCAACAGGCGCAGCAGTGCGCCGAGCACGTCCGCGAGAGTCTTGCGGGCAGCGCTTCGCGTAGCCGGATCAGAGGCCGGGTCGTTCAGTACCGGTTTGGTCAGCTCGAGATACCAGTCGCAAAACTCGTGCCATGTGAACTCGTAGAGCGTTTGGGCCGCAAGATCGAGGCGATACTCTACGAAGCTCTTTTCGACGACGGTGATCGTTTCTTTGAGCCGCGAGCGGATCCAGCGATCTGCAATACTTAAATCGCAAGCCTCCTCAAGCGGGGCATCGATATTCGTGAATACATAGTGAGAAGCGTTCCAGAGCTTGTTGCAGAAATTACGGTATCCCTCGACGCGCCCGAGATCGAGATTGATGTCACGGCCCGTCGTCGCCAGGGACGCAAAAGTCATGCGCAGCGCGTCGGCGCCGAAAGCTGGAATACCGTCAGGAAACTCACGCCGCGTCGCGGCCTCGACCTTGGTTTTCAGATGCGGCTGCATCATGCCTTCGGTGCGCTTCAGCAACAGCGTCTGTAGGTCGACTCCGTCGATGAGGTCGATCGGGTCGAGAATGTTTCCCTTGCTCTTCGACATCTTTTGGCCTTCGTGGTCGCGCACCAGGCCGTGAATGTAAACCTCGTGGAAAGGAACGTCGTTCATGAATTTCAAGCCCATCATGATCATTCGTGCCACCCAAAAGAAGATGATGTCGAAGCCGGTAACGAGCACTGACGTGGGATAGAACGTTGTGAGCTCCGGCGTCTCATCCGGCCAGCCCAGCGTCGAGAACGGCCAGAGCGCGGAGGAGAACCAGGTATCTAGAACATCCTCGTCTCGACGCAGCGTGAACCCCGGGTCGAACCCGTGCTTGGCTCTGACCTCAGCCTCACTGCGGCCGACATATATGTTGCCGGACTCGTCGTGCCAGGCCGGGATTTGGTGGCCCCACCATAGCTGACGAGAGATGCACCAATCTTCGATGTTGCGCATCCAATCGAAATAAGTTTTCGACCAATTCTCCGGCACGAAGCGGATCGAGCCATTTTCGACCGCGGCAATGGCGGGTTCTGCCAACGGCTTTACGCGCACGTACCACTGATCGGTCAACAGCGGTTCGACGACGGCGCCGCTGCGGTCGCCGCGCGGCACCATGAGCGTATGGTCGTCGATACCGTCGAGCAGGCCGGCTCGTTCCAAGTCTGCGACGACACGCTTGCGCGCATCGAATCGATCGAGACCCTGATAGAGATGTGGTACCGCGTCATTGAGACGTGCGTCGGCGTCGAAGATATTGATCATCGGCAGGGCGTGACGGCGGCCGACCTCATAGTCGTTGAAGTCGTGCGCGGGCGTGATTTTCACGCAGCCCGTGCCGAACTCGGGATCGACGTAATCATCGGCAATGATCGGAATATCGCGCTCGGCGAGTGGCAGCCGCACCGACTGCCCGATCAAGTGCTTATAGCGCGCGTCTTCCGGGTGGACGGCCACGGCCGTGTCTCCGAGCATCGTCTCCGGGCGCGTCGTGGCTACGACGAGATAACCCTCGCCGACCACGAGCGGATAGCGGAACCGCCACATTTTGCCGCGCTCCTCTTGAGCGAGGACCTCCAGATCCGACAGCGCCGTATGCAGGACGGGGTCCCAGTTAACGAGGCGCTTGCCGCGATAGATCAAGCCCTCATCGTGCAGGCGCACGAATACCTCGGTGACGGCATGCGACAGATCGGGGTCCATCGTAAACCGTTCTCGTGACCAATCTACAGATGTGCCTAGCCGCCGAAGCTGCTGCGTAATGCGTCCGCCCGAGTGTTCCTTCCAGTCCCAAACGCGTTCGACGAAGGCTTCGCGACCCAGATCGTGCTTCGTCTTGCCTTCTGCGCTCAGCAGCCGTTCGACAACCATCTGCGTGGCAATACCTGCGTGATCAGTGCCAGGTTGCCAGAGGGTATTCCGCCCGCGCATGCGGTGATACCGAGTCAGCGCGTCCATGATGGTGTCCTGAAACGCGTGGCCCATGTGCAGCGTGCCGGTCACGTTTGGCGGAGGGATGACGATGGCGTAGGGCGCGCCTGTTCCGGTCGGAGCGAAATAGCCGGCCTTCTCCCAGCGCTCGTAATGCCTGGTTTCCAAGTCCTGCGGTTGGTATACGCCAGCCATAGCTCAAGAGTCCTTGGAGTCGTAGTCGAGATGCTCTCTCAGAATGCGATCGATGAGCTCGGGTAATTCCTGGCGCAGTCTTTTCGATACCTTCTCGAACAGTGTGGCTTCCATTTCAGTAAGTGCCGTATGCAATACTTGCTCCGTCAAGGCAAAGGCACTGGCCGCGATCTGCGTCTGAAGCTCGGCGATAAGTGACGCATTGTCTACGTGCGGCGTGGCCTCGCTGAGTCCTGTCGCATCCTTGTCTGTGACGACGTCGGTAAGAACCGGAATAGCCGTCTGCGCTGGCGTTTGTTCGGTCATTTGGCGCTCAGAGTTGATGGGTCTTTAGCTCGTATCCCCGGTCGCGATAGTACCGGTAGCGGGTGCGGCCGCTGTCGCGGCGCGTCGGCTCGGCATCAACGACCTCTGCGAGGCGCTCATAGCGCCCGAAGGTTGCGGGCACTTCGTTAGCAAGGTTGATCATGAGGTCCCACGCCGCTCCGGCAGCGTCGTCGATCGTTTCGGGACCAGCCCGCTCGCGGCAGCCTATTATAATGGGTTCCTCTGCCGGAGCGGCAGCCAGGTCCCACGCGTACCGATGCGGCAAGAAGCTATTCTGCGAGAAGGTCCAGAGCAGCTCGTCGAGCCTACGCGCATCAGTTTCCGTTTCGGCGAGCAGGAACACGCCAAGCTTGCGCTGCACCGCTTTATCGGCGAGTCGACAGGCCAGATTCAGCCGGGACTCGTCCGAGTTGTCCGGAAGAATGTAGAAATCGACCTGCGTCACCCGATCGTCGTCCACCAGATCAGAGGCTGAGTAAAAAATCGGTAAGCAGAGGAACGACGCGCCCGGTTGCGCCTTTGTCCGCGTTCGCTTTCCATGCCACGCCAGCGATGTCGAGATGTGCCCACGGAGTCCCCTCCACGAACCGCGATAGGAAGTTTGCCGCGATGCTTGCGCCACCTTCGCGACTGCCGGCGTTCGCGAAATCGGCGAAATTGCTCTTCAGTGAGTCGCCGTACTCTTCGTCTACCGGAAGTCGCCAGGCTGGATCGAGAGATCGGCTTCCCGCGGCGAGCAGGGCTTCCGCGAGTTCGTCATGATCGCTGAACAGCCCTGTATACACATTTCCAATGGCTATGACGCAAGCACCCGTCAGCGTAGCAACATCGATGAGGTAACGTGGCTTATGTTGCAGTGCATAGGTCATTGCGTCACACAGAATGAGGCGGCCTTCCGCATCGGTGTTCAGGATCTCAACCGTCTGCCCGGACATCGTTCGGACGATATCGCCGGGGCGGGTGGCCTCGCCCGAGGGCATGTTCTCGCATGCTGGCACTACGGCAACTACGTTGATTGCAGGCTGTAGTTCGCCAAGCGCAGCCATGACGCCTAGGACACCGGCGGCGCCGCACATATCGAACTTCATTTCGTCCATCTTTGGCGGCGGCTTGAGTGAAATGCCGCCGGTATCGAAAGTAACTCCTTTGCCGCACAACGCGACCGGCGCCTGTTTCGGGCTCGTGCCTTGATAGTGGAGCACGATGAGACGCGCCGGCTCGCGTGCTCCCTGCGTAACGGACAACAGGGCGCCCATCTTGAGCCGCTTCATGTCGCGTTCGTCGAGTACTTCTGCGCGAAGATTTTTGTAGCGCTTGGCGAGAGCCCGGGCATGCTGAGCCAGGTGCGACGGTGTGCAGACATTGGGTGGCCGGTTACCCAGATCTTTGGCGAGCGACATACCCGCTGCGATGGCTTTACCGTGGGTGATTCCCCTGCGGGCTTCACTCACAGCGGCCTTGTCGGTAAGCCCTATCGCGAGCTTGGCTAGTTTGGGTTTGGCGGCGGCTCGGGACTTCAGCTCGTCGAACTGATAAAAGACTCCGCTCGTGGTCTCTACTGCCAGCCGCGCGATGTAATAGGGCCCGAGCGCCTGAGGTGCCGCGGCAGGTAGGTAGGAGGTCGCTTCGGCGATGCCAGCGCGTTTCAAGGTTTGCGCCGCCGCGGTCAAGGCCTGCTTATATCGCTTGGCGCTAAACTCGCCCGCCTTGCCGCAGCCCACGAGCAGGGCTCTGCTCGGCCCCGAGCCGCCGAGCTGCGGAACCATAAGACAACGACCAACCTCGGCCGAGGCGTCTCCCGACCTGATGAGTTTCTTTAGCAATCCGCCGCTGACGACGTCGATCTCGCGGGCCGGGCCAGTGAGCGCCTTACCTTCGAATATCGGAACGACGGCACAAGCCGTCTTTTGCCGTCCCGGCGCGCCCGTCTTGACCGGAAATTCCATCTTCGTTCTCCTCTCAAACTTCTGCGGCACATGACGTCGTGCAGCGGCGGGCCACAACGGCCCCCGCTGACCTTGGAGTCGCTTGTGGTATCGTGTATTAGCCGTGCCGAGTAAAGCGGTTTAGTGTACTCGATAAGCTCCGCCCGCTAGAACCTCTCTGAGAGCCAACCGATGCGTCGCTTCGTCGTTTCCCTAGGCCCGCAACCAGAGCGCGTCGCAGCGATTGGCCGCTGTGTTGCTGGAGCTTACGGCACGCGCGGCAGTCGAAGACTTTGCGCAGCATGGAATGGGGCTCATTCGCGGCAAGCTACGTGTGGGCAGGGGCTTAGGCCCGAGACGTCTGTGTGCGACCCGCAGCGTCAATCTGAATTGGCAGTTTGGTGCTGCGGTTTGTTCTTCTCCGAGGTGGTCGAGACACAAAGCCGATGAATCTCATCAGTCGCTACGTATTTCGCGAGACTTTTGGTGCCTGGCTCGTCGTGACGCTGGTCTTGTTCGTCATACTCATGACGAACCAGCTCGCCGAGATTCTCGACGACGCTGCAGCGGACCTGCTGCCGAAGGATGCGGTGTTCGCGATTCTCGGTCTTACGTCGATGAGCTTCGTTACCGTGCTGACGCCAATCGGCTTATTTCTAGGCATCATGCTCGCGCTCGCCCGCCTGAATCGAGATTCGGAGATGGCTGCGCTTGCGGCCTGCGGCGTGGGACCGTTGAGGCTGCTAGGGCCTATCGCCGTGTTGACGACGCTGCTCGCGATCGGTATCTCGTATCTTGCGTTGGTGCGCTCCCCTGATGCGGCGCGCCAGATCGAATCGATCCAAGCTCAGGCGCAAGAGGAACTGGAGCTTGGGATCCTGGAGGCCGGGAAATTCACCACACCCGATTCCGGCGATACCGTCATCTATGCCCGCGAGGTTGTGGGCACCGAGATTCGCGATGTATTCGTCGAGCACGAGGAGCAGGATCAGCTAGTCGTCATCTTGGCCGAGAGAGGCCGACGCGTCCAGGATCCAGTGGACGGTGCGCTATCTTTCGTATTCTTCAACGGCAGGCGCTACGAGGGCAATCCCGGCGATCGCGCCTTCCGGCTTGTTGAATTCGGCGAGCATGGAATCCCGGTAGACCGCGATGACGAAGAGGAAGCCGAGATTCCCGTCGAGCTCAAGACGAGCGCGGAGCTGCTGGGATCCAACGATCCCCTCGACCGAGCGGAGCTTCAGGCCCGGATTTCTGCGCCTGTGTCTATGTTTGCGTTAATGTTGCTCGCCGTGCCTCTAAGCCGATCGCGGCCGCGCGAGGGCCGCTACGGGCGCCTGGGCGTCGGTATGTTGATCTACATCACTTACGCCAATACGCTCGCGATCGCGCGGGTCTGGGTGGAGCGCGAGCAAGTGCCCGCTTGGTTAGGGCTCTGGTGGGTGCACGCTGTGCTTGCCGCTATCGGGCTGTTTCTTGTCGGGCGTGAGGCCGGCGTCTTCGTTCGAGCTCGACCTCTTGAGAACGCTGCTTGAATCTCCTAGATAGATACATCGTCGGATCGGTCCTCAAGGGCGTCCTGGTCGTCGTCCTGGTTTTGCTCGGGATCGTAAGCTTCGTAGAGTTTGTCGGCCAGATCGACGATGTCGGCACTGCGCAGTACCGCTTCGACGATGCGATCACCTACGTCGCCTTCCGACTACCAAGGCTGACATTTCTTCTATTGCCGGTCGCGGCGCTACTCGGGGCGTTGCTGAGTCTGGGCAATCTGGCGGTGCATCATGAACTCGTCGTCATGAGCGTCAGCGGCGTCTCGCGGCTTCGGCTGCTCGGAGCCGTGTCCATAGCGGGGCTCATCCTGACGACCATCATGGCAATGCTTGGAGATTCTTTCGCTCCGTCGCTGGATGCCTACGGCCGGCAAATGCGGGCGGAGGCGATGTTGGACACGAATGGTCTCGCGAGCGCGCGCGCGATCTGGCTGAAGGAAGGCGACAACATTTTCAGCTTCCGCCGTGCGCCTGGCGCTCTAGGGTTCGGCAGTGTGTACCTTTTCGAGTTCGACAAAGATGGACTGCTCTCGCAGATGGCGCGCGCGGACTCCGCAGAAATCGATAGCACCAATAGCTGGCTGCTGGCTAACTATTCCGAGACGCGTTTCATGGGTGACCACGTGCTCGCGAGCACAGAGCGCGCGACGGTGAAGAACTATGACCTGACGCCCGAGCTGCTTGGGCTCTCGGAAGTCCGGCATGACCTGCTCAGCACCGAGAACCTGAAACGATATGTTGCCTATCTGCAGCAAAACGATCTCGACGCGAACCGTTACTTGACGGCGTACTGGGCGCGTATGGCTGATATCGTCTCCGCCTTGCTAATGACGATACTCGCCTTGCCGTTCGCGTCCCGTGGCTTGCGCTCGGCGGGCGCGGGGGCGCGGCTCATAGTCGGGCTCGTCATCGGCCTCGGATACTACGTCGGCACGCGCGTGCTCGCCGGAGGCGTCGAGGTATTCGAGCTCGACCCCTTTGTCGTCGCCTGGGTGCCCAGTCTGATACTGCTCATCGTCACGGTTATTGCCCTGAGCCGGGTCCGTTAGAGGGCCGCGCCGAAATTCCTAGGCGACTCGGCGTCGACTGCAGTCGACGGCATGTGTCAGGAAGCGCTACGAGCCGTCGCGCGCCACTCGACCTGAGTCGGCAGTCCTCTCGATGCGGGTATTCGACAGCAGGTCGTGCCAGCATGCCTTGCGGGGGTCTATTAACATCCAGGCAAGGCCAAGCCCCGGCGGAACGAGTAGCGTCGTAGCCGCTGCAAAGCGCCGCGTGGCATCACGCCAGGAGAGCCGTCCACCGTCGGTCCTGACCACGCGAAGCCGCCACGCGCGTAAGCCCAGGGTCTGGCCCCCATGGGTCCAGAACCACCCGTAGAATATGAAGCTGACTGAGATCAACAGCGCCGTGTACCACCAAGAGCCGGGCGCGATTGCCGCCCCTCCGCGGAGCAGGATCAGTCCGAGCGTGAGGATGAAAAATATGCTCGCTAGCAGCAGCCAGTCGTAGGTCATTGCGGCGAGCCGGGGGGCAACGCCGGCGGGGCGGTGGGCGTGTTCAGGGTTCATTGTTGAAGCTGCGCCATCGGGGCTGACTCAGTCTAACGAAAGGGCTACTCAGCTGATTTGCAGCCTCATGCGAAGCGGCGGTGCCGACTGGCAGTGGCGAGGATTCTAGCGGAGAATGACTGTCGATGCTCCCGGCCAGCACTGGTCGAGGATACGGTTGGCCATTGCGGTCTAAGGATAGTTTCAGTTGCCCGATGGGGGTGCAGCTGCGTGGCAGGGGAGGCCCCGATTCGTGGACAATGTGCTCGTTATACCCGCCACTTTCGTCGTGGGAGAGTCGTTTCCCGCGAACCTTCCGTTGGCTGACGGCTCTGTCAAGCGGATTGCGGAATGCAGTAAGGACGAGGTTAGACAGGCCGTCGAAGAGCTCCGGGCGGTCGTCGACGGCAGCCGCGCGCGCCTGCACAACGCCTACGAGCAACATGTTCAGGATCTGGAAATCTACGCGCAGCTGTCAGCCTATTTGGAGCGCTACGAGGGTTGGACGGGCGTTAGAGGAGACGGCGTGGTAAGGCATACGATTTGGTCGGTCGCCGGCGCCACAGACGACGAAGCAAAGCACAGTGGCTAGAGGTAGAACCGGAATGGTGGTGAATGCGTCGAGGAAGGGGTCACTACGATCAGTCTTGAAAGCCTGTACGCTGCCGCTGGCATTGTTTTTCGGGTTCGTGATCGGAGGTTTCGCCGGCGCGCTGTTCGGCGTTGCCGGGATGGGTGCCGCTGTCGGCACCGGCATCGGGCTTGGGTTGGGGGTTGCGCTAACAGCCGCCTATGCGGTGAAGTTTTTCGAGTCGGAGCCTTAAGCAATCGCGCACTCTGGAGGCTGCGGCGTTTCTACGACGCTCTCATGAGCAGGCTGCAAGTATCTATTGACGGAAACTGGCGCAGCTGTCGAAGGAGATCGGCAGAGCTCCTATTTAAACATTCTTCGCTACCGCGTCCTGCCCGCAGCGCGGTGCCAGAACGGGACGATGCGCCGGCCGGGCGCATGATTCTGTCGAGCGTTCAAGCGACGTGCTAGGAGATATCAGTTCTTGAGCGATAGGCAGGCATGCGGCTGGTATGTGTACATCGTGCGATGTGCTGACGCGACGCTCTATACCGGTATCACCAACCGCCTCGGGAAGCGCATCGCTGCACACAATGCCGGACGCGGCGCGCGGTACACGCGGGGGCGATTACCCGTGGAATTGATCTACTTCGAGCTGCAGAGTGGTCGCGGTGAGGCATTGCGCCGGGAAGCCCAGATCAAGCGGCTGCCGGTGGCTGCGAAGCGGCGTTTGGTGGTGGCCGACCGGGGCTGAGTCGAGTCGGGCGAGCTAGCAGTCCTCGCTATATCGCGCCCGGCGCGACGGTATCAGATGCAGTGTATCCAGATGGAGGGCAGTAACCAGAAAAACAGGGTCGCTAAGGTGATTCGAAACAGCAATCGGCCGGCTCCATACTCGAGTCCGCTGACGCTGAAGCCGGTCGAGCTTCGGGCGATAGCATCGTCATAAAGCTCCACTGCGGCATCCACAGAAGCCATATAATTACTCGGCAGTACAACGCACTGATCGCCGTCAAAATCGTCATCGACGCGCATTCGACGTGACCTCCTGTTTATGTTGGTCGTTGCCAGCCACGATGCGCAAATGCTAGCGCTAGCGAGCGCGAGGTGCCGTGACGATATTCAAGAACCTGCGATTTGACGAAATATGGGGCGTTCGTCTTTGAGGCGTTCAGCGCATTGCGCTTAGAGCTTTGACACAGAGGAGTATCGATATGCGGAACAGTGACCGGCTTCACGCTGCGTGGTTGCTTGTCGCGCTGCTTTGCAGCGGCTGTGCAAGCCAGGGGACGACACCAGGCACCCAGCCGCAGACGTCCCAGCCATCACCGGAGTATGAGCAAAGCGACATTGCTCGGGAGGCGGAGAAATTTTTCGGCGCAGGTGCCCGCGGCCTGGCTGATGTGCTCAATAAAATTTTCAGTGAACAGGGCAGGCCCAACGCCTATATTGTCGGCGAAGAGGGCGGCGGGGCTTTCGGTGTCGGCGTCCGCTATGGCCGCGGCACGTTGCATATTAGCGATGGGACGGTCCGCGACGTGTATTGGACCGGGCCATCGATCGGTTTCGACGTCGGTGGTAACGCAGCCAAAGCCTTCGTGCTGATCTACGACCTTCCCAGCGTCGACAATATCTTTCAACGCTATCCGGGCGTCGACGGGAGTCTGTATTTCGTAGGCGGGGTCGGGGCGAACTACAACCGCAGTGGCGATATCGTTTTGGCACCCGTGCGGTTTGGGGTCGGCTGGCGCCAAGGGATCAGCATCGGCTACTTACACGTCACTGAGCAGGCATCCTGGATACCTTTTTGACTTATTGCGGAAACGTGATCGCCGTCACAGCGACGCAGGCCGGGCTTGGTTATGTTTACACCCAGCTACTTTTGATCTTTTCCCCCTGAACTTACCCGGCCTCGTGCCGGGTTCTTTTTAACCGGGCGATGAGCCAGAGTGCCTATGTTTCCATGGGCTTGCTCATCGACACGGCGGGGGTGCGAGCTTATTCGAACAGGTCTTCGTTCTCGTCGCCGCCGAACGGCACGGGGCTGGCGGCGAGCGGCGCCCACTCGCTTGCTCTGGCGAGTGGGTAGTCGGCGAGCCGCTGGGCTCGCCGCAACGTGACTTGTTGCGAAAATGCCGGAATCCGGCAGTCTAGTATCTTGAGTTCGTCATTTCCCATCGATATCTCTTCCGTGGTGCCATCGGCCATCGACACGCGCTTATTATCTCTGTGCTCCGATCTCGGTCAGTCGCCTGGTGTGAGGTCTTTAGTGCTCGGTCATGCCAGGCTACGAGCGCGAAGTTTGCTCAATACGCGTCCGAGTGTCGGTGATTTTAGTCACACCTGCATCGACTCGAGATTAAGTGAACTGCTTCGAAAGCGATGTGGTTCTCCCGTCGCCTCGAGTGCCGAGTGCAGAAATATCGATTGCCAGGTTAGTCGGCGGTGTTTACAATAAAGTAAGGCTTTATCCTCTGGGATTGGACACTCTCGGACCGCTTCGATATTAATGAGCCGTTGCCACCTTCGGTTTCGGAACATCCTCTTCCGCCTGGTTGCCGCAGGCGCAACAGGTTGTCTTGGGCTTGCCCTCTATTGGCAGGTCGATCCCGTAGGCTTTCGTCTTTTGTTCATCCAACCGGCGATCGAAGTTCTTTACTTCATGAGGGAACTCGACCCTCTCGATCAGTGGTCGATGATCGAGAGGCAGGTAATTGAAGAACCCGAAAGGATCGCCTTGGAAGAGCAAGGCAAGCTCCGATTGGTAGGTGGCCTGTATAGTCCGCATGGCGCGGGGCCCTTTCCGGCGATTATTTTGAATCACGGCAGCTCGCCTTACGGTCGCAAAGCGGGACTTGTCAGGGCGCTCGGAATGGCGCTGCAGGCACGAGGCTGGTTAGTGCTTGCGCCCGACGCGCGAGGATTCGGCGAAAGCGACGATCCGCAGGATCTCGATAATCCCGACGCCTACGAAGTGGGAAGCGATTATGCACGCTGGGTCGACTATCTCGAGAGCCGACCGGATGTCGATCCCGCGCGCCTTTACGTGTTCGGCCATTCGCTTGGCGCCAATTTTGCGCTCGAGTCTGCACTCGATGACAAACGGGTCAAGGCGCTCATCTTGATGGGTCCGGAGCGCTACCTCAGAGGCCTAGATGAGCAGCCGTCGCGATGGAATCGCGTGCGAGCCTCCGCTGACAGACGCCTCCCTCAGCTCGTGTCGCCCGAGGTCTTGTTACATTCGCGGAAGAGAAATGGTATACCAGTCTTGGTCGATGCCCGCCTCAGCCAGCCGGGGCACACTCCGACTCTGCTGATCGACGGTGAGTTGGAAAGTAAAGAGAGCCTTAAGTACCTCGCTGCTATAGCAAGCCGCTGTGCATCACCCTTCGTGTATTACACGCTGCCAGGATCGGGCCATTATGCCGGCGTGCGCTCATTTTTCGGTTCAAGCACGGTCTACGTACGTACCGACATATTCGGGAGACTCGTGGATTTGGTAGTAGCTTTTGTTGATAAGCAAGGCAATGTGGAAACGACGGCTTTGGCCAACGCGGACTATCCGGAGCCGCGTTCGCCCGAAGGCGCGAGGTAGGTCGAAACTCGCTTCTTGAACGCAAACGCGACCTCGGATCGAATGCCGCGACGCCTTAAGAGTAGGGTATTGGAGCGGCTCGACCGTGGCGAGCTGTCCCTGCGGGAAGCGATAGCGGCTCTGACCGTGGAGCGCAGAGGCCTAGGATCGCCCGAGGATGCGCCCGAAGGATTCCCGCGCAGTCGTGAACCGTGAGGCCGTCAGAGAGAGTAGGGCCGCAACGGCGAGCGCTGCCTGCGGGCGGGTAGGGTGCGTCGGAGGGTATTTCAACCGGACTCACTTCTTTACAAATCCTTTACAAGTTGGATTGTAGCGAGCCAATGTTTCTATAACTAGATGATTCTATTGGCGCTCCCTACGAGAATCGAACTCGTGTTTCCGCCTTGAGAGGGCGGCGTCCTGGACCGCTAGACGAAGGGAGCCCGGGTGCCTCAGCTTTGAGGGGCTGCTATCATACCGGGCTTTAGGGCGTCGATAAACTCGTCATCGGAATCCACTTGAACGACACGGACTCGAAGCCGCGCCCTGGCCCCAAAATAATTCCGCGATCCGGCCATACCATCAGCCGAGCCGGCATATCCAGAAGTGCCCTGAAGGTGCTTTATCGCCTCGACAAAGGCGGCTACCAGGCTTTTCTCGTCGGTGGCGGCGTCCGCGACCTGCTGCTCGGCCGCGAACCCAAGGATTTTGACGTAGCGACGAACGCGCGTCCCGAGGAAGTCAGGCAGCTGTTCGGCAACTCCAGGCTGATCGGGCGGAGATTCAAGCTTGCGCATGTGCGGTTCGGTCGAGAAATCGTCGAGGTTGTGACGTTTCGAGGCGCGGCTGATGTCGAACATGATGATCGGCAACACGCCGACAGCGGCCGAATTCTTCGCGACAATGTGTTCGGCGCTATCGAGGAGGACGTTTGGCGCAGAGACTTCACGGTTAACGCGCTTTACTACAACATCGCCGACTTCACGATCTGGGATTTTACGACCGGCATCGAGGATGTCGCGAGCCGGACCTTACGACTGATCGGGGATCCGGAGACACGCTACCGCGAGGATCCCGTGCGCATGCTGCGCGCCATCCGATTCGCCGCTAAGCTCGGTTTCGAGATTGCACAGGAAAGTGCGGAGCCGATCGAGAGGCTAGGCGCGCTATTACGAGACGTCCCGCCTGCAAGACTGTTTGACGAGACGCTGAAGCTGTTTCAGGCGGGCCACGCGGTGCGCGGCCTCGAGCTGCTGCTACAGTACAACTTGCTGCAGTATCTGTTTCCATATACGGCCGGGAGCATTGCTCAGGACAGCAGCGGGGGCGTATTGCAGCTGATCCGCGAGGGCCTGAAGAACACTGACCGCCGCGTGACGACCGATCAAAGTGTCACGCCGATGTTCCTCTATGCCGTCATGCTCTGGTATCCGATACGCGACGCCGCGAAGCAGCTCGAGATGCGCGATGGGCTGCGAGAGACTGAGGCGATGCTGATCGCAAACGATACGATCGTGTCGGGCCAGCAGCATTACACGGCATTTCCCAAGCGCTTCAGCATGCCGATGAAGGACATCCTGGTAATGCAGCAGCGGCTCACCAACCGACGCGGTGCCCGAGCTCAACGGCTGCTAGAGCATAAGCGCTTTCGCGCGGCCTACGACTTTCTCCTGTTGCGAGCTGCTTGCGGAGAAGCGGACCAGCAACTGGCCGACTGGTGGACCGAGGTGCAAGGCCTTGCGCCGGACGAGCAGCACAAGGCCTTTGATGTGAAGCGCCCGCGACGGCGTAAACCGCGCCGCCCGCGACGTCGCGATTCGCCGCCAGGTGAACCGCCGTAAGCATCTTCTTGAGCTGCTGCGCGGCGCGGAGCGGAGCGTTTTTGACCATACCTGGGAAGCCTGACGCTTTTGCTGCCTCGTCACGAGCGCTTCCGGTCGTGCGGCAATTTTTGGGTCGTCTGAGGCACGGAGCCGCGCGACTGAGCCTACGAGAAACCCGCGTGCTCCCGGCGTTTCAGCGGCTCGGCCCGCGTTGCGGCGACGGCGAGTCCCGGAACGGGTTGCGTGACAAGAAATCTGCGAGAATTGAGCCTCAAATTCGACGTTCCCGGACATTTAACGAGGCCTTTACCGATGGTTTCTATGATCAACCCTGTCGATCTATCGCTCGCGAGTAACCTGCGTTATATCGTGGTCGAAGGGCCAATCGGTGTAGGTAAGACGAGCCTGGCGCGACGGCTCGCCGAGAGCTTCAAGAGCGATCTAGTGCTCGAGAACGCCGAGCAGAATCCGTTCCTCGAGCGCTTTTACAGGAACCGCCGCAATGCGGCGTTGCCTACGCAGCTGTTTTTTCTGTTCCAACGCGCGCGCCAGATTGAGGAGATTCGCCAGTCAGATCTCTTCGCGCCGGTTCGTGTGGCGGATTTTATGATCGACAAGGACCGACTCTTCGCTGAGCTTAATCTTGACCGCAACGAGCTCAGCCTTTACCAGCAGGTCTATGACAGCCTGGAGTTGGACCCACCAACGCCTGACCTGGTGATCTACTTGCAGGCGCCACCGAGCGTGCTGCGCCGGCGCGTTGCAAGTCGTGGCATTTCGTATGAGCAGCAACTCGAAGACGATTACCTGGAGCGGCTTGGCAATGCGTATGCCAAGTTCTTTTACGAATTCGACGCGGCGCCTCTGCTTATCGTCAATGCGGCGAACATCGACCCCATCAATCGCGAGACGGACTATCAGGAGCTACTACGCGCGATCTGCCGCATGAAGCACGGCCGGCAGTTCTTCAACCCTGCTTTAGAAACGATCGCCTGACGATCGCAGAGGACCGGCAAATGTACAAGCAACTGCAGCAGCGCAATATGGCGTCGCCGCCCGTTAACGTATCGACGCTTAGGCAAATGAAAGCCGACGCCGAGCCGATTGCCTGTCTAACGGCTTATGATGCGAGCTTCGCACAGCTCGTGGACATGGCTGGCACTGATCTCGTTCTCGTCGGTGATTCGCTCGGCATGGTAATCCAGGGCCACGACACGACGGTACCGGTAACCGTCGATGACGTCGTCTACCATACGCGCATCGTGGCGCGCGGCCTGCGGCGCGGATTTCTCGTCGCCGATCTGCCGTTCATGAGTTACGCGACGCCGGAGCAGGCCTTGGACAATGCGGTTCGCCTGATGCAAGAAGGCGGCGCGATGATGGTTAAGCTCGAAGGAGGGCGCAACCAGACTGCGGTCGTCGAGTGTCTTGCGCGGCACGACATACCCGTCTGCGCGCACCTTGGTCTCAAGCCGCAATCAGTTCATAAGATCGGCGGATTCAAAGTACAGGGGCGCGAACGTGGCGCGGCCGATAAAATGACCGATGATGCGCTTGCTCTGCAGAACGCCGGCGCCGATCTCGTCTTGCTCGAGTGTGTCCCGAACGAAGTTGGAAAGACCATTACCGCAGCGCTCGAAGTGCCGGTCATCGGTATCGGTGCAGGACCTTTCGTCGACGGGCAAATCCTGGTGCTCTACGACATCCTCGGCATTACGCAGGGCCGCACGCCGCGATTCGTCCAGAACTTCATGCACGGCCGCGACTCGCAGCTTGCTGCTATCGAGGCATACGTCACAGCGGTCAAGGATCGATCCTATCCTGCTAAGGAACATTGTTTCTCCTGATAGAATACCGGCCCTTTGCCCACTAGTCCGTAGCCAGGAGTCACGGTTGACGCAACTCGAGCGGGTTCGCACGGCGAATGCCGTCCATGCGCAGGTCTCGGCCTGGCGCAGTGCGGGAGACCGCGTGGCTCTGGTGCCGACGATGGGTAACCTGCACACGGGGCATCTGAGCCTCGTCGACCGCGCGCGCGAGCTAGCGGAGCGCGTCATCGTAAGCATCTTCGTGAACCCGACGCAGTTCGGACCGCAGGAAGATATTCAGACTTACCCGCGAACACCGGTCGAGGACGAAAGCTTGCTCGCCCGGCAAGGCCGCACTGATCTGCTGTTCGTTCCCAGTGAGCAGGAGATTTATCCGCATGGCACAGCGGATATAGTGACGGTCAATCTGCCGGGGCTTGCTAACGAATTGTGCGGGAGGTTTCGCCCCGGGCATTTCGACGGCGTTGCGTCTGTCGTGCTGCGATTCTTGAATATCGCGCAGCCGGATTTTCTGGTCATGGGTCAGAAGGACTATCAGCAGCTAACTTTGTTGATGCGCATGCTCGAGGAGCTGCATCTGCACACCGAGCTCGTCACTACGGCGACGGTCCGGGAGCCGGACGGCTTGGCGATGAGCTCGCGCAACCAATATTTGACGCCCGAGGAGCGCCAGGTCGCACCGCTATTGCATGCAGCGCTTGCTGATCTCGCTGTCGAGCTGCAACAGGATGCTGCGGCTTTCCAGGCGAGTCGATCGGCGGCTCTAGAAGAGCTGGAGCGGCGTGGCTTCAGGCCCGACTATCTGGAGCTGCGCCATGCCGATGACCTGTCGATGGCCGAGCCGACCGGCCTTGGGCGCGCACGAATCCTGCTGGTTGCGGCTTGGCTAGGCCGCGCTCGGCTAATCGACAACCTTTTGGTTTAGACGCTGCGGTGACGTGCGAGCGCCCAGCTGACATGCTCTCGGACAAGCGCGGAGGGATGATCGGCACGGCGCGCGAGGGCTTTGAGCACGCCGTCATTGCGAGGCGCATTGCCTAGAGCGACCGCGATGTTTCGCAGCCACCCTTCGTAACCCGCACGGCGTATCGCGCTGCCAGTGGTTGCCTGCTCCCATTGAGGCTCTT
The DNA here is from genome assembly GCA_024640695.1 of Rhodospirillaceae bacterium. GTDB lineage: Bacteria > Pseudomonadota > Gammaproteobacteria > Steroidobacterales > Rariloculaceae > JAHEEM01. Next base: position 7,098 of record JAHEEM010000005.1, on the reverse strand, counting down.
CCCAGGCGAACAGCTCCACGAGCGTCGCGATATCGAGTCCGTGTCGCGGCGCGAAGTCCGCTTCGCGAGTGAGTTGAGCGAACTTGTTCCACGGGCACACGAGCTGGCAGTCGTCGCAGCCGAAGATACGGTTACCGATCGCCGGGCGTAGCTCGATCGGTATCGATCCGCGTAGCTCGATTGTCAGGTAGGAGATGCAGCGCGTCGCATCGAGCTCGTACGGCCCTACGATTGCCCCAGTTGGGCAGGCATCCAGACAGGCGCGACAGCTGCCGCAGTGATTGCTGGCCGGCGCGTCGATCGGCAGCGCAAGGTCAGTGAGAATTTCACCGAGCAGGAACCAGGATCCAGCTTTCTCGTTGATCAAATTGGTGTGCTTGCCGATCCATCCCAATCCCGCCTTCTCGGCCGCGGCCTTCTCGAGCACCGGCGCGCTGTCGACGCAGACGCGATAACCGAAGTCACCGATGAGTTCGGCGACCGCGCGCGCGAGCCGCTTGAGCCGCTGGCGCAGTATTTTATGGTAGTCACGCCCAAGGGCGTACCTGGCGAGATACGCGCGTCGCGGGTCCGCGAGGGCCTCAAGTGCTGCCGCATCCGGCTCCGGGAAGTAATCCATGCGTGCCGAGATGATTCTGACAGCGCCCGGAAGAAGCGCATCAGGCTGTGAGCGCATGCGACCATGGCGCGCCATATATGCCATTTCTCCATGCCGGCCGCGCTCGAGCCATGCCTCTAGGCGTTGCTGCGCCGCGCCCAGGTCGGTGTCGGTGATGCCAATTTGCTGAAAACCAAGCGCAATCCCAATACGCTTGACTTCCCGGCTGAGGTTTTCGAGTTCGGCAGCGCTGAGTGGCTCGGCAGTCGGGGGCAAAGTATTCATGTGGTCTACGAGTATAATCTTCTAGATGGTTGGACTTCCTAACGAGATTTATACCAGTGTGCAGGTACGCGGGCTCGATCGCGTGGCGATCGAAGAATTCGCGATCCCTGGCTACGAGCTCATGTGCCGCGCTGGTGAGGCCGCGCTCGACTGCTTGCGCGGCCGCTGGCCGGCGGCTCGCGAGCTCACCATTGTCTGCGGTTCCGGTAATAATGCCGGCGACGGCTACGTGGTTGCGCGCCTTGCGATCCGGAACGGCTTTAGCGTCCGCGTGCTGAGCCTGGTTCCGGGAGAGCGCCTTGGCGGTGACGCGCTGCGCGCATATCGAGACTTCGAGGCTGCCGGCGGCACGGCGCGTCCCTGTGACGGTGACGGTGGCATGGCGCTGAGCGGTGACATCATTGTCGATGCGCTGCTCGGCACCGGCCTGGATCGCCCGCTTGAAGGCCGCTTTGCAGACGCCGTCGCGGCAATTAACGTAGCAGGCGTACCCGTGTTGGCCCTGGACATCCCGAGCGGGCTACACGCGGATACCGGGCTGCCGTTGGGCCGAGCAGTGCGGGCCACAGCGACAATCACGTTCGTCGGTCTCAAGCTGGGCCTCTTTCTCGGTCGAGGCATCGATTACCGCGGCACGCTCGAGTTCGCGGGCCTCGGCGTGCCGGCGCAGGCTTACGCCGCTGTTGCCGCGCCGCTGCAGCGGCTTGATCGCCGCTGCATTCGACGCGCCTTGCAACCCAGGCAGCGCTCGGCCCACAAGGGATCCCACGGCAGTCTGCTGCTCATCGGCGGCGCGCCGGGAATGTCGGGCGCGATCAGGCTGGCCGCAGAAGCCGCGCTGCGCGCGGGCGCCGGACTCGTCCGCGTGGCGACCCATCCCGACAGCGTCGCCACAGTGACCGCGGGGCGGCCCGAGATCATGTGCCACGCGGTTACCGCGCCCGGCGAGCTCGTGGGGCTGATAGCCGTGTCGGATAGCCTGGTGATCGGGCCAGGTCTTGGCCGCAGTGAGTGGGCCCGGCAGCTCTGGGATGCTGGCCTTGATGCGGGATTGCCGGTTGTGCTCGATGCGGACGGCTTAAACCTGCTCGCGGCAGCGCCCGAAAGGCGGGCGAACTGGATACTGACGCCGCATCCCGGTGAGGCAGGCCGCCTCCTCGGGGTCGACGCGGCAGCGATTCAGACGGACCGGCTGGCGGCGGTGCAAGAGCTTGCGCGCCGCTACGACGGCATCGCGGTCTTGAAGGGTGCCGGCAGCCTGATCGCAGGTCGGAGCGATGGCGCCGTTAGCCTCTGCGACCGCGGCAATCCTGGTATGGCGACCGCGGGGATGGGCGATGTGCTGGCCGGCGTGTTAGGCGCACTTCTAGCGCAGAGAGCCGAACCGCGCCTGGCAGCCGACGCGGGCGTGTATCTGCATGCGCGCGCCGGCGATGACGCTGCGGAGGCCGGGGAACGCGGGTTGCTCGCGGGCGACCTCGTGCCGCTGATCCGTCGATGGGTCAACCCGGTCTAACTCAGGCGCAGGCAGGCTTCCTGCCGCGCAGCGAAAGCGCATTCAAGGCGCTCGCTGGCGGCGTGGCGCGTGTCTGGTGCGAGGATTTCTCGGGCACGCCGCTTATCGGTCTTCACGGAGATCTGGGCGCTGGTAAGACGACCTGGGTGCGCGGCATGCTCGAGGGGCTCGGCTACGCGGGGCGCGTACCCTCGCCAACTTATACCCTCCTTGAGCATTACACGCTGCCGCAGCTTGATGTGATTCATCTCGATCTTTACCGCCTCGGCGGCACGGCGGGCGACGCAGACGCGCGCGGCGAGCTCGAAACTTTGGGGCTGCGCGACTGGCTCGCGCGCGAGCGTTGCTGGGTGCTCGTCGAATGGCCCGAGCGGTCAAGCGACCTCCTGGCGCGTTGCGACATCCTTATCGACTTAAGCCTCGATGGAGCAGCCGAGGCCCGTCGCGTCGACTGCCATGGGCGCTCCGCGCTCGGCAGGCAGCTGGTTGAACGCTTACAGGGGCTTCCTGAATTAGCGTCGAGTTAACTTGCGTATCACTATATTTTTTAAACATAATTCTTGAAATTCGCCTTCGAAATTGCAAACATGGCGAAGCGAGTTGCGGGTCGGGTTAGCACCGGCACTACTGGTCACTATGACGCTGAGCGGACCCGCCGCAGAAGCGGGCGTTGTGAATGGGCTCAGGCTCTGGGCGGGGCCTCAATCGACACGCGTCGTGCTCGACCTGTCGGCCCCTGCGGCGCATAAGGTCTTTGCGCTCGGCAACCCCAATCGTATCGTCATCGACCTAGAGGACACGGCGGCGACAATCCCGGGCGATATGCCCGCTGCAGGAGGAGTCGTCGCGGGTCTGCGCACGGGTACCCGGCCCGGCGGAGATTTACGCGTCGTGCTCGACCTCAGCGCTGCCGTGAAGCCGAAGAGCTTTCTGCTCGAGCCCAATGATTCTTATGGGCATCGCCTGGTGGTCGATTTGTTACCACTGGCTGCGGAGACCACGATCAAGCGCGCGCCTCGGCCGAGCAGCGAGACGGGGCGTCCGGTGCTCATCGCGATCGACGCCGGGCACGGTGGCGATGATCCAGGCGCGAGCGGCCCCAGCGGGATTCGCGAGAAGAACGTAGTGCTCGAGGTTGCGCGGCGCCTGGCCGACGAGATTCATCGCCAGCCAGGCATGGAGCCGCTGCTGATCCGCGACGGCGACTACTTTGTGCGGCTGAGAGATCGGCGTGAGATGGCGCGCTCTGCGCAGGCGGATCTGTTTGTGTCGATTCATGCGGACGCGTTTCGTAATGGCCGCGCGACCGGTGCGACCGTCTACATGCTGTCCCAGAAAGGTGCGACCGACGAAGCGGCGCAATGGGCGGCGGACCGCGAGAACGCATCCGATCTTGTCGGTGGCGTGTCGCTCTCGGACAAAGACCAGCTTCTCGCGAAAGTGCTGCTGGATTTGTCGCAGAGCGCGACGATCAACGCAAGCTCAATGGCGGGTACGCGTATTATCGAGCAACTTGGTCGCGTGACGCAGATGCGCAAGACGGATGTGCAGCAAGCGCCATTCCTCGTGCTGAAGTCGCCGGATATTCCGTCCATCTTGATCGAGCTCGCCTACATCTCTAATCCGCGCGAGGAACGCGCCCTCAGTGATTCGGGCCAGCAAACGCGGTTTGCGCGAGCGATTCATGAGGGGGTGCTCGAATACTTTCGGAACAATGCGCCGCCCGGCTCCTATCTTGCGAGTCATCCACCGCCGATTGCTCGACCGGCTACCCGTCATATCATCGAGCGCGGCGAGACGCTGTCGGAGATTGCGGAGCGCTATCGTATTAGTGTCGCCATGCTTAGGCAGTCAAACCAGCTAAAAGGCGATCAGATTCGTATCGGTCAAGTGCTTACGATTCCATCCGGCTAGCCCCGCGTCAGACATCAGCGCTGAGCTGGTGAGAGTTCAGCCGCGCAGCGGTTGAGTCGGCGCTGCCCAGCGCCGTATCCGCGCGGTGAGTTCCTGTTGACGCCAAGGCTTTCGGCGCTGGGCATTATTGAACGACCGCGCAGTCGGGGTGCCGTGCGGTCTACAATAGCGACGATGTCAATTCGTGTGCTGCCTTCCAATCTTGTCGACCAGATCGCTGCCGGTGAGGTCATCGAGCGGCCGGCATCCGCGCTCAAGGAGCTTGTCGAGAACAGCCTCGACGCAGGCGCCAGCCGCGTCGAGGTTGACCTCGAGGCGGGTGGCACACGCCTAATTCGCGTCAGCGACGACGGCGTTGGAATTAATGTCGAGCAGCTGCCGCTCGCGCTCACGCGACACGCAACCAGCAAGATCATGAGCCTCGAGGATCTCGAGCGAGTCGCGACGCTCGGGTTCAGGGGCGAAGCCTTGCCGAGCATGGCGTCCGTGAGCCGATTGAAGCTGAGCTCGCGCGCAGCGGATGCTCAGCAAGGCTGGAGCATCGAGTCGGACGGCGGTGACTTGCATGCGGCCAAGCCAGCACCGCAGCCGCGAGGCACGACCGTTGAGCTGCGCGATCTGTTCTTCAATGTGCCGGCACGGCGGAAGTTTCTGCGCACGGAGCGCACTGAGCTGTCGCACGCTGATAGCGCGGTGCGAAATCTCGCTCTGGCTCGCTTTGATGTCGAGTGGCGCCTGAGACATAACCAGCGTGAGGTTATGCATCTGCCGCGCGCCGGTACACGCGAGCATCGCGAAGCACGGCTCGGGGAAATCTGTGGTGAAGCTTTTCTAGAGCACGCGCGGTTTTTCGAGCGAGATATCGAGGGCATACGGTTCTGGGGATGGCTTGCTGACCCCAGCTTCTCCCGCAGTCAGACAGACATGCAGTATACGTTCGTCAACGGCCGCTTCGTTCGCGATAAGGTGCTTCGCCACGCTATGCGCCTCGGCTATCAGGACGTCATGTTCCAGGCTCGCCAGCCGGCGTACGTCGTCTATCTGGAACTCGACCCGCGTCGCGTTGACGCGAATGCGCATCCAGCCAAGCTCGAGATCCGCTTTCGTGACTCGCGTCTGGTGCATGACTTTGTGTTCAGGACCGTCGAAGCAGCGCTGGCTGCTGGGCTTGGCGGCGAAAGTTCGCAGGCTCAGCGGCCGCCGGCACGGGCTGAGACGCTTGCGTTGCAATCGCGCACGCAGCAGCACCGGCTGTTACTACCCGTGGCGAAGGCTTCCGCAGCCCAGCTGCGTGAAGCTGCACCGCTCTACGAGCAGCTGCATGCGCGGCCAGCGGGCTCGGTCCGCGAGGAGCGCGCGCCGCCGCTCGGTTATGCGCTCGCGCAGCTTGCCGGCATCTATATTCTTGCGGAGAACGATGACGGTTTGGTCATTGTCGATATGCACGCGGCGCATGAGCGTGTGACGTATGAGCGCCTCAAGCAATCGTTGTCTGAGACGCGCATGGCTGCTCAGCCGTTGCTCGTGCCGCTGAGTCTTAAGGTATCGCAGGCCGAAGCGGACTGCGTCGATAATTGGCATGAAGAGCTTGCAAAGCTCGGGCTAGAGCTCGTGCGACGCGGACCCGACGAGATCCAGGTCATCGCCTCGCCGAGTTTGCTCGATAACGTCGACGTCGAGTCGCTGCTGCGTGACGTGCTGAGCGATCTCGTGAACGACCAAGACGCGCATCGCCTGACGGCGACGATCGATGAGCTGCTCGCAACGATGGCTTGTCACGGGGCGCTGCGCGCGAATCGAAACCTGACGCTCGCCGAGATGAACGCGTTGCTAAGAGAAATGGAGACCACGGAGCGCAGCGATCAGTGCAACCATGGGCGCCCGACCTGGACCAAAATTACCGTTGCTGATCTCGATCGGCTTTTTTTGCGTGGGCAGTAGATCTCGTGGTGGATCCTGGCCTTGGCTCGCTGAGTTGTCTTTGTCTGACGGGTCCGACTGCCTGCGGCAAGACCGATCTCGCTCTTGCGATCGCCGAGATCCTACCAGTCGAGATCATCAGCATGGATTCCGCGCTCGTTTACCGCGGCATGGATATAGGCACGGCAAAGCCGTCGGCCGCAGCTAGGGAGCGAATACGACATCATCTCGTCGACATCGTAGAGCCGTACGAGTCGTATTCAGCCGGTCGGTTTGCGACCGACGCGCACGTGGCAATCAAGGCGGTGGCAGCCCGCGGCCGTGTGCCCTTGTTAGTCGGCGGGACGCTGTTGTACCTGCGTGCGTTAACCGACGGCCTTGCGCGATTGCCCAGCGCCGATCCCGCGCTGCGGCGGCGCATCGACGCCGAGGCTGAAGTGGTTGGATGGCCCGCGTTGCACGCACGGCTGGCGGAGATCGATCCGGCCGCAGCGGCGAAGATCGCGCCGACTGACAGGCAGCGTATCCAGCGCGCGCTGGAAGTCTATGAATTGACGGGCGAGGGGATTTCGGTGCGCCAGCGCGCTGCTGGCGAGCGACCGGAGCCCCTGGCCGTGCATACGCTGGCCGTCATCGACGAGGATCGTGCTGCGCTTGGCGATCGCATCGAGGCGCGCTTCGATGCGATGGTGTCAGCAGGCTTCGTGGCGGAGGTCGAGGAACTAATCGCGCGCGGCGACTTGACCCCGGAACTGCCCGCGATGCGGGCCGTTGGCTACCGGCAGATCTGGAGTTACCTCAGCGGGGCCTTCGGCTGGCCCGAGGCGAGGCGGCGTTCCCTCGCGGCGACCCGGCAGCTCGCCAA